>NC_007626.1:2457429-2771144 GCF_000009985.1 Paramagnetospirillum magneticum AMB-1
CCGACCGCATGCACAACATGCGCACCCTTCACTACATCAAGAATCCCGACAAGCGCCGTCGCATCGCCATGGAGACCATGGAGATCTATGCGCCGCTGGCCGAACGCATCGGCATGCAGGGCATCAAGATGGAGCTGGAGGATCTGGCCTTCGCCGAGCTGCACCCGGATGCGCGCGGCTCCATCGTGGCGCGCCTGTCTTTCCTGCGCGAGCAGGGCGGCGACCTGATCGGCCGCATTCTGGACGAACTGCGCTCCATCCTGGCCGAGCCGGGGATCAAGGCCGTGGTCTCGGGGCGTGAGAAGACGCCTTATTCCATCTGGCAGAAGATGCAGCGCAAGAACGTGGGGTTCGAGCAGCTCTCCGACATCATGGCGTTCCGCGTCGCCGTGGATAATGTGGAGGACTGCTATCGGGCGCTGGGGGTGATCCACTCCAAGTACCCCATGGTTCCCAACCGGTTCAAGGACTACATCTCGACGCCCAAGCCCAACGGCTACCGCTCGCTGCATACCGGCGTGTTCGGGCCCGAGCGCCACCGCATCGAGGTGCAGATCCGCACCAGCGAGATGCACGAAGTGGCCGAACTGGGCGTCGCCGCCCACTGGAAGTACAAGGGCGGCGGCGGCGAAGGCGGCAACATGACCGACGGCCGCCAGTACCGCTGGCTGCGCGAGCTGCTGGATATTCTGGAGCACGCCTCCAACCCCGAGGAATTCCTGGAGCACACCAAGCTGGAGATGTTCTCCGACCAGGTGTTCTGCTTCACCCCCAAGGGCGACCTGATCTCGCTGCCGCGCGGCGCCTGCCCGGTGGATTTCGCCTATGCCGTCCACTCCCAGGTGGGCGACACCTGCGTCGGCGCCAAGGTCAACGGCCGCATCATGCCGCTGCGCACTCAGCTGCAGAATGGCGACCAGGTCGACATCATCACCTCCAAGGCGCAGACGCCCAATCCCACCTGGGAACGCTTCGTCGTCACCGGCAAGGCCCGCGCCCGCATCCGCCGCTTCATCCGCACCCAGCAGCGCGCCCAGTACACGGAATTGGGCCGCGCCATCCTGGTGCGCTCGTTCCGCCAGGAAGGCTACGAGTTCACGGAAAAGGCCCTGGAAGGGGTGCTGCGCATCTTCAAGGCGCCCTCGGCCGAGGATCTGCTGGCCCTGGTGGGTGAGGGCACGCTGACCGCCCGCGAGGTGGTCTCCACCGTGTTCCCCGAGCTGAAGGCCCAGGCCAACCGCAACGATAACGTGGTGGCGCTGAAGGTCCGCGGCGACAAACCGTCCACCAACAAGAAGGACAAGGCCGGCGCAGTGCCCATCAAGGGGCTGATCCCCGGCATGGCCATGCATTTCGCCGGCTGCTGCCACCCGCTGCCCGGCGACCGCATCGTCGGCATCGTCAGCACCGGCAAGGGCGTCACCATTCACACCATCGACTGCGAGAACCTGGAACAGTTCGCCGAAGCGCCCGAGCGCTGGCTGGACCTTGCCTGGGACGAGGCCGATTCGGCCGCCCATGTGGGCCGCATCGATCTGGTGGTGACCAACGAGCCCGGCGCCTTCGGCGCCATCTCCACGGTGATCGCCAAGAACATGGGCAACATCACCAATCTCAAGATCACCAACCGCACCACCGATTTCTTCGAGATGCTGATCGATATCGAGGTGAGGGACGTCAAGCATCTGACCAACGTCATCGCCGCCCTGCGCGCCACGCCGGCCATCAACTCGGTGGATCGGGCGCGGAATTAGCGATTAGCCACAGATGAACACAGATAAGCACAGATGATCATGACGCGATCACGCCGAGCGGCCGTGGTCCCGCAGTCTATGCGTTTTGATCTGTGTTCATCTGTGTTCATCTGTGGCCCATTTCTCAACGGAGTTTAATGGCCATGACCCGCCTGCGCCTCGGCGTCAACATCGACCACGTCGCCACCATCCGCAATGCCCGCGGTGGGCACCATCCCGATCCGGTCCGGGCGGCCCATATGGCGGCGGCGGCGGGGGCGGACGGCATCACGGCGCATCTGCGTGAGGACCGGCGCCATATCTCGGACCGCGACATGGAGCGTCTGGCCAACGAGATCTCCCTGCCGCTCAATTTCGAGATGGCGGCCACCGAGGAGATGGTGTCCATCGCCCTGCGCCACCGGCCGCATGCCGCCTGCATCGTGCCGGAGAAGCGCGAGGAGCGCACCACCGAGGGCGGACTCGACGTGGTCGGCCAGTTCGAGAGCCTGAAGCCTCTGGTCGGGCGGCTGTCCGAGGCCGGCATCCGCGTCTCCATGTTCATCGAGGCCGATCCTCGGCAGCTGGACGCCTCGAAGGCGCTGGGGGCGCCGGTGATCGAGCTGCATACGGGCGCCTATTGCGATGCGGAGGGCGAGGCCCGCGACCGCGAATTCGCCCGCATCAAGGCCGCCGCCGCCCATGCCCAGGCCATCGGCCTGGAATGTCATGCCGGCCACGGTCTCAGCTACGACACGGTCAAGCCGGTGGCGGCCATCACCTCCATCATGGAACTGAATATCGGCCACTTCCTGGTGGGCGAGGCGATCTTCGTCGGCCTGGACGCGTCCATCCGCCACATGCGCCGCCTGATGGACGAGGCGCGGGGAGCCTAGCTCGCCTGGGGCTGGCTGTGCCACCAGATGCGGGCCTCCCGGCACAGGCCGTCGGCGAAGTCGGCCTGAAGGATGCCGTCCAGCACCATGCGCGGCAGCGGGTCGCCGGGCTGGCGGTTCGGCAGGCCGGTGCCCGTGGACCTGGCCCAGATCTGGAACAGCTCCTCGGAAGCGACCAGATAGGTGACGTGCCAATGGGCGATGCCGCCGCCGTCCTGGCTGGCCAGGATCTGGTAGTTGACCTGGATGTCTTCCTGAAGCTGCACCCGCTTCCAGTACTCCATCAGCGCGGCGCTGCCCTCCTGAACCTGGAAGGGGGTGTTGTGGTATCGCCCCCCGGCCGCGAAAAGGGCCGCGAACATGCTGGGGTCGCGCTGTTCCCAGGCGGCTTTGTAGCCTTGCATGAAGCTTTCGATGGTCATCTTGGGGTTCCCTGCGGGTTTCGTTTCATCACATGCTTGTTCCCGTCCCGGCAGGATTCTACCATCTCCAGCCGAACCAGGAGAGTGAGACGTCCATGATCATCGGCCTCGGCAACGATCTGGTGGATATCCGCCGCATCGAGGACAGCCTGGAGCGGTTCGGCGAGCGTTTCATCGCCAAGGTCTTCACCGAAGCCGAGCGGGCGACCGCCGAACGGCGGAGCGGGCGGGCGCGCTCCGGGGCCTATGCCAAGCGCTTCGCCGCCAAGGAGGCGCTGGTCAAGGCGCTGGGCAAGGACGGCGTGAGCTGGCGCGATATCGAGGTCGCCAACGACGGCGACGGGCGCCCGTTTCTGTCGCTGAGCGGCGGGGCGGCGGCGCTTCTGGCGCGGCGGATTCCGGCCGGGATGATCGCCCGTCTGCACCTTTCCCTGTCCGACGATTACCCCCTGGCCCAGGCCGTGGTGATCGTCGAAGCCCAGCCTGCTTGACATCGTTCGCGCAGGCTGGCTTGATCTCGGCGACGCTCAATGCCTCGGCCGAGGCTGGTGTCATGTATTTCAATGGGATAAACGGCGATATTCATGTCTAAAGGCAAGTCGGGCGGAATGGGTGAGACGATCCGCACCATCGTCTACGCCATGCTGATCGCCGGAGGTGTGCGCACCTTGGCCTTCGAGCCCTTCAACATTCCCTCGGGGTCCATGATCCCGACCTTGCTGATCGGCGACTATCTGTTCGTCTCCAAATACGCCTATGGCTATTCCCGCTATTCCCTGCCGTTCGGCTTCGGGCCGGGGGGCGGGCGGATCATGGAGCGCACGCCCGAGCGCGGCGACGTGATCGTCTTCCGCAAGCCGCCGGAGAACAAGGTCGACTACATCAAGCGGGTGGTGGGCCTGCCCGGCGACCGCATCCAGGTCAAGGGCGGCATCCTGCACATCAACGGCACCGCCGTGGATAGGAAGCGCATCGAGGACTTCGTCGAGCGCGATCGCGACGGCAATATCCTGCGCGCCCCGCAATATGTCGAGACGCTGCCCAACGGGCGCAAGCACAAGATCATCGAATTCCTGGGCGACAACGGCCCCGCCGACAACACCATGGAATACGTGGTGCCCGCCGGCCATTACTTCATGATGGGCGACAACCGCGACAATTCGGCGGATTCGCGCTTCCTGTCCGAGGTGGGCTATGTCCCGGCCGAGAATTTCGTCGGGCGGGCCGAAATCCTGTTCTTCTCGGGCGACGGCAGCGCCGCCCTGTGGGAAGTCTGGCGTTGGCCCTGGGCCATCCGCTATTCCCGCCTGCTTCAGGGGATCGAGTAGCGCCATGAAGGGCGCCGCCGCCGAGCTTTCCGCGCTGCTGGGGCATGCCTTCGCACGGCCCGAGCTTCTGGCCCAGGCCCTGACCCATCCCAGCATGCACCAGGGCCGCAAGTCCCGGACCTCCGACCCTTACGAGCGGCTGGAGTTCCTGGGGGACCGCGTCCTGGGGCTGGTGGTGGCCGAGATGCTGTTCTCCCGCTTTCCCAACGAGGCCGAGGGCGCCCTGGCCCGCCGCCACGCCGCCCTGGTGCGCCGCGAGGCGGTGGCGCGCATCGCCACCGAGATCGGCCTGGGGCGCTGTCTGGTGCTGGCCAAGGGCGAGGATGACGCGGGGGGGCGGGCCAATCCCGGCATTCTGGCCGATGCCTGCGAGGCGGTGATCGGCGCCCTTTACGCCGACGCCGGATTCGCCGTGGCGGCGAGCTTCGTGCGCTCGCGCTGGGAGCCCATGATGGAAGAGGCCCTGGCGCCGCCCAAGGATGCCAAGACCGGTCTGCAGGAATGGGCCCAGGGGCGCGGCAAGCCGTTGCCCCATTATCAGGTTCTGGGCCAGGAAGGTCCGCCGCACGAGCCGATTTTCCTGATCGAGGTCAGCGTGGAAGGTGTAGGCTCGGCCGTGGGCCGTGGTGCCTCCAAAAGAGTGGCGGAGCAGGCGGCAGCCGGCCTGCTGCTGGAACAGGTGAAAACATGAATGAAGTCCCCGAAACCGAACAGCGCTGCGGCTTCGTGGCGGTGGTCGGCGCTCCCAATGCCGGCAAGTCGACGCTGGTCAACGCCCTGGTGGGCACCAAGGTGTCCATCGTCTCGCCCAAGGTGCAGACCACCCGCTTCCGGGTGATGGGCATCGCCATGGTGGGCGAGGCCCAGGTGGTCCTGGTGGATACCCCCGGCATCTTCGCGCCCAAGAAGCGGCTGGAGCGTGCCATGGTGGCCGCCGCCTGGGGCGGCACCAATGATGCCGACCACATCTGCCTGCTGATCGACGCGGCCAAGGGCTATGACGACGAATCCCGCGCCATCGTCGACAAGCTGAAGGAGACCAAGCGTCAGGCCATTCTGGTGCTGAACAAGGTGGATCTGGTCAAGCGCGACAAGCTGCTGGGCCTGACCGCCCAACTGGACGCCGAGGGCATCTTCACCGACGTCTTCATGATCAGCGCGCTGAAGGGCGACGGCATCGCCGATCTGCTGGCCCATCTGGGCAAGCTGGTGGCACCGGGGCCGTGGATGTTCCCGGAGGATCAGGTCTCGGACCTGCCGCAGCGCCTGCTGGCCGCCGAGATCACCCGTGAAAAGGCCTTCCTCGCCCTTTATCAGGAGCTTCCGTACTCCCTGCACGTGGAGACCGAGAAGTGGGAGGAAAAGGACGACGGCTCGGCCCGCATCGATCAGGTGATCTATGTGGAGCGGGAAAGCCAGAAGCCTATCGTCCTGGGCAAGGCCGGGCGCCAGATCAAGTCCATCGGCGCCGCCGCCCGTCAGGAGCTGGAAGAACTGCTGGAACGTCGCGTCCACCTGTTCATCCACATCAAGGTGCGCGAGGACTGGTCGGAAAAGCGCGGCCATTACTCCGAGATTGGCCTGGATTTCGATTCATGAGGAATGCGGAATGAGCCCGCGCGCCATCGCCATCGCCCTGATCTGGGTGGGGGTGCTGGTGCTGTTGGGCCTGCTGGCCCATCGCTTCACCCGGGGCGCCTGGAGCCTGGAAGACGACGACGTGCCCGTCATCTCCCCGCGCCAGAAGCTGCTGGCGGCCCTGGCCCTGGCGGCGACCACCGGCGGCCTGGGGCTGTTCGTCTGGAGCTGGAATGGAGTGGGATGACGACGGCGTCGTCCTGGCGGTGCGCCGCCATGGCGAGACCGGCGCCGTCGCCTCCCTGCTGACCCGCTCCCACGGGCGCCATGCCGGACTGGTCCATGGCGGGCAGGGCAGGGCCAACCGCCCGATCCTGCAGCCCGGCAATCTGGTCCGCGCCAGATGGACCGGCCGCCTGCCCGAGCAATTGGGCAATTTTCGCCTGGAAATGCTGCACGCCCACGCCGCCGCCTTTCTCGACGACGCGGCGCGGCTCGCCGCCCTGGGCTCGGCCTGCGCCCTGGCCGAGGCCGCCTGGCCGAGCGTCAGCCTCATCCCGCCTGCCACGCCGCCCTGGTGGCGCTGCTCCACGCCCTGGAGGCGGAATCCTGGCCCAGCATCTATGTGCATTTCGAACTGGCCCTGCTGCGGGACCTGGGGTTCGGCCTCGACCTCTCGGCCTGCGCCGCCACCGGCCGGACCGATGATCTGGCCTGGGTCAGCCCCAAGACCGGCCGTGCCGTCTCCCGCGAAGCGGGAGAGCCCTACCGCGACAAGCTGTTCAGGCTGCCGGCCTTCCTGGTGGGGGGCGGGGAAGGGGACGTCCGCGCCATCCGTGAGGGGCTGGACCTGACCGGCTTCTTTCTGCAACGCCATGTGCTCGATCCGCGCCATGCGGCCATGCCGGCGGCACGGGGCAGGATGATCGGGCGGCTGGGGCCATCCATTTCCTGATCGAGCCTGTCATTCCGCGCCGGAGGCGAGGAATCTCCGTCTGGATCACCGATGCCGGATGGGAAATTGCCGTTCCAGGATGAGATCCCTCGACTTCGCTCGGGATGACACTCCGACCATTCCCCTTGACCTTGGTTCGATGAATGAATAATCATTCAGATGAATGAACATTCAGTCGGCGGAGGATCAGATGCGCTTGTCCAGTGGAGCTCCAGGGGGCGTGCCCAGTGCCCATGTGGACCGCTTTGCCCGCGAACTGCTGCCGCCGCCCGATCTGTGGCCGGTCTTCGACTACTCGGCACCGCACCTCAGCCACTACCCCGACCGCATCAACGCGGCGGCCGCGCTGATCGATACCGCCGTGGCGGCTGGTTTCGGCGCCAAGCCGGTGTTCCACTATGGGGAGGGGACCTGGAGCTACGCCCATCTGCTCGACCGGGCCGAGCGCATCGCCCGGGTGCTGACCGAGGATTTCTGGCTGGTGCCGGGCGCCCGGGTGCTGCTGCGCTCGGCCAATACGCCCATGCTGGTGGCCTGCTGGCTGGCGGTGCTGAAGGCGGGCGGTATCTGCGTCACCACCATGCCGCTGCTGCGCGCCAAGGAACTGAGCTACATCGTCGAGAAGGCCCGCGTCTCCATCGCCCTGTGCGAGCTGGATCTGGCCGAGGAGATGGATCTCACCCGCCAGAAGATGGCTGAGCTGCGCCATGTCGCCTATTTCACCCCCCTCTGCGACGGGGCCAAGGCCGAGGCCGATCTGGACCGTCGGGCCGAGGCCAAGCCCACCGGCTTCGCCAATGTGGATACGGCGGCCGATGACGTGGCGCTGATCACCTTCACCTCGGGGACCACAGGCAACCCCAAGGGCGCCATGCACTTTCACCGCGACATCCTGGCGTCGTGCGATTGCTGGCCGCGCCGCCATACCCTGGAGCCGGACGAGGTGGTGATCGGCTCGCCTTCCATCGCCTTCACCTATGGCAAGGCGGCGTTCATGATGTACCCGCTGCGTCATCGCGCCACCGCCGTGCTGGTGCCCAAGCCGACGCCCGAGCTGATTCTGGAGGGAATCCAGCGTCACCGCGCCACCAGCCTTTACGCGGTGCCCACCGCCTTCAACGCCATGCTGGGAATGGTGGGCAAGTACGACATCTCGTCGCTCCGCAAGGCCTCCTCGGCGGGCGAGCACCTGCGGCCCAAGCTTTACGACGACTGGCTGGAGCGGACCGGCGTCAAGCTGGTCAACGGCATCGGCATGACCGAGATGCTGACCCATTTCATCTGTCAGTCGGCCGACGTGGCCAAGCCGGGGGCCACCGGCTTTCCCGTGGACGGCTACACCGCCTGCATCCTGGATGACGACTTCAATCCGCTGCCGGTGGGGTCCAAGGGACGGCTGGCGGTGCGTGGCCCCACCGGCTGCCGCTATCTCGACGATCAGGCCCGCCAGGCCGCCTTTGTCCGCAACGGTTGGAACGTCACCGGCGACATCATGGAGCAGGATGCCGAGGGCTGGTTCTGGTATGTGGACCGTTCGGACGACATGATCGTCTCGTCGGGCTACAACATCTCGGCCCAGGAGGTGGAGCGCGCCGTCCTCGAGCATCCCAAGGTGGCGGAATGCGCGGTGATCGGCGTACCCGACGAGGCGCGGGGCACCATCGTCCGGGCCTGCATCGTGCTGGACAATCCCTCCCAGGCGTCGGAACTGCTGGCCGAGGAGATCCAGAACTTCGTGAAGGCCAATATCGCCCCATACAAATATCCGCGCGAGATCCGGTTCGTCGACTTCCTGCCCAAGACCCAGACCGGCAAGATCCAGCGCTTTCGCCTCAGGGAATTGTAGGGCAGACTTCGGGCCATGATCGATTCTGTCCAGGCCCTGGGCTTCCTGGCGGCGGCAATGCTGATCACCCTGTCGCCGGGGCCCGACAATCTGATGATCCTCAGCCTCGGCCTGTCGCGGGGGCGGCGCTCCGGAATGGCCTTCGGCCTGGGCTGCGCCCTCGGCTGTCTCAGCCATACCCTTCTCGCCGCGCTGGGCATCAGCGCCGCCATCGCCGCCTCGCCATTGCTGTTCACCGGGCTGAAGCTGACGGGTGGCGCCTATCTGGTGTGGCTGGGCATCGGCGCATTGCGCTCTCGCGGGGCCATGCGCATCGACGGCACGGTGGGAGGCAGCGAATCCCTGGCCGTGCTGTTCCGGCGCGGGCTGCTGGCCAACGCCATCAATCCCAAGGTCGTCTTATTTTTCCTGGCCTTCCTGCCCCAGTTCGTGGTGGCCGACAAAGGCGATGCCGGCTGGCAGATCGCGCAATTGGGGCTGCTGTTCACCCTGCAGGCCTGCGTGCTGTTCGGGATCATCGGCTGGTTCGCCGGCTCCCTGGGCGGATGGCTGGGGCGCCATGGCCGCGCCGGGCTGTGGCTGGACCGTCTGGCCGGCGGCGTCTTCATCGCCCTGGGGCTGAAGCTGATCGTGGCGCGATGAAGGACTGGTTCGTCTATGTCCTGCTCAACGGCGCCGATGTGGCCTATACCGGCATCGCGCTGGACGTGGAGGACCGGCTGGCCCGCCACAATGCGGGCGAGGGGGCCAAGTTCACCCGTGGGCGCGGCCCCTGGCGCCTGATTCACCAGGAAGGTCCGCTGCCCCATGGCGACGCCTTGCGGCGCGAGGCGGCCATCAAGCGCGATGCGGCCTTCAAGCGGGCACTGAAGCTTCGCTTCGGCTTCAAGCAGGCTCCGAAGCTTCGCTCCGGCGCGGCCTGACCGCCAGTTCCACCACCAGCCCAAGCACCAGGGCCGCCGCCCCCGCCAGAAATAGCGGACCATAGCCGCCGCCTTGCGAGAACAGCCAGGCCAGACCATAGGCGCCGCCCGCCTGTCCCAGGGCGAAGGCGGCGGTGGTACGGCTCCAGGCGGCACGCTGGCCCGCATGGTCGCCGGGCAGCAGCTCGCGCACCCGGCCGAGGGCCACCGGCACCACGCCGGGGCAGAAGCCGCCCATGATGAAGCCGGCCAGAGCCAGCCACCCAACTTCGCTAGTGGTTGAGGTGAGGGCGACCACCACGGCCTGGGCCACCAGGGCGCCCCGCAGGGTGACGCCAAAGCCGAAGCGGTCCCCCAGCCGGCCCAGCACCACCGGACCGATGGAGGCTCCCAGTCCGAACAGCAGCCACACCAACGCACCGCGTTCGATGCCCTGGCTCAGGCCCCGGGCCACGTAATCGGCCAGGAACACCATGTGCGGCACCAGTCCGAAGGCGTTGAGGCCATAGACCAGCATCAGGGCGCGCAGGCGTGGGTCACGCGGCACCGGGGCGGCGCCGGCCGAGGCCGGGACCTTGTCGTCGGGCCAGCCGTTCCAGGCGGCCAGGGTAAAGCCGGTGCAGATCACCCCCAGGGTGATCCAGGTGAAGGGCAGTCCGCGGGCCAGCAGGGGAGGCAGCAGGGCGGCGGAAATCACCGCTCCCAGTCCGACCCCCATGAAAATGAGTCCGCCGGCCAAACCCCGGCGGGATTCCGGGACATGGGGCAGGGCCAGGGTGGCGGCCAGGACCATGATGACGCCGCCCGCCATGCCCGACAGGAAGCGCCAGACGAAGAACCAGATGAAGGGCTGAGGCTGGGCACAGACCAGGAAGGAGACGGCGATCAGCGCCGGCATGGCCCGCAGGGCGGTCGCGGCGCCGAAGCGATGGGCCAGGAAGCGTGCCGACAGCGCCCCGGCCAGATAGCCCGCCAGATTGGCGGCGCCCAGATAGGCGGCGGCCGACGCTTCGAACCAGCCCTCGTTCACCAGCGCCGGAATCAGCGGCGAATACGCGAAGCGGGCGAGGCCGATGCCCACCAGATTGGCGCACAGGGCGGAAAATGTGGCTCGCAGAGGACCGGGCCGGCGCATGAGGGGCTCCTTGGTTGGCGATTCCACGCTACCCGTCTCCGCTGTTCATAAAAAACGATTTGTTGTGATATAGTCCATCACTCATAGCGATGGGGTGTGCCATGGATGCGGGTGACCTGCGAGTCTTCGAGGCGGTGGTGCGGCTGGGCGGCATGAGCCGCGCGGCGGCCGAGCTGCATACCGTTCAATCCAACGTCACCGCCCGCATCCGGAGTCTCGAGGAGGAGTTGGGCGCCGCCCTGTTCCAGCGCCACGCCCGGGGGGTGGAGCCCACCGCCGCCGGCCGTCGCCTGCTGCCCTATGCCCGGCAGGTGATCAGCCTGCTGCAGGATGCTCGCCGTGCGGTGACCGATGACGGGGAACCCAAGGGGGAGTTGGTGGTGGGCTCGCTGGAGACCACCCTGTCCATGCATCTGGCGCCGCTGCTCACCAGCTTCGTGCAGAACCAGCCCCAGGTGGATCTGTCCATTCGCGGCTGCACCTCGGCCGAGGCGGTGGACCTGGTGCTGGAGCGCCGTCTGGAGGGGGCCTTCGTCGCCGGTCCGGTCAATCATCCCGACCTGGACGAGGAGGCGGTGTTCCGCGAGGAACTGGTGGTGCTGACCGCCCCTTCGGTACGGCGGCTGGATTGGTCGGGTCTGCCGGCCGGGCTGCGCATCGTGGTGCTGCGGGTGGGCTGCTCCTACCGCCGGCGGCTGGAGGAGATTCTGGCCCGGCGCGGGGTCATCGGGCTGCGTCTGCTGGAATTCGGCACGCTGGAGGCGGTGAAGGGCTGCGTCGCCGCCGGCATGGGCGTGACCCTGCTGCCGCGCCGCATGGTGGAGCGGGTGTGGCGCGACGGGTCCGTTGGTGTCCATGTCCTGCCGCCGGAAGAGGCTCTGGTGGATACGGTGTTCATCCGCCGCCGCGATTCCTTCGTCTCCAGCGCCCAGGCCGCTTTCCTCGATCATGTGCGTCAAGGTTTGGCCCTGGTCCAGGCCGCCGAGTAGTCTAGATCATCGTGCGCCGGATTCGGCGCACGATGATCTAGCTTAATGTTTGTCCCTCGCCGGGCGCGGCCCTCCGGCCGCTTGGCCGCCGCCGCAATGGCGGCTGATGGCAGCATGCGCCGCCCCGGCTCGATCCAATAGTATTGCATCGCAGTAGAGGGACGGGTATATACCGGGTCAGTGACGCACACGTACGTGCCTATGGCCCTTGTCGGTTATGCAACGACGGACGCGTCCTTTTTGGAAGAGCCGCCGGGTTCTTTGGCGGCGCCCGAAAGGGAGGTGGACATGTTCGTGACCCATACGATGGGCGTTATCCCGAAAATTCTCACTAGTATGTGACGGCGGTCGCGGCCGATTCCGGTCGCCTGCCGCCGAACTCGTCGAGCGCGGGCTCCTCGCGGAGCCCGTGATTAGGAGCGTTGTTGATGTCATCAGGTCCGGGCCTTCGAGGCACCGGCCAGAACCGAGGTAAGGGGAGTACCGCTATGCGCACCATTGTCTTCAAGGGCCGTTTGGTCATCATCGGCTGCGGCAGCATCGGCCAGGGCATTTTGCCCCTCATCCTGCGCCATATCGAGATCAAACCGGCCCAGATCACCATCATTACGGCCTGCGAACGCGGCCGCGAGGTTGCCGCCGAATACGGCATCGAATTCACCAACAAAGCGCTGACCAAGGACGATTTCCGCGACCGTCTGACTCCCATGCTGCGCAAGGGCGACTTCCTGCTGAACCTGTCAGTGGATGTGTCGTCGACCGCGCTGGTCGAGCTGTGCCGCGATCTCGGGGTGTTGTATCAGGACACCTGCATCGAACCTTGGGCCGGTGGCTACACCGATCCCAGCCTGTCGCCGTCGCTTCGCTCCAACTACGCGCTGCGCGAGGAGATGCTGCGGCTTCGGGTCGACGCTCCGGTGCCGACGGCCCTGGTCACCCATGGCGCCAATCCCGGCCTAGTCTCCCATTTCGTCAAGCAGGCGCTGCTGAACATCGCCGCCGATACCGGGCTGGGGGCGGACGTTCCCAAGGACCGGCGGGGCTGGGGCGAGCTGGCGTCGCGTTTGGGCGTCAAGGTTATCCACGTGGCCGAGCGCGATACCCAGCAGGGGACCACGCCCAAGGGGCCGGATGAGTTCGTCAACACCTGGTCCATCGACGGCTTCGTGGGTGAGGGGTGCCAGCCCGCCGAATTGGGCTGGGGCACCCACGAGAAGGAATTGCCCCCCGATGGGCGACGCCACGACTTCGGCAGCGATGCGGCCATCTACCTGATGAAGCCGGGCGCCAGCCAGAAGGTGCGGACCTGGACCCCGGTGGAAGGCGCCTTTCACGGCTTTCTCATCACCCACAACGAATCCATCTCCATCGCCGATTACTTCACGGTGAAGGAGCAGGGCAGGGTGACCTACCGTCCCACGGTGCACTACGCCTACCATCCTTGCGATGCGGCCGTGCTGTCGCTGCACGAACTGGCCGGCAAGAACTGGACCATGCCGTCGCGGCAGCGCCTGATGGTCAAGGAGCTGGTCAGCGGCATCGACGAACTGGGGGTGCTGATTGCCGGCCATGCCAAGGGGGCTTACTGGTACGGCTCGCAACTGTCCATCGCCGAGGCCCGCGAACTGGCACCCCACAACAGCGCCACCAGCCTGCAGGTGACATCCACGGTGCTGGCCGGCATGATCTGGGCGTTGGAAAATCCCATGATGGGCATCGTCGAGCCCGACGAGATCGATTTCCAGCGTATCTTGGAAATTGCCCGGCCCTATCTCGGGCCGGTGGTCGGGGTTTACACCGACTGGACGCCGCTGGAGGGACGCGGAGCCCTGTTTGCCGAGGACTTGGACATCTCCGACCCCTGGCAGTTCAAGAACGTCCGGGTGGTGTAGGTCTTCCGAGGCCCTGTCCTTACTTGCAGACGAAGAAATTGTCCGTCTGGCGGATTTGAGGGCATTTCAGCTCCGGCTCGCCATCACGGCGGCGCTCTTCGTTGTCGATGGCGCACTGCCGGGCTGCGACATTGTCTCCGTCGGCCGACACCGCGATGCGGCCAAAGCCGTTGGGGCAGGTGCGTTCGGCCGCGCTTCGGCAGGATTCAAGCTTGAGGGTATCGCCACAATTGACGTGGTGATAGACCGAGCCGTCAGACTTCCGGAAGGTGGTGACCTCGGCGCAGGCGCCAAGCGAAAACAGCAGCAAGGTCATAACGGCTCGTCTCATGCACCCCATCCTCCAACTCCCGGCATGACCCGGGAGCCAGAGGATAGCCGCCCGCCATCGTCGATGCAAACAGCGGGGCGTCAGATCTTGAGACGGCTGGCGTGCCGGGCTTCCTCGCTGGCCTCAATCCCGACCGAGGCGATGGACTCGGCCAGGCCGCGAAAGCCCATCTGGCGGGCCTCCTGGGCAAGGTCCTCGAGCAGCCGGGCGATCTGAGCGGCTGCGGCGGCATTGGGCAGGCCCGATGGGCCGTTTACCGTGACGATCATGGTGTGATCCTTTCTAGCTGGCTTGGGCCCCGCCGTACGGGTGTCAGGCCTGAACCGACGGTTGGGGCTGGGACGCCATGTTGCTGTTCAGCACGAAAACCCGAATGGCCGAGGTCAGGCTGCTGGCCTCGTAGCGGCGCCGGGCGGTCTCGCACAGATCGTCAATGGCGCAATGAGCCTCGTCCGCCATGATTTCCAGGGCGTTCCAGAACTCGTTCTCCAGCTTGACGCTGGTTCGTTTGCCCTTGACCCGGATATTGCGGCAGATCAGCGTCACCGGCCGTTTGCGCGGGGCTTCCTCCCGCGCATAGGCCTGTGGATCGGCAAGACGCTCGTCCAGCGTGTTGATGGCAACCTCGAGGATCGCCATCAGCGGGCCATCATCCCGCTCGAACGCCTTGTCGGCCAGCCGCTTCAGCTCGATGCGGGTGTTGAGGTCGGCGATCATTCCTTGACGGTCTTGCCAGTTCATGGTGGTGCTACTCCGCAGCCGAGAGATGGATAGGCGCTTTCATGCGGCTGAAATCCCAATTGCCTTCCTGCTGCACGATCAGGGCCTCGAAATCGGGGTCGCCGAACGGGCCGGCCTGGATGGCACCAAGATCCGGGCGGCGGGGAATGTCGTGGACGATGGGCACCAGGGTGCCGCGGTACATGGAAACAGCCTCGCCCGACTGGCGGCCGCCGAAGCGCTTCCAGAAATTGACCGTCTCGAGCCGGGCGCGCCCGGCAGCGATACGGAAGCCCTTCTGACGGGCCAGTTCCAGGGCGGCGCGGGCCAGGGAGGCCAGGACCTGATAGGAACGATAGCGCTTGCGGATGCCGACCCGCTCAAGAAGGGCAAAGTCGGCGAACCAGCGGACCCGAATGACGCCGGCCGGATCGCCATCGACGAAGGCGATCAGATGGGTGGCCACGTAGTCGTTTCCGTTGAACTCGTCGAAATAGGTTATGTTATCTTCCTCGGCGAGGAACACCGCTGCGCGAATGGCCATGGCCATGGCAAATTCGTCTGGGGTGCGGGCAATCTTCACGGTAACCGACGCCCCGGACACCTTGCTACTGTTGCGGATCTGTGTCGTCATCGGTAAACCTCCATGCAAGAAACTCGATGGAGGCTATCTTGCCGCGATGTGCGGTGTTACGGTATGCCGTGTAATGTGAATACCGAGAGTTTGGCATGAAGGGGGCCATGGCTCAGTTTCGCCTGCATGACTGGAATGATGTCCGGCTGATCATCGCCTGTGCCGAGCACCGCAGCTTTGCTGCGGCAGCCATTGCCATGGGGGTTGATCAGACCACGGTCAGTCGGCGCATCAGCAATATGGAAGCGGCCATCGGCCGTCCGCTGTTCACTCGCCGTAAATCGGGGGCCACCCCCACTCCGGCCGGCGAGGCCCTGCTGGAGCGGGCACGTGCCATGGCGGCCTGGCCGGCGACTTCGAAGGCGCCATGCAGGGGCTGACCGCCTTTCAAACTCCCAAAGTGACGGTGGCGGCCAGCGAGGGCCTGCTGACCTATACCTTGATTCCCGCCCTGATGGGGCGCGACAAGCATGAATTGCCGCTGGACCGGGGCCTGGTGAAGGCGGAATTGCCCAAACTCGCCTTTTCGACGGCATCGGCAAAGGCCGACATTTCCGTCATGGCTACTTCGCCGGGAGATCTGCCGAGGGTGAGCGGTGCCGTTCATGTGCGCCGGGTTGGCACCATGAACTTCGTCCCGGTGGCCAGTCGCGACTTCCTGCATGAATTGCGGGGGGTTTCCAGCTTCGACGATCTTGGGGCGCTGCCGCTGCTGGATATTGGGATCTATCGGGCCATCCGGGGGCTCGACGCCTGGAACGGGCTGGTGGCCGCCAAGGATGGCGAGGGCGTTCAGGTTGCCCCCAATACCCCCAAGGTGCAGCGGCCGCTGCTGAGTGGGGAGGGCGTGTCGATTCTTCCTGATTACTCAACGCTCTATGAGCAGAGCCTGGAGGTCGTCGATGTGCCGGCGCCGTCCATGGCGGTTTCGCTGTGGCTGGTTTCGCACGAGGATACGCTGCGCGAACCGTCGGTGCGCGAATTGTATGACCTGCTTGCCGGGATGTTCACGGCTTCGTCGTGGTATCGAGATAAATGAGCCGAATTCGGGTCGAATTGGCCTCTGCATACGGGAGTATTCACCTGCATACTAAAAAAGGTTGCGTTTGAAAGCGTGTCGGTTAGAATGCNCCCTGAGTTTCTCACTCAATTAGGGGTGTTGTTTTGGCGAAGCGAAATGTATCGACCAGAGGGCGGCTTGAGAGCGGTGCCCCCAATCCCGTGGACGTTCATGTGGGCGGCCGGATGCGTCTGCGCCGGACTCTGCTGGGCATGAGCCAGGAAAAGTTGGGCGAGGCCATCGGCCTGACCTTCCAGCAGGTGCAGAAGTACGAACGCGGCGCCAACCGTATCGGTGCGTCGCGACTGTTCGACCTGTCGCGTGTGCTGGACGTTCCGGTGTCCTATTTCTTCGACGACATGGCCGATGGCGTCCAGGCCCAGAGCCCGGTGAACATCATCAAGGGCTCGGTTGGGTTGTCCGAGGAGCCGGCAACCTTCGAGGCCGACCCCATGACCAAGCGCGAGACGCTGGAACTGGTGCGCGCCTATTACAACATCACCGATCCCCAGGTCAGGAAGCGGGTCTATGAACTCGCCAAGGCCTTGGCTGCCGTTGCCGGCGCCGAGTAATCCCATTCGTCATGAATGAGTGAGATATGCGGCCGGGGCGTTTGCTCCGGCCGCATTCGTTTATAGGTCCCGTTCCGGCGAGTGCGAGTGGGTTCTTGTCATTCACCTCGGCCCACGCCATGCTCGGGCCAAGAGAAATCGCCCGCCACCCGAGACGCAAGCCGCCCCCCAATGGATGAAGTCCAAGATTTTCCCGAGATGATGGATACCCATCAGGTGGCCCGTTACCTGCGCATCAAGGAGCGCAAGGTCTACGAGCTGCTGAAGGAGCGGCGCATCCCCTGTACCCGGGTGACCGGAAAGTGGCTGTTTCCCAAGGGCGAGATCGATGCCTGGCTGAAGCGCAACAGCGCTTCGCCGGCCGATACGCCGAGGCAGGGGGCGGTGCCCATGGTAGTGGCGGGCAGCCATGACCCCTTGCTGGAATGGTGCCTGCGCGAGGTCGGGGGCGGACTGGCCGTGCTGCCCGGTTCGTCCCTCGACGGCCTGCGGCAGTTGGCCATGGGCGAGGCGGCCATGGCCGGCATCCATCTCCTGGACGCCGAAAGCGGAGCCTACAATCTGCCCCAGGTGCAGGAGGTGCTGGCCGACCGCAACGTGGTGCTGATCGAGTGGGCGTGGCGGCAGCAGGGATTGGTGGTGGCCTCGGGCAATCCGCTGGGCCTATCCTCGCTGGCAGATCTGGCGGCCGCCAAGGCCCGCATCGTATTGCGCCAGGAAGGGGCGGGCAGCCGCCTGCTGCTTGACCGGCTGCTGGCCGAGGCGGGCGTCCCGGCCGGGTCCCTGACCACGGCACAGGTGCCGGTGCGCAGCGAAACGGATGTGGGACTGGCCATCTTGGAAGGGGCGGCCGATGCCGGCCTGGCGGTGGCCTCGGTGGCCAAGAGCCTGAAACTGGATTTCGTTCCCCTGCACCGCGAGCGCTTTGACCTGGCCATCGACCGCCGCGCCTATTTCGAGGCGCCCATCCAGGCGCTGCTGGCCTTTACCCGGACTCAGGAATTCGCCCGGCGGGTCGAGACGCTGGGGGGCTACGACGTTTCCGGAATCGGTTCCATCCGCTGGAACGGCTGATCGTCCTGAAGTGGACGGAGCAGGCGGGAGGAGCGTGGCACGCCGCGTGGCCGGATCTCGTCCCACCAGTGCATCAGCGCGCCGCAACCGGGGCTCAGTTTTCGAGGCGCCCATCCAGGCGCTGCTGGCCTTTACCCGGACTCAGGAATTCGCCCGGCGGGTCGAGACGCTGGGGGGCTACGACGTTTCCGGAATCGGTTCCATCCGCTGGAACGGCTGATCGTCCTGAAGTGGACGGAGCAGGCGGGAGGAGCGTGGCACGCCGCGTGGCCGGATCTCGTCCCACCAGCGCATCAGCGCGCCGCAACCGGGGCTCAGTTCCCGGGCCACGCCACCGGTGAAGTCGCGCCAGCATTCCAGCAGCGGCGCCTCTACCGAGGTCAGCAAGGGGATGCCTAGGCTGACCGCGGCCAGAATCTCGTCCATCAGGCCCAGGCCTTGGGATTCAAGCTTGCCGAACTTGTTGACGATCAGCAGGTCGGTTTCGGTTTCCATGGCACGGCGCAGGACCAAGCTGGCCTCGGCCACCGCCTGGGTGTCAACCCGGCAGCAGACGGAGCCGCTTCCCAGATTCTGACTGATTCGGAAGTGTTGGCCGTTGTCGAGGTCCACCAGCGTCATGGCGCAGCCGCACCCGCCTTCTGGCGCCGAATTGCGCTGGACCAGTCCCCGCACGAAATATCCCTGGCCTTGCAGGATGCGGGCGAATCCTTCCATGGAATCCGGCACGTTGGCGTCGGGCGGTCGCACGATGGCGCCGATCTTCAGCGGTGGCACGACATCATCTTCGGCCATGGGGCTACCGAGTCTCCCGATGCTTCTATCAACGGGTGTATCATGAAATTGTAGGATTATGACATCTGGCTTGCGGGATAGGCCCAAAGCTACAAATCTAGCCGCGAGTCCTCGTTTCATGCTTGTGGTCCACTGCCCACCATTGAACAATGCCCAGGAGGTTGGCAAGGAGTGGCGCGTGTCCATGATGGCAAGGCCGAATGGGTCCGACGACCGGTTGGGGCATGGCTGAATGCAGTCTCCTCCCGCCGGCATGGATTCGGAAATTGGCGTGGTTACCCTTTCGTCCAGGCGGAAGCGGCACATCCTTGATCTTGTGATTCGCTACTGCGCGGCGGCGGTGATGGTGTGGACCGCGCTGCTGGGCCTGTCGCTGTTCTGGAACGTCAGGCAGCAACAGGCCGCCGTCTTTGATCTTGCCCGCAACACGGCCATTTCCGCTTTCAATAAGGACCTAGCCTACCGGCGCTGGGCGTCGAGCCATGGCGGCGTCTACGTAGAACCATCTGAAAAGACGCCGCCCAGCCCCTGGATGTCCCATCTGCCCGACCGCGATGTGGTCACCAATGACGGGCGCCTGCTGACCTTGATGAATCCCGCCTATATGTTGCGCGAGATGATGGCCGATTACGGCGATGATTACGGCATCAAGGGCAGGATCGTCGGCATCGTTACTCTCAACCCTAACAACGAGGCCGATGCCTGGGAAGCCGAGGCTATCCGCCAGTTCTCCGCCGGGACAATGTCGGAGAAGCTTGAGCTGTCAACCATTGGTGACAAACCGTATCTGCGCCTGATCAAGCCCTTCTTGATGGAGGAGAGCTGTCAGAAATGTCACGGCCATCTGGGATTCCCCAATGGTTCGGTGCGCGGCGCTGTGGGCGTGTCGGTTCCCATGCAGCCCTACCAGGCCATGGAAGGCCAGGCAATTCGTATTCAGGCGATCTCCCACGGCGCCTTCTGGTTGGTGGGGGTGGCCGGTATCCTTCTGATCGGGCGCCGCAGCGCTGGCCGGTTGACGGAAAAGGCCCTGGCAGATGAGGAAACACGGCTGGCTGCCCATGTGTTCAGCAACGCCCTCGAGGCGACCCTGATCACCGATCCCAAGGGGCGCATCTTGCGGATCAATCCCATGTTCACCGAGTTGACGGGCTATGGGGAAGCCGAAGTGGTGGGGGGGAATCCTCGCATCATCCGGTCCAATCATCACGACGCCGATTTTTATGCCGAAATTTGGCAGGCCATTTTCCGTGACGGGCGTTGGCAGGGCGAGATCTGGAACCGTCGCAAGGACGGACAGGTCTTCGTCGCCTGGGAGAGCATCGTCGCGGTTTACGACGAGGCGGGCGCCATCCGCTATTTCATCGGCAGCTTCCGCGACATCACCGAACAGGTGGAGGCCCAGCGCCATATTCTGAGGTTGGCCCATTACGACGTGCTGACCGATCTGCCCAACCGCGTGCTGTTTCAAGACAGGCTGGAGCGTGCCGTGGTTCACGCCCTTCGGCATGACCGGCAGGCGGCCCTTCTGTTCCTCGACCTGGACGGCTTCAAGAAGGTCAATGACACCATGGGGCACCGGGCGGGCGACGACCTGCTCAAGGAAGTGGCCGTCCGTCTGCGCGGCTGTGTCCGCATGACCGACACCATCGCCCGGCTGGGAGGGGACGAGTTCACCGTCATCCTCGACGAGATTTCCGCCGCCAATGATGCCTCCATGGTGGCCGATAAGATTCTGGCATCGCTGCATGCCCCCATTTTCATTGATGGACGCGACGTCTTCATCGGAACCAGCATCGGCATCAGCCTGTTTCCCATCGACGGCACCAGTGGCGATGAATTGCTGAAGCATGCCGACACAGCCATGTATCAGGCCAAGGCGGCGGGCAAGGGGCGCTTCAACTTCTATTCCGCGGAAATGACCAAGCGCGAGGAGCATCGTCTCGAGTTGGAGACGGCGCTGCGTCAGGCGGTGGAGGAGGGGCAGTTCCAGGTCCATTACCAGCCGCAGAAGAACTTGGCCACCAACCGGGTGTCCGGTTTCGAGGCGCTGGTCCGCTGGCAGCACCCCCGGCTGGGTATGATCTCTCCCGTGGATTTCATTCCACTGGCCGAGGAAATGCACCTGATCGACCGCATAGACATGTTCGTCATGCGCCAGGCTTGCCGCAAGGGCCGCCAGTGGCGGGATCAGGGATACGACATTTGCATGGCTGTTAACTTGTCTGGAGTTAACTTCTCCCGGGACGACCTCCCCGAGCAGGTTCGTCAGGTGCTTGAGGACACCGGGTTCCCCGCAGAGAATCTGGAACTGGAGATCACCGAGAGCTTCGTGATCGACCTGGAGGTTGATCAGCGGGAAGTGCTTCAGCGGCTGCGCGCCCTGGGAGTGAAGCTGGCCATCGACGATTTCGGCACGGGCTATTCGTCGCTCAGCTACCTCAAACGCCTGCCGGTCAACACGCTGAAGATCGACCGCTCGTTTGTGCGGGATATCGCACGGGATTCACGCGACATGATGCTGGTGTCCTCCATCATCGGCATCGCCCATTCCCTGGGGCTGAAAGTCGTTGCCGAAGGTATCGAGGAACGGGACCAGCTGGCCATTCTCCTCAGCCAGGAATGCGACGAGATCCAGGGCTACCTCATCGCCAAGCCCATGCCCGCCGAGCAAGCGGGAATCTTCCTGAACGGAGCTTCGGCCGATCATGTCTCAACTCCCATCTGACGCCCATCCCACCTTTGGCGAGGCGATCAGGGTGTGGCTGCGGATCGGCCTGCTCAGCTTCGGCGGGCCGGCAGCCCAGATCGCCACCATGCACAGAATTCTGGTGGACGAGCGCAAATGGGTGGGCGAGGCTCGCTTTCTGCATGCGTTGAATTTCTGCATGTTGCTGCCGGGGCCAGAGGCGCAGCAATTGGCCACGTATATCGGCTGGCTGCTGCATCGGACCCGGGGGGGGCTGGTGGCCGGCATCTTGTTCGTGTTGCCCGGCTTTCTGGTGATGATGGGGCTGGCGGCGCTTTACGCCGGGTTTCATCAGGTTCCCCTGGTTGACGGACTGTTTTATGGCATCAAGCCCGCGGTGCTGGCCGTGGTGATCGAGGCGACCCTGCGCATTGGCCGCCGGGCCTTGCGCGGGGTGGAGAAGCTGGGGATCGCGATCCTGGCCTTTCTTGGCATCTTCGCTTTCGACCTGCCGTTTCCCTTGATCGTGCTGGCGGCGGGAGCCTGGGGCTTCATGGCGGCGCGGGCGGGGCGGGCGGCCTTTCTGCCGGCCGGCGGAGGCCAGGCCGGCGCCATGGGCGCCGCCGACCGGGCCATTGACGAAGGGGCCGGGCATACCCGGCCCGACCACTGGCGAAGCGTCAGGATGGCGGTGTTCTGCCTAGTCCTGTGGCTGGCGCCTGTCGTTGCCGCCATGGTCTGGGGGCAGGGAGCCTACGGGGCCATCGGGCTGTTTTTCTCCAAGATGGCGGTGGTGACCTTTGGTGGCGCCTATGCCGTGCTGGCTTATGTGGCGCAGCAGGCGGTGGAGGTGCATGGCTGGCTGGCGCCGTCGGAGATGCTCGATGGCCTGGGCCTGGCCGAGACCACGCCGGGGCCGCTGATCCTGGTCAATCAGTTCGTCGGCTTTCTGGCCGGATTCCGCGACCACGGCGGGCTTGGCCCCTGGACGGGCGGAGTCCTGGGCGCGGCTTTGACCGTCTGGGTGACGTTCACGCCCTGCTTCCTGTGGATTCTGGCCGGGGCGCCCTATGTGGAGGTCCTGCGCGGTTATAAGGCGCTGTCCGGCGCCCTGGCGGCGATTACCGCCGCCGTGGTGGGGGTGATCTTCAATCTCGGCCTATGGTTTGCGCTGCACGTGCTGTTCGGCACGGTGGACGAGATGCGGGTCGGGGCGGTGCGGTTGTTCGTTCCCCAGTTGGCCAGCCTGGACCCGGCAGCGCTGGCCCTGGCAGTGGCGGCGGCCATCGCCATGCTGCGCCTTCACATCGGCATGATTCCGACCCTGGCGGCGGCCGGGCTGTCCGGCATTGTCTGGAAGCTATTTCTTTTTCCGTAGGGCGGCGGCAGGGGCCAATTCCTCGGCGGTCAGCTCGCGTCCCAACTGGCCTTCCAGATGGGGCAGGAGCTGGGGAAAGAACTTGAGTGGCGCCAGCATCTTGATGGCACTGGCGGCGCCTACGTCGTCGTCCCCGGCATCGCGGCGACAGCGTTGGAGCACGGACGCCACCAGCCAGTCGTCCCAGTCGTCCTGGTCATAGCCCGAGGGCGGCGGCAGGCCGGCGAAACGCTTCAGCAATTCCATCAATTCCGATCGCGACATTTGCGCGACCGTCTTGTCTTTTCCGCTCATCCCCGAAAGTCCGCCACTGTATTTCCCCTGACTGATCCTACTCCACCGCATGGACGAGGGGAAAGTGTTTCACTCGGTGATTCTCGCCCCCGAGGTCCAGCGGCGCATCAGGGCCCAGGCCAACCCCGCCGACATGACGGAAAGACCGGCCATGGCCAGATAGGAACCGCCTCCCAGGTTTTCATACAGCCGGCCGCTGAAGGGGGTGATCAGGCCGGGCGCCAGTCCGATCGCCATGGCGGCGAAGATGCCCTGGGTGCGGGCCGACAGGCCGGCGGGAACCGCCCGCGCGATGAAATGGATGGCTCCCAGATGGGCGCAGCCGAAGGTGGCGGCGTGCAGCAACTGGGCCAGGGCTACCAGCGGCAGCGAGGCAGTTGACCCCAGAAGCAGCCAGCGCACCACCCCGCCCAGGGCGGCGGCCAGCAGCAGGGCGGCAGGGCCGAAGCGGCCGACCACCCGGTTGCTGACGGCGAACAGGATGATCTCGGCTACCACGCCTTCGGACCACAGCACGCCGATCACCATGTCCGACAGGCCCGCCGCCTTCCAGTGGATGGTGGCGAAGGCGTAATAGACGGTATGGGCCATCTGGTTCAGCGCCGTGGTTCCCAGGAACAGCAGGAACAGCGGGTTGAGCAGCACCGGACGCAGCGACGGCGGTTTGCCCTCGTGCCGTGGCACCTTGATGTCGGGCAGCCCCAGGCAGGAGGCGGCGGTCAGCAGCAAGGCCCCGGTCATCAGCCAGGGCAGAACCGCCACCGGCCAGGATTCCAGCGCCTTGCCCAACAAGGTGGCGGCGGCGATGAAGGACAGCGATCCCCACAGCCGCGCCCGCCCGTAATCCAGGCCGTGCCGGCTGACCACCATCATGGCCAGGGTGTCGCCCAGCGGCACCAATCCGGTGAAGGGGAAGATGGCCACCACGCTCAGCACCAGGATGGGCCAGAAGCCGTTGGCCAGGGGAAACAGCAGCCAGATCAGGCCTGCGGCCAGGGCGAGGCGGATCATCAGCAGGCGGCGCTGGCCGCCATGGTCGGCCAGATGGCCGATCACCGGGCTGGCCAGGATGCGGGTCAGGTAGCCGGCCGCAGCGACCAGACCGATTTCCGAGGCCGACATCCCCCGGCTTTGCAGCCAGAGGGGCCAGAAGGGGATGTGAATGCCCACCGCCACGAACAGGGCGGCGTAATAGGTTCCCAGCCGCGCCGAGGCGGAGGTGGGGCTCATGCCGACAGCGGCTTGGCCGCCAGGGTGATGCCGCGATCGGCCAGCGATAGGGGAAAGGCATCGGAGGCCAGGAATTTCCACTCCACCTCGCGCTGATCGGTCAGCCATTCGCAGGCGCGCAAGGCGTCGTCCACCTGGCCCGGGTGGCACATGATCAGGGTGCCCGGTCCCGGCGCCTGGGAGAAGATGCGGAACAGCTCGGCATAGGCGACCTTGCCGGAGAAGTCATAGACGCCGCGGAAGCTGCGGTTGTGGGGGATGCCCTCGGCGTGCATGCGCCGGCGCAGGCCGATGCCCAGCAGGGCGATGATGGTGGCGCGGATGGGATCGACGCCGCGTCGGGCGATGGTCAGCGGGCTTTCCCAGCACGAGCGCACCCAGCCGCCTCGGGCCTTCAGCCGGCGGCGCCAGAGATCCACCACCACGTCGCGGATGATGGGCAGCTGGTGCACATGATGATGGCCGTCGAGGAAGTCGGGCGGGCGGCCCATATGGGCTTCGAAGGCATCCACCTGCCGCTCCAGCTCGGCGGCGATTTCGACCTTGTCCAGGCGGCGCAGCACGGACCGCTTGACCATGGCCCCGATGGGCGGCAGCCGTCCCTCGGGGGCCAGGGAGGGCATGGCGCCCAGCGGCCGGTGATCGGTGAGCGTCAGGTGCACTCCGAACTCTGCCCGGCCTTGCAGCAGCTTCAGCAGCCGGGCTTCGTCCGGCCAATGGGCCGAGCCGGTCATGCAGCCGGTGGCCTGGAGGCGTCCGTCCTCGATCAGGGCGCGGATGGCGATGCCGAGCCCCGGGGCCAGCCCGTAATCGTCGGCGCAAAGGGTGATGGCGGGTTTTTCTCGGGTCATGGGCGGCAGCATAGAGGGAGTGGGCGACGGGCTCAAGCCGGTGGCAGGCTGATGGTGAAGCGGGCGCCCCCCGAGGCGGTGGCGCCGGCCTCCAGCGACCCTCCATGGTCGCGGATGATGCCGTAGGAGATCCACAGACCCAGGCCGGTTCCCTTGCCCACCGGCTTGGTGGTGAAGAAGGGGTCGAACACCTTGCCGACGATGTCGGGGGGAATGCCGGGGCCGTTATCGGCGATGGTCAGCACGGTTTGGCCGCCCTCGGCCTTGCCAGTCACCTCGACGCGGCCGTCGGGGCGGCCCGCCACGGCGTCCAGGGCATTCTCGATCAGGTTGACGATTACCTGGTGCAACTGGCCGGGATTGCCGCGCACCGCCAGATGATCGGGCAGGTCCAGTTCGATGCTGGCTAGTCCCTTCTTGCCCGATCCAGACCATTGCACCGCCTTGGCCACCACTTCGCCCAGGTCGAACTCCTCGGGCTTGGATCCGGCCGAGAAGGACAGGCGCTTCAGGCTGCGCACGATGTCGGCCACCCGCTGGGCCCCCTCGGCGGTGCCCTCCATCAGGGCGGGCAGGTCGGCCAGGGTCGAATCGATGCGCAGGCTGGCCCGCAGGGCCTCGCGCTCGGTCTCGTCGCAACCGGCGTGGATGGCGTCGAGATAGGCGGCGATGCGCGTTGAGTATTTGGACAGGGCGTGGACATTGCCGTAGACGAAGCTGATGGGGTTGTTGAGTTCGTGGGCCACCCCGGCGATCAGGCGGCCGAGGGAGGCCATCTTTTCCTGCTGGATCAACTGGGCCTGGGCGGTCTTCAGCGCCTCGTAGGCACGGCGAAGCTCGCCCACCGGCCGCCCGGTCAGCACGATGCCGGCGGGCAGGCCGCGATGATCCAGCCGCGTGGCGCAAGACAGCGCCACAGGGTCGGTCAGCCCGCCATCGGCCGAGCGGAAGCGCACCTCGCGGTCATGGCCCTCGACGGCGTCGATCCAGCTGAACAGGCGCAACTGGCCGGTATCCTCGGCCAGCAAATCCTCCAGCGGGCATTCGAACAGGTCCACCTCGGCTAGGCCGGTCAACTGGAGGAAGGCCAGGTTGACCTGCTGGATGCGGCCGTTCTGGTCGCAGACGATCAGGATGTCCGACACCGCCGACAGCACGGAATTGATGAAGCGCTGGGCTTCTTCCAGGGCGGTGTTCTTCTCCTCCAGCTCCACCTCGTAGGAGATGAGGTCGGAATAGACCTCCTCCATCTTGCGGATCACTTCGATCCAGGCGGTCTCCTGGGCCGCCGCCATGTCGGGATCATAGCCGCCAGCGAAATCATAGGCCGAAGAGGGGCGGGGGTCGGTGAGCTGGGCCATGCGTTTTGAACCGCCTGCGTGTTGTCAGGCGCAGTGTGTTCCTCGAGAGAGCCGGGATCAATGCCCTTTGTCCGTCCCTGGTCAGGGTGGCCGAAACGTGGTTCAATCTGGCCCGATCATCGCCCCAACCCTCCGAGTCAATCCATGCCCAATCCTTTCGATGTCGTCCTCGAGCATCTTCACGCCAGTCGGTTCGATGATGCGGAAAATGCTTGCCGCGATATTCTCGCCCGCGCGCCCAATCATCCCGGCGCCTTGTGCCTGTTGGGGGCTGTGGCCAATGGACGGGGCCAGTGGGCGCAGGCGCATCAGTGGATCGATCAGGCGGCCCGGCTGGGCGGCGAGTTTCCGGTGCTGCTGGTCGAGCGTGCGGTGACCTTCCAGGGGCAGGGGGAGGTGGGCAAGGCAATCGCGTCGCTTCGGGCGGCCGTGGCCAAGGAACCCGAGGTGGCGCGTGGACACCAGCTGTTGTCCGAACTGCTCTTGCCGGGGCCTGACTACTATCAGGTGCTGAGCCGGCTGCATGAGTGGTTAAAGCCCCGTTGCTATCTTGAAATCGGGGTCTTCAGGGGCCAGTCCATGGTCCTTGCCCAGGCCCCCACCATTGCCGTCGGCATCGATCCGGCGGCTCAGCTTCACGCAACGCCCCAGACGGTGACAAAGATTTTTCCGCTGGAAAGCGACGTCTATTTCGGGACTCGCGATGTCCGTTCCGATCTTGAAGCCGACAGCGTCGATCTGGCTTTCATCGACGGGTTGCACCACTTCGAGCAGACCCTGCGGGACTTCATCAACGTCGAGCGTCTGAGCCGCCCGGACAGCGTCATCACCATCCATGACGGCCTGCCCCTGGACAGCCTCACGGCGGCCCGCGACCGCAAGACCTCGTTCTGGACCGGCGACGTTTGGAAGATCATCCCCTGCCTGACCAAGTGGCGCCCAGACCTGAACGTCTTCACGGTGGCCTCTGCTCCGTCGGGCTTGACCGTGGTCCTGGGGGCCGACAGCTCTTCTCGCGTCCTGTCGGATAATTTTGATGCCATCGTTGCAGAGTTCATGAACAGCGACCCCGAGCCCACCAAGCCCGGTTGGGCTGAAAGCATGCGCATGGCGCCCAACGACTGGGACGACCTGCGGAGGCGACTGGATCGGCGGGCGGCGTAGCCCTTGGTTCAATCCTCCCGTTCCAGGCCATAACGCCGCAGCTTGGCCCGCAGGCCGACCCGGGACAGACCGGTCTCCTCGGCCACCCGGGTGATGTTCCAGCGGTGCCGGCCCAAGGATTCGGCCAGCAGGCGGGCTTCGAGCATCTCCACCTGTTCCTTCAGGGTGGCCGGCTCGCCCTGGTCGGCCAGGGCCCGTCCGGCCGGGCAGATGCGCGCCCTGAGGCGGGGGCTCAGCAGGTCGGGGCTCAGCACCGCGTGTTCCGCCAGGGCGACCATGCGCTGGATCTCGTTTTGCAGCTCGCGCACATTGCCCGGCCAGTCATAGCCCCGCATCTGGGCCATGGCCTCGGGGCCGAAGCGCAGATTGGGCCGCCCGAATCCCTTGCCCGTCTCGCCCAGCAGCCGTTCAGCCAGCAGCGGCACGTCCATGGGGCGTTCACGCAGCGGCGGGAGATGGATGGGGAAGGCGGCCAGGCGGTAGAACAGGTCGCGGCGGAAGTGCTTTTCCCGCACCTCTTCTTCCAGGTTGCGGTTGGTGGCGGCGATGACGCGCACATCCACCTTGCGGGTGAGGCGCGCGCCCAGGGGGCGGATTTCGCCTTCCTGCAGCACGCGCAGGAGCTTGACCTGGAAGGCGGGCGAGGTCTCGCCGATCTCGTCGAGGAAGATGGTGCCGCCCGAGGCCTGCTCGAACAAGCCGATGCGGTCCTCGTAGGCGCCGGTGAAGGCGCCCTTCTTGCAGCCGAACAGCTCGGATTCCAGCAATTGGTCGGGCAGGGCGCCGCAATTCTCCACCACGAAGGGCTTGTTGCCGCGAGGGGAATTGTAATGGATGGCGCGGGCCAGCAATTCCTTGCCGGTGCCCGATTCGCCGGTGATCAGCACCGAGATGTCGAAGGACGACACCTTGCGCGCCATCTCGATCACCTCGGTCAGGGGCGAATCCGGGGCATGGATGATGCCGTCGAAGTGATGCTGGCGCTTCAGCGTGCCGGTTTTGCGGGCGATGGAGCGCTCCAGCGCCGCCGGAGGAACCTTGAGGTCCAGGCTGGCCTGGGCGTTTTCCCGTTGGAGGGAATACAGCTTCAGCGCGCCGTGCAGGGTCTGGACCAACTCGTCCGGCTCCCACGGCTTGGTGATGTACTGGTAGATGCCGGCCTCGTTGACGCCGGCGATGATGTCCTCGGCCTCGGAATAGCCCGAGATGATCATGCGTACCGGGTCGGGCCAGCGGTCGCGGACCGCCTTGAGGAAGTCCACCCCCTGGATGCCGGGCATGCGCTGGTCGCACAGGATGGCATGGACCATTTCCTGCTCCAGCAATCCTTCGGCTTCCTCCGCCGTCGAGGCGGTCAGCACCTGGAACTCGTCGGCCAGCACCCGGCGCAGCGCCTCCTGCGACTGCTTTTCGTCGTCGACCACCAGAATGATCGGCAGGCTGGTCATGTCCGGACTGGCTCCAGTGGTCAGGGGGGCGTGAGGTGCGCTATTCTTGGGCTCTCGGCCCACGGTGGTCAACTCATTACCAGCATGGATGGATCATGACCGGCTTGATGGCGGAAATCACGGCAACCCCGGTGGCCAAGGGGACGCTTGCCCTGTGGTTCCTGGGGCAGAACGGCTGGATGATCAAGTCGCCGGCCGGCAAGGTGCTGGCGGTCGATCCCTATCTTTCCAATTCCTGCCATCCGTCGCGGCGGGGCCTGGATCTCGACCGGCGGGTCCCCATCCTGGTCACGCCCGAGGCGCTGGAGGCCGACCTGCTGCTGTGCACCCACTCGCACAAGGATCACGCCGACCCCGCGACCCTGTGCGCCTGTGCCCGTGGCGGGCGGGTCAAGGCCTTCGCCGGGCCGGGCGATACCCAGGCGGTGTTCGCCGCCGCCGGGGTGGCGGAAAGCCAGCGGGGCCTGACCTGGCCCAATCACGAGATTTTCCTTGAGGATCTGAAGGTTACCGGAACTTTCGCCCTGCCGACCGATGCCGGTGATCTCACCCATATGGGCTTTGTCATCCAGGTTGACGGCGGTCCCTCCCTGTGGATTACCGGCGATACCGCCTGGTGCGACCTGCTGGCCGAGGCGGGGGCGCGGCACCAGCCCGACGCCATCTGCCTGCCCATCAATGGCGGCTATGCCAATCTGTCCCACTGGGACGCGGCGGAGCTGGTCCGCCGGGTGGCGCCGGCCCAGGCCATTCCCTGCCACTGGGACATGTTCGCCGACAATTCCTGCCCGCCGCATCTGTTCGAGGCCTCGCTGAAGGTCAAGGAGGTGCGGGGTGTCTACCGCCTGCCGGAGCATGGGCGGAAGATGGTGATCGAACCCCGGTAGAACCACGTATTTGCCCGATTCTTGGGCGGCTCCCGGACGGGAACCGTGCAGAATTGTTGTGCAGTCTTGATGAAGGTCAAGGGATGCGCCGCCGTCCCGACTGGCATGGGGGTTGCGATGGCTATGCCCGGAAGGTGTGCTTTCGGGAGTGACTTATGATTGAGCAATTGCTTCAGCTGACCGGTGGCGTCGCCGCCGTGGCCGACGACAAGATCATGCGGATCAACGGGATCACCCGTCGCTCGAAGATGCTGGCGCTCAACGCCACCATCGAGGCCCATCGGGTGGGCTCGGCCGGGCGGGGCTTCGCGGTGGTCGCCGACGAGGTCAAGGCCATCTCCAACGAGATCGCCCTGCTGACCGATGCCCTGCAGGGCGAGTTGCGCGGCCGTCTCGGCGAACTGTCGCATTTCGGCGAAAATCTGGCGGCGCAAGTGCGCGAGGTTCAGGGCGAGCGTCTGGCCGATCTGGCTCACAACACCATCGAGGTGATGGACCGCAACCTCTATGAACGGTCCTGCGACGTGCGCTGGTGGGCCACCGACGCCGCGCTGGTGGCCTGCGCCGGCCGCTCGGACGAGCCCGCCGTGGTCGAGCACACCTGCCGCCGTCTGGGGGTGATCCTGGATTCCTATACCGTCTACCTCGACCTCTGGGTGGCCGACGCCCAGGGCCGCGTCGTCGCCAGCGGCCGGGGCGGGCGCTATCCCGGCGTGGTGGGCACCGACGTGTCGGGCGAGGCGTGGTTCCGCGACGCCATGGCGACGAAGAGCGGCGGCGACTTCGCGGTGGCCGACGTGGCCCGGGCTCCCGCCCTGGGCAACGCCATGGTCGCCACCTACGCCACCGCCATCCGCGAGGACGGCGAGGCCGACGGCAAGCCCATCGGGGCGCTGGGCATCTTCTTCGACTGGCAGGCTCAGGCCCAGGGCATCGTCGACGGAGTGCGGCTGGCGCCCGAGGACAAGGCGCGGTCGCGCTGCCTGCTGCTGGATTCGCGGCACCGGGTGATCGCCTCCTCGGACCGCACCGGCGTGCTGAGCGAGACCTTTCCCCTGCGGACCGAGCGGGGCGAGCGCGGCCACTACATGGACCCCACCGGCGTGATGGTCGGCTATGCCCGCACCCCGGGCTACGAGACCTATGACGGCCTGGGCTGGTATGGAGTGATCGTCCAGCGGCTTCAGAACACTCGGGAATAGACCACGGGCAGCCAGACCAGGGCGAACAGGGTACTGACCGCCACGGCGATGGCGGCGCGGTCGGGGTGGATGTTGCGCAAGGAGGCGTGCACCACGGTGACGGCGGCCAGGGGCACCAGGGATTCGATCAGCAGCACCTGGTGCCCGACCCGCCCGAAGACGTGCAGCCAGCCGCGGTCGGCCCAGATGAACCCCAGGGCCAGCATGGGCCACAGGGCGAATTTCAGCGCGAAGGTGAAGGCGGTGAAGCCCAGGTCGATGCGCAGGCTTCTCACCTGCGCCAGACCCAGCCCGACGATCATCATGCCCACCGGCACGAAGCCGCCCGACAGCAGGTCGACGGCCTGCATGGCCGGGATGGGGACCCTGGTGCCGGTGAGGTTGAGGGCGGCGCCCAGCCAGCAGGCATGCAGGCCGGGATATTTCAGCACCCGCAGGATCGCCCCGGTCACCGAGGCTTCGGCGCGGGCCACGGTATAGAAACCCACCGAGTTCTCGTAGGCGGTGGCGCCGAACGAGACCATCACCACATAGGGCAGGGAATCCGGCCCCACCAGGGCCAGGCAGGCGGGAATGCCGAAGAAGCCGGTATTGCCGGTGCCGCTGGTAAAGGCGGCGATGCGCTCGCGCCCGTCCTTCCACAGGCCGCCGGCCACCGGCGCGGTGAGCAGCGCCACCAGCGAGCACAGGCCGAACACTGCGAAGGGCAGCACCAGCAAGGCGCCCTTCAGGTCGGCGGTCACGAAGCCCTTGAACACCACGGCGGGCGACAGCACGAACAGGGCGAGGCGGCCGAGATCCTGTCCCTTGACCTCGCAAAACCGGCCCAGCAGAAAGCCGATGCCCATCAGCAGGTAAAGCGGCACCAGTTTCAGCGCCAGGGCCGTGTCGAAAGGCAGGGTCATCGCACCAGCACCGCCCGGAAGTCGTTGACGTTGGTCAGGGTCGGCCCGCACTTAACAAGGTCGCCCAACGTATTGAAAAATCCGTATGAATCGTTCTGGTTAAGGTAAGACTCAAGGTTAAGTCCCAACGCCCGCGCCCTCTCTGCGGTGTCGGGCGTGATGACCGCGCCGGCATTGTCCTCGGAGCCGTCGATGCCGTCGGTGTCGCAGGCGATGGCCTCCACGCCCTGGGTGTCCTTCAACGCCAGCGCCAAGGCCAGGGCGAATTCGGCATTGGGGCCGCCCTTGCCCTGGCCCCGGATGGTGACGGTCGCTTCGCCGCCGGACAGGATCACCGCCGGCATGGGCACCGGCTGCTGGTGGGCGCGGATGGATTTGACGATTCCGGCCATCACCCTGGCCATCTCGCGGGCTTCGCCCTCCAGGGCATCGCCCAGCAGCAGCGGCATCAGACCAGCCCGCGCCGCCACCAGGGCGGCGGCCTCCAGCGAGCGCTGCGGCGTGGCGATCAGGCGGTACTCGCCAGGGGGAAGGCTCTTCGGGGTCTCGGCGGCCGGATCGTTCAGCCGGGCGGCAATGGCGGGCGGCGGCGCGATGCCATAGCGGGCCAGCACGGCGCGGGCCTCGGCCAGGGTGGTGGGATCGGCCACCGTGGGGCCCGAGGCGATCACCGACGGGTTGTCGCCGGGCACGTCGGAAATGGCCAGGGTCACCAGCCGCGCTGGGGCGGCCAGGGCGGCGAGGCGGCCGCCCTTGACCGCCGAGAGGTGCTTGCGCACGCAATTGATTTCGCCGATGGCGGCGCCCGAGCGCAGCAAGGCCCCGGTCAGGGCCTGCTTCTCGGCCAGGGTGATGCCCTCGGCCGGGCGGGCCAGCAGGGCCGAACCGCCGCCCGAGATCAGGCACAGCACCAGATCGTCCGCTCCCACGCCGGCCAGCAGGTCCATCATGCGGCCGGCGGCGTGCTCGCCCGCCGCGTCGGGGACCGGATGGGCGGCCTCCACCACCTCGATTCGCCGGGTGGGGACGCAATGGCCATAGCGGGTGACCACCAGGCCGGACAGCGGCCCTTGCCAATGGTCCTCCACGGCGCGGGCCATGGCGGCGGCGGCCTTGCCGGCGCCGATCACCAGGGTGCGGCCGGGCGGCGGAGCGGGAAGGGCGGGCGGCAGGCAGGCGGAAGGCTTGGCCGCTTCGACCGCCGCCTCGAACATGCGCCGGAGAATGGTCGTCACTGGACTCTGGCTCCCTTTGCGGGCTCAATGGTCATACCGGCCCAGTAGACAGCGGAAACGATCCATGAGCAATCCCGGTACGTTGGACGGCGTTCTCGCCCCCATCCTCACCCCCTTCACCAATGCCCTGACGCCCCATGTTCCGCTGTTCGTCGGCCTCGCGCACCATCTGATGGGGCAGGGTCTTGGACTGGCGCCGTTCGGCACCACCAGCGAAGGCAATTCCCTGGGGGTGGAAGAGAAGGTCGAACTGCTCGACGCCCTGGCCGAAATCGGCCTGAACATGGCCCGCGTCATGCCGGGGACCGGCTGTTGCGCCCTGACCGATTCGGTGACGCTGACCTCTCATGCTGTCAACCTGGGTTGCGGCGGTGTGCTGATGCTGCCGCCCTTCTATTACAAGAACCCCAGCGAGGACGGGCTGTTCGCCTCCTTCGCCGAGGTGATCGAGCGGGTCGGGGATTCCCGCCTCCGGGTCTATCTCTACCATTTCCCCCAGCAGAGCCAGATTCCCATCAGCCATGGCCTGATCGAGCGGCTGCTGGCCGCCTACCCCACCACCGTGGTGGGAATCAAGGATTCCTCGGGCGATCTGGCCAATATGGAAGGCATGTGCCGGGCTTTTCCCGGCTTCAAGGTGTTCTCCGGGACCGAGCGCCTGATTCTGCCGGTGATGCGGGCGGGTGGCGCGGGGTGCATCAGCGCCAACGCCAACATTCATGGCCCGGCCATGCTGGAGCTGTGGCGCCGCTGGCGGGAGCCGCAGGCCGAGGCCTTGCAGAAGGATCTCGAAGGCTTCCGCGCCATCATGGAAGGCATGCCGCTGATCGCCGCCCTGAAGGCCCTGACGGCGCGGCGCACCGGCGATTACGGCTGGCGCCGGGTGCGGCCGCCGCTGATGGCTCTGCCGCCCGATGCCGAGATCGAGTTGGTGGACCGGCTGGCCAAGGCCGGGATCGCTATTTGAGATCGACGATAGCCTCGAGGCCATTGGCCTTGGCGGCGGCCAGCAGGCGGCCGTCGGTCTTGGCGCGCGCGACGAAGGAATCGACCGCGTCCAGCCACTCGCCGTCACCCGGCGCCATGGCGTAGGCGTAGGGGCTGGGGGCCAGCGGCGTGGGCGGAGTCAACAACTTCGCCCAGTCGTGCCGGGCCAGCATCTTGCGGCTGAAGGGGTAGTCGGTGACGAACAGGTCGGCGCGACCGCTCATCACTTCCTGCTCGCGCGCCTCGGGGGTGGCCACCTCCAGCAGCCGAGCTTTCTTCAGCTCTTCCTTCATCACGCCCACCATGAACGTCCCGGAGGCGGCGGCAACCACCACGCCGTCACGGTCGATGTCCGACCATTCCTTGACCACCGGATTGGTCTTGCTGGTAATGGCGAAGATGCCGCTGCGCAGGTGCGGACGAGTGAAGGCGAGCTTTTCCTGTCTCGCCGGCGTAATCGCGACGGCGTGCATGGATATGTCACACTTGTCCGAAAGCAGATCGTCAATCATGGTCTTGAATGAGGAATCGACAAAGCGTACCTGTACTCCCAGGTCCTTGCCCAATTCCTGGGCCATGTCGATGTCGATCCCTTCCAGATTTCCCGTCCGGGTATTGCGGTAGGAGATGGAGTAGTAGTCGGGCCAAATACAAACCCTGAGCTCGCCGGCCTGACGAATTTTTGCCAGCTTTCCGCCGGGCGCGGCGGCCAGGGGCTGCGCTCCCAGGACCAGGAGCGAAAAGGCGGCAATCAGGCTGGCGAATCTGTACATTTTTGTCCTCCGATACGGATGTATTATGCTATTCCACATAAGTCATGCAAGCCGCTAACCCCATAACACCCGAGGAATCCCGACCGGCAAATGCTTCGGTGGATCTTGGCAGTGTGCCGGTCAACCCGGTATTTTCCAGGCGTCTGATCAGCGCTGTGGTGGTGTTCGGCGTCGGCATGGCCTTGGCTGTGGCCGTCTCCACCACGCTGGGATTGCTGGCCGGGCGCCAGGAGGCCATTAGCGGCGCCGAAGCCGTCGCCCGTAATTTGTCGCGCAGCCTGACAGAATCGGTGGAACGCTCGATAAATTCCATCGACGTCACCTTGGCCTCGGTCGCCGAGCTGGCTTTGGAGCAGGGCATGAAGGCGAAGGGCTTCGACCTGCGGGCGCCAGTGGCCCAGCGCCTGACCTTTATCCCCTATTTGCGCCAGATTCTGGTGGTTCGCGCCGATGGCGCCGTACTGTTTGATTCCGCCGATCAATCCGATGGACGTTCTCTGGATCTTGGTGGGTTGCTGGCCGAGCACGAGCGCCTGCCCAGGCCGCTGGTGATCGGTCTTCCGGTGGACGGCCGGTTCATCGGCGCGGGTACTCGAGGGGGCGGGCACAGGACAATTCCGGTCAGTCGGGCCATTCGCGGAGCCGAAGGCCGAATCCTTGGGCTGGTGATCGGCGCGGTCAATCCCGACTACTTTGTTGCCAGCTTCCAAGGGATCGAGGCTGAATCCGGCGCCCATACCCACCTCTGGCGTTTTGACGGCTTGCTGCTGGCCGGGGCTGGCGGATCGGACGATTTCCATCAGGACCGGGGCAGCGACAATCCGCTGTTCACCCGCTACCTGAAAGAGGCCGAGATGGGGACCTTCCTCGGCACCTGGGGGGATGGCGAGACCTGGATCACCAGTTACCGCACCACATTGTCGTGGCCTTTGGTGGTCAGCGTCAGCATTTCCCAAAATACCGCGCTGGAGGGCTGGACGCGCAGCGTCGAGACCATTGCCTGGCCGGTGGCGGCGGTGACGCTGATCGTGCTGGGCCTGACCGCAGCCATGGCAGGGATGCTGCGCAAGCGCGGGCGCGACGAAGCCCGGCTGCGCCTGTCGGACATGGTGCTGTCCAATGTTTCCAACGGGGTGACCATTGCCGAGGTGGGGCGGGGAGATCTGCCGCTTATCTACGCCAATCCCGCCTTCGAGCACATCACCGGGTATCTGGCCAAGAACGTTCTGGGGCGCAATGCCCGTTTCCTGCACGAGTTCGATCCGGGCCAGCCGGGGCTGGACGATATTCGGGCCGCCCTGGCTGAAGGGGTTCCGGTCTCGGTTGTCCTGCGCAACCAGCGGGCTGACGGCACATTGTTTTGGAATCAGCTTTCGCTTTCCCCCATGCGCGGGACGGACGGAAAGCTGACCCATTGGGTTGGCGTGCAGCGCGACATCACCGAGCAGGAGGAGGCCCGCGCGTCCCTGGCCAAGGCCTACGACGACGTGGCTCATTACAGCGAGGATCTAGAGCGCTTTTCCTTCGTTCTGGCCCACCATCTCCAGGAGCCGGCGCGGCAGATGCGGCTTCAGGCCCAGGTTCTGCTCCAACGCATCGAGGACATGCCCGATACCGGGGCGGAACAGCCCGCCCATCTGATCATCGAGGCCGCCAAGCGGCTGGTGGACATCTTGCGCGACGTTCAGGCCTATCTGGCCATCGAGCGCCAGCCGGTGGCCGGTGGGACCGCGTCGTCTGAATCGGCCCTGGCCGCCGCGCTCAACCGCTTTATCGACAGCGAGAGGATCGGTCCGGTCACGGTGGAGAGGGGGCTGTTACCCCGCGCCGGCGTGCCGCAGAAATACCTGGATGACCTGTTTGAGATCCTGATCGAGAACGCCGTGCGGTTCCGCCATGCCGAACGGCCCCTCCATCTGCGGATCGGGGCCGAAAGCCATCCCGACGGCTGGCTGTTCAAAGTCGAGGACAACGGCATTGGCATCGATCCCGGTTACCACGAGAGGGTTTTCGTGGCGCTGGAACGGCTGCATACCGGAACGACCTATGGCGGTACCGGCATCGGCCTGGCCATCGCCCGCAAGATCACCGAGACGCTGGGCGGACGCATCTGGGTCCAGTCCGACGGCACAAGCGGCACCGCCATCCTGTTCACCCTGCCCATGACCCCGGGCGGGGTGGTCTGAGACCCGATCTCACCCGAAGGGCCCGATCTTACCCGAAGGGATCGTCGCACTTGCCGCACATGGGGACATGGCGGACATCGCCCCGGCGGAAGGCCTCCAGGATGGCGCCATAGGCCGGGCCGCGGCGGATATCGCCCAATCCCTGCTCCATGATATTGCCGATCTTCAGTTGGGCGTTGGAATCGTAGCAGCCGCAGGCCGTCACCGTGCCGTCGCAGAACACGCCCACCGCCTTGAGAAACAGGCGGCACGGCATCAGGCGATGGGGGCCGATATTTTTCAGCGACCAGACGCCGTGAGACTCGTGAAAGGTACCGCATTGGACCGAGCCGCCGAAATTGTTGGCCGGCACGGTCCACACGTCGGTGATACCCTGGGAGGCGAGGAAGGCTTTGGTGCGGCGCAGGTTGTCCTGCCAGTCGCCCAGCGCCACCGCCTTGACGGCGAAGCGGGTGGGGGTGTCCTTCAGCGCCTTGTGGATGGCCTTGAGGTTGACCATGGTGCGCTCGAACTTGGAGCCCACATAGACGCCCTCGTAGCTTTCCGCATCCCAACCCGCGAAGGAGAATTGCAGATAGGCGAGGCCGACCTTGGCCAGCCGGGCGATCTTGTCCGGCGTGAACGGCGTGCCATTGGTGACGATGCCCACCTGGAACCCCTCGGCCACGGCCCGCTCGAGCATCTCGAAGACGCGAGGGTGCAGGAAAGGCTCGCCCTGACCGGCCAGGATATGCATGGTCTTGATGCCGCAGGCCTTGCCCTCGGCGATCACCCGCTCGAAGACCGCGTCCTCCATGAAGCCGGAATTATCCTTCCAGATCTCCCAGCCGCACATGGTGCAACGCAGGTTGCAGCGGCGGCTGAGCTGGACGTAAAGCTCGTAGGGCACCAGTTGGCGGCGCTCGGCCGGGGCAATGATCAGGGCGCGGGCCTTGGCCAGATGGGGGGCGGCTTCGGCGCCTCGCCCGGCCTCGTCCAGGGCGATACCCAGCAAATAATGAATTCGTCCCGATTGTGGCTGGACCAGAGCCGCCGCCTCGAGCAAGGGCAGGGATTCGGCGGGGCGGCCCTGCTCGACCAGGGCACCGGCCAGGCCGACCATGGTGTCGAGATGGCCGGGAACGGCGGACAGCACCCGGCGGAACAACGCTTCCGCCTCGGTGGGGCGTTGCCGCATCAGCAGCAATCCGGCGCGGCGATAGTCACATTCGGGATGGCCGTCGGCCTTGGCCAGGGCGGCGATGGCTTCGTCCAGCAATTGCCCGTCGGCGAGGCGCAGCGCCTGGGCCAGGGCGTGGGCCGGATCGACCGGCTTGATCTTCTTCTTTGGCGGCTTCATGACGGGGGAGACTAACACCGGCACCTCCCGGCTTTCCATGGTGGTGTTGTCTGGGGCATTATGCGCCGGGGAATTGGATGGGGGAGACTGGGGTAGTGCCGGGCGTGTCAGGCGACGACAGGATAATGGGCCACGACCATCGGACCGGCGGCCGCTGGCGCTTTGGCATTCGTGCCAAGCTGGTGGTGGCGGTGGGTACCGTGGCCGGCATGATCATGGTGGCCAGTCTGCTCACCTGGTTCAGTTATTCCGAGATCGAGCGCCTGCTGGCGGCCGTGACGCGGACCAACCTGCCCAGCCTCTCCAACGCGCTGAAGCTGTCCGAGGCCACCGCGCGGCTGGCCGCCGCGGCACCGGCCCTGGACGGCTCGCAATCCCAATTCCAGCGCCAGAGCAATTTCGTGGCGCTGCAGCAGCAGACCGAGCGCCTGCTCGCTCTGGTCGATCATCTGGCGGGCTCCATCGGCGATGCCGGCCGGGTGGAGGAATTGCGCTCCATGATCGCCGCCTTCGCCGACAATGTGGTGGACCGCAATATCCTGGTGGACAAGCGGCTGCAACTGGCCGAACGCAGCCGGGCCCAGGCGGAGATCATCAGCCAGCTCGACGTGGAGGTTCATCGCGCCATGGGCGGTCTGGTGGGCGATCCTGCCCTGGCCACGGTGGTGCTGGCCTCCAATTACCTGCGCGAGACGGTGGTGGCGGGCAATCTGGAAAAGGTCGGCGACCTGCGTGCCGCCTATGAGGAGCAGGTGCGCTATCTCGCCGAACTGGTGGATGCCTCGGGGGCGCGTACGCCCAGGACCCGCGATCTGACGCGCCGCGTCCTGGCGTTGGGGACCGGGCCGGAAAACGTGTTCGAGCTGCGCACCCTTCAGATGCTGACCATCGCCCGTCTGGCCGCCGCCAATGACGAGGGGCGCGACCTGGTGGCCCGCACGTCCTCCTCGGTCGGACGGCTGGTCTCGGCGGCCGAGGCCGAGGCGGCGGAAAACGAGCGTCGGACCGAGGCGGCGGTATCCAGCGGACGAACCACCATGCTGGTGGTGGCCATGCTGACCTTCTTTGGTCCGCTGCTGTTCATCTGGCTGTATCTGGGACGCAGCGTGGTGGCCCGTCTCGCCGGCCTGGCCTCGTCCATGCACGCCATCGCCGAGGGCGATTTCCAGGCGCCGATTCCCGGCCAGGGCAACGACGAGATCACCGATATGGCCGCCGAGCTGGCGGTGTTCCGGGACGCCATGGCCAAGCTGCAGGAATCCAGCGAAGCCCTGATCGAAAGCGAACGGCGTCTGCGCCGCATTCTCGACACCTCGCCCCTGGCCCTTGCCATCTCGCGGGTCTCGGATAATGCCATCCTGCTGGTCAATCCCCGCTGGTCGGAGCTGTACCGTCTGCCCAAGGGGCGGGCCCTGGGCATGACCGTGGCGTCCTGCTATGCCGACCCGGCCAATCGGGCGCGGCTGGTGGAACTGGTCAGGAAGCGCGGCTTCGTCAGCGGATTCGAGTGCCGCATGCGGGCCAGCGACGGCCACGAGTTCTGGGCCATGCTGTCGGCCGCCGAGATCGAGATGGACGGCGAGCCCGCGGTCATCGCCTCGTCCACCGACATCACCCGGCACAAGGAAGAGGAAGCCGCCCTGGCCGAGGCCAAGAAGGTGGCGGAGGAGGCCAGCCAGGCCAAGTCGTTGTTCCTCGCCACCATGAGCCATGAAATCCGCACTCCCATGAACGGCGTGCTGACCATGGCGCAATTGCTCGAAGACATGCCGCTGCCGGCCGAGCAGCGGGAAATGGCCCGCGTCATCCGCGATTCCGCCACCTCGCTGCTGACTATCATCAACGATATCCTGGATTTCTCCAAGATCGAGGCCGACAAGCTGCAGTTGGAACTGGTGGACCTGTCCCTGTCCGAGGTGGTGGAGGGAGTGGCCGACCTCCTGACCATCCGCGCCCAGGAAAAGGGCATCAGCCTCATCACCTTTGTCGATCCCGCCCTGACCGACATGGTGGTGGGCGACCCCATCCGCCTGCGTCAGATCATCACCAATCTGGCCGGCAACGCCATTAAGTTCACCGACAAGGGCTATGTGCGCATCGCTGTCCGCGCCCTGGACCCGCGCGAGCGGCCGCTGCGGCTGGAGTTTTCCATCACCGATACCGGCATTGGCCTGGATTCGGAGCAGCAGGCCCGCCTGTTCGAGCCGTTCATGCAGGCCGACATCACCATCTCGCGGCGCTACGGCGGCACCGGGTTGGGTCTGTCCATCTGCCGTCGCCTGGTGGCCATGATGGGCGGCGAGATCGGCGTGCGCAGCAACGTGGGGCAGGGCTCGACCTTCTGGTTCCAGGTGCCCCTGGAGCCCGCCGAGGTCGAGGCTGAGCCGCCGCTCGACCTGTCGGGCATCGCCGTGCTGGTCCTGGCGGAGGGGCCGGTGGCGGCGGAATGCCTGCGCCAATATCTCGGCCATCTCGGTGCCCAGGTGGCGGTGGTGGCCTCGGCCGAGGGCGCCGTGGCCGCGGTGCGGGCTGCCGCCCTGGCCGGTTGGACCTATGACGTGGCCCTGCTGGACGGCGGCCAGGACTTCCGCCTGCGCCTCGGCGTGGCCGGCGCCCTGATGACCGCCGCCGGGCCTGACCTGGAGTTGAAGGTGGCCATGCTGGTGGCCCAGGACGCCTTTGCCGCCGTGGCCTCCGAGGTCAAGGCCGCCGGGCTGTATGCCGTGCTGCCCAAGCCCATCCGTCGCCGCCAGCTCTGGCGCAATGTAGCGGTCGCCGTGGGGCGCGCCACGCCGGAGGCCGAAGCCGCCGACGGTACCGGTGCCGAGGAGGGCTGGCGTCCTCCCACCATGGAGGAAGCCGCCGCCGCCGGCGCCCTGATCCTGGTGGCCGAGGACAATCCCACCAACAAGGTGGTCATCCGCCATCTGATGGAGCGCCTGGGCTATGCCATCGAGGTGGTGGGCAATGGCACCGAGGCGTGGGAGCGCATGCAGATCCGCGATTACGGCCTGCTGCTTACCGACTGCCACATGCCCGAGATGGACGGCTATGAACTGACCCAGCGTATCCGCGAATGGGAGGTGGAGACCGGCCACGACCTGCCCATCGTGGCGCTCACCGCCGATGCCCTGGCCGGGACCGCGCGGCGCTGCCTGGACAGCGGCATGAACGCCTTTTTGGCCAAGCCCATTGATCTGGTCCAGCTGGATTCCACCATTCGCCGTCTCTTGCCGACGGCGGTTGGGCTGCGGCGGCGGCGTTCGGGCGGCGGGGAGGGAGCCGCGGCCCCATTGCCGGCGGCCATACCTGTCGCCCCGCCCAAGGACGAGGCGTTGCTGCCTGTTCTTGACCTGACCCCGATGCGGCAGATTTTCGGCGATATCGGTGATGAGGTGAGGGAGCTCCTGGCGCTGTTCGTCGACACGACCCGGCCGCTGGTGGTGGATTTGGGCGATGCGCTCCAGGCCGGTGACGCCCTGGCGGCGCGCGAGGCGGCCCATTCCGCCAAGGGGGCGGGCAACAGTGCCGGTGCCTTCCGCTTCGCCAAGCTGTGCGCCGAGGCCGAGGCCGCCAGCGCCGCGTCGGACCTGGCCACCGTCCTTGCGCTTTATCCCGCCCTGGAAGGGGCCTTCGACGAGGCGGCCCAGGCCATCGCGGCGGTGTGACAATGTGAGAAAAAGAAAACCGCGCTCCGTGAGGAGCGCGGCTTGCTTCGATCTTAAGCCTGTAAGGGCAGATCGGCGGCCGGGCCTTAGCCCTGGCGAGCCTTGAAGCGGGGGTTCGTCTTGTTGATGACGTAGACCCGGCCCTTGCGGCGAACGATGCGGCAATTCTTGTCGCGCAGCTTGGCCGACTTCAGCGAGTTACGAATCTTCATGGTCCGACTTCCTAAAGCGTAATTGTCGCCGAAACGACGTCACTTGGGTTCGCAAGCGCGAGGCCGGGAAAATACGGAAAGCGGCGGGGGCTGTCAACAGCTCGTGAAACGTTTTTTTCCGAATTTTCCAAGTTATACTCTCTTTCATGCTGAAGTTCATTCCCGATCCCCACGGAACCCCCGTCGCCTTCCACTCCCTGGACGGCGGAGTGCAGGCGCGCGTCCTGGTGGTTTGCGACCATGCCTCGGCGGCCATTCCCGCCGGCCTGGGCGATCTCGGCCTGGACGACGTGGCGCGGAACAGCCATGTGGCCTGGGATATCGGCGCCGCCCGGGTGGCCGTTCTGCTGGCCGAGGCCCTGGGCTGCCCAGCGGTTTTGTCGGGGGTCAGCCGGCTGGTCATCGATTGCAATCGGCAGCCGGGCGATCCGTCCTCCATTCCCGCCACCAGCTGCTGCATCAGGGTACCCGGCAACGAGGGCGTGGACGAGGCTGAGGCGGATGCCCGCGCCCGCGACTGGTTCTGGCCCTACCATACCGAGATCGGCGACCGCGTCGCCCATCTCTGGCGGGGCGGCACCGCCCCGGCATTGGTGGCGATACACAGCTTCACGCCCTGTATCGACGGCCAGATGCCGCGTCCCTGGCATGTGGGCGTCCTGTGGAACCGCGATCCCCGCATGGCGGCGCCGGTGCTCGCGGCCCTGAGGGCGCGGGGCGATCTGGTGGTGGGAGACAACCAGCCCTATTCGGGGCGTGAGATCAATTATACCCTGGACACCCATGCCGGCGTGGTCGGCCTGCCCAACGTCTCGTTCGAGATCCGCCAGGACCTGCTGGCCGACGAGGCCGGGTGCCGGCGCTGGGCCAAAATCCTGGTCGAGGCCTTGGGCGGCGTTTTGGCCGATGATGGGCTGTACCGCGCCGAGGTCTATTGAATCCCGGCGGGGCCTTGGATATGGTCTGGACCCATTTCGACCGAGGAGCGTGTCCATGAGCGACGAACAGAACACCAGCCAGATCGGCGGCATCGCGGCCGAGGCGCTGCGCCAGTTCATCGACCGCATCGAGCGGCTGGAAGAGGAAAAGAAGGCGCTGGCCGCCGACATCAAGGACGTCTACTCCCAGTGCAAGTCCCAGGGCTTCGACACCAAGATCATCCGCAAGATCGTGGCATTGCGTAAGCGCGACCGTCAGGAGCGCGAAGAGGAACAGCAGATCCTCGACCTCTACCTCGCCGCTCTGGGCGAGGCATAAGGACGACGGGCTTATGACCCGAACCCATCCGGGGCATCTGCCCCGGGCGGGTCTGGAGCGCTACTTGCGCCCGCGCTCGATCTCGATGCCCACCGAGGCGGCCTCGGCATAGACATCGAGCTTTTCCACCCGGATGCGGGCGGTTTCCACCCGCTCATCGACGAGACAAAGATCGGCGATCTTTTCCGCCAGGGTCTCCACCAGATTTATGTGACCTTCGGCCAGCATGGCCTTGATGCCGTCGATCACGTCCTCGTAGGACACCACGTTGGCGATGTCGTCGCTTAGAGGCCCGGCCTGTTCCAGCACGCTCATGTCCACATTGATGCGCACCCGCTGGGGAGCGAGCAACTCATGGGCGTGGATGCCGATCAAGCATTTGAGCACCAGATCGCGAACCAGGATACGGTAAAGGCGGCGAACCGGTGCTTCGCCCGGCTGGGTCTCGGCTTGACTGCGCTGCACGAACACTTGGATCTTTCCTCAGGCTGGGAAAGCAGGGTCATAGCGCTTCCCGAGCGCCGGGCGCAAGTGTCAATGACTGGCAACATGACACGGGGTGCAGCGAACCTGATGTGTGCGGAAGGGAAGGTCGTCGGCGAAGATGCCAAGACGGTCCAATGCTTCGCTGGCCGGTTGCCATTGGTTTCCGACCTTGATCCGCCCGCATTCGGGGCACAGATCCACGTTGACCGGCAACCCCAGGTGGCGTCTTTGGAAGAGGCTGGGCTCCTGCTGCTCCACGGCGATGGCGCGGCTGGAAAACCGGATGCCGCCGCAACTCGTGGGCATCATGGCCATGGACATCATCCGCTTGGTGCCGGGATCGTCGCAGCGGAAGGTGAAGCAAACTCCAACTCCTGTCCGGCGAATCTCGGCGATCAGGGCGCGGTACACGTCGGCGACATTGCCGTCGCCCAGCAAGTCCCAGAGGGAGCGGCTGAGGACGTCCCGTTGCCGGGTTCCCTTCGGCCAGCCCAGGCCAAGGGAAACGACGCGGTCGCGGCCGCATATCTCATAGGTCAGAGCATCGGGCGCGTCCCGGATCGGTTCGCAAATTTGAAACAAGCCTCTCATCGGCAATCCTAAACACCCTTGGCTTATGCCATATGGATGTGGTTGCTTGGCCTGTCGGCTACAAGGTCATAGACGTCAGGGGGCCGAGTCGGTGGATATCGCCGGGGCCGGGGAGTCCCTGCAGCAAGGCTAAGATACTGACTCCCAAGGTAGGGTGACGCACCTCCCCGGCAATCTCGGCCAGAGGGGCGAGGGCGAAGTGCCGTTCGTGCAGCCGGGCGTGAGGCAGGGTGAGTATTTCACTCGCCATCACCATATCGGCATAAAGAAGGATGTCGAGATCAATCAGGCGCGGCCCATAGCGCACCGAGGCGACCCGGCCAAGCTCGTCCTCCATGGCCTTGAGGTGGGCCAGAAGTTCCAGCGGGGCAAGGCCGGTCTCCAGCGCCACGGCCATGTTGAGAAAGGCCGGCTGGTCGATGACGTAAAGCGGCGCCGTCTCCCACACCTGGGAATAGGCGGCGATCGCTCCGACAGTTCCAAGGGCGTCAATGGCGGCGCGCAGATTGGCGGGCCGGTCGCCCAGGTTGGTGCCGAGGCCGAGATGAACCAGTGTCATGGCGAAATATCAGGCGATGATGTCGGGGATCAGGATGTTTTCCAGCCGCGTGATCTCGTCCTTGAGGTGCAGCTTGCGCTTTTTCAGCCGCTGCAGGCGCAACTGGTCGAACGGCGCCCCGTCGGCAACGCGGGAAATCACGTCGTCCAGATCGCGGTGCTCGGTCTTCAATTCCGCCAGCTGACGGCGGACTTCATCAAGATTGTCATCGATCATGGCTGGACGCCGCTAGGATTAAGTGGCTAGACGGTAGCAGAACTCGGCCGGAAACGGTATGGGTAAGGTAGGACAAAGAGGAGGGCGGTGAATGACGGCCAAGCGTATCGGAATTCTGACCAGCGGCGGCGACTGCGCCGGGTTGAACGCGGCCTTGCGCGCGGTGGTTCATCGTGCCATCCGCAATTACGGCTGGAAGGTGTTCGGCATTCGCGACGGCAGTCTCGGGCTCATGAACCGTCCCCTCAACTACGTGGAATTCGACCTGAAGTCGGTGGGCGACGACATGCTGCGCCTGGGCGGCACCATTCTCGGCACCATCAACAAGGGCGATCCCTTCGCCTATCCCATGCCCGACGGGTCCAAGAAGGACCGCTCGCAGGATTTCGTCGACGGCTACAAGGAACTGGGCATAGAGGCGCTGGTGGTGATCGGCGGCGACGGTTCCATGCGCATCCTCAACGAGCTGTGCCGCAAGGGCGGCATCCCCATGGTGGGCATTCCCAAGACCATCGACAACGACGTGGCCCAGACTGACTACGCCATCGGCTTCGCCACGGCGCTGAACGTGGCGGGCGAGGCCATGGACCGACTGGCTCCCACGGCGGCCAGCCATCACCGCGTGATGATCCTGGAGGTCATGGGCCGCGACGTGGGCCATATCGCCCTTAATGCTGGCATCGCCGGCGGCGCCGACGTGGTGCTGATCCCCGAGATTCCCTATACGCTGGAAGGCATTGCCAAGAAGATCGCCGAGGTCCGGGACGAGGGGCGCAACCACGCCCTGATGGTGGTGGCCGAGGGCTGCAAGACCGAGACGGGCGAATCGGTGACCACGCTGCAGAGCGGCGGACAGGCCCGCTATGGCGGCATCGGTCAGTATCTGGCGGCCCGGCTGGCCGAGACGGTGGAGGCCGAGACCCGCGTCACCGTGCTGGGCCATGTGCAGCGCGGCGGCATGCCGGCCATGCGCGACCGCATCATCGCCTCGGCCTTCGGCGTCTATGCCGTCGATTTGATCGCCCAGGGCAAGCTGGGCCGCATGGTGGCCTGGCAGCATGGCCAAGTGGTGGACGTGCCGATCACCGACGTGGCCGGCATCACCCGGGCCATCGATCCCTACGGCACCCTGGCGCAGACGGCCCGCGGCCTGGGCATCTATATCGGCGAGATGTAGGCGCTATTCCCCCCAGCGCCGGATGGTGCCGCAATCCAGGCCGAACAGGTCGAGCATGCGTCCGACGCTGTGCTCGACCATATCGTCCAGACTCTCGGGTTTGGCGTAGAAGCCGGGGACGGGGGGCGCGATCACCGCGCCCATTTCCGACAATTGCAGCATGGAGCGCAGATGGCCGGTGTGCAGCGGGGTCTCGCGCACCATCAGCACCAGCCGGCGGCGCTCCTTCAGGGCTACGTCGGCGGCGCGGGTCAGCAGTGACGTGGTCACCCCGGTGCTGATCTCGCTCATGCTGCGGATGGAGCATGGCGCCACGATCATTCCCAGCGAGCGGAACGAGCCCGAGGCCGGTGCGCCGCCGATATCCTCGGCCTTGTACCAGCGGCTGGCCAGGGCGCGGACCTGGGCGACCTTCAGGTCGCTTTCGTGGGACAGCGTCACCTCGGCGGCGCGGCTCATGACCAGATGGGATTCCACCCCCAGCCGGGCCAGCATCTCCAGGACGCGGATGCCATAAATGACCCCGGAGGCGCCACTTATTCCTACGATCATGCGGGTCGGCGGGGCGTTCAAGGGCATTGGTCCTTGGCTGGTGATCAGGCTAGGGCAAGAACCTTAGTCCAGGTGGGCGGCCAGGGCAATTTCCCTGCTGACAATCGTGTGACAGGAGGAATAAGATTCCAGGGTTACTCATCCCTTAGGGAGGACCGTAATGAGCCTTCATGACCGTGCTGAGTCCTTGAAAGCCAAGCATGCCGCTCTGGAAAATGCCATTGAGATGGAAACCAGACGCCCGCTGCCCGACAATACCCAGATCCACGATCTGAAACGCAAGAAACTCCTGATCAAGGACGAGCTGAGCCGCATCGGCTCCGGACCTCACTGAGGAAGGCGAGCAAGGGGCCGGGTTTCCGGCCCCTTTTTTCATGGCGATCCCGGCCGGGGTCCGGGTATGGCCGACTTCACGAAATTCGACATTTGCACAGAAATGGCGGGAAATTGCGAACCTTGCAAATAGGTGAGCGTCTCGCCACAACTCATTGCGGTGGAAGGAAAAAATTGTAGGTTAGGCCGTGATCTGAAATCGCCCCCGCGTCCTTGCAATGCACCTTTGCAAAATTTGCCGGGTTGCGGCATTCTCCCCCCTCAGACGGAGGGGCAAAAGCCCCCCACGGGAGAGTGGCAAAGCAGAGGACCTGTCCGACATGACCAACGCATACCAGCAAGCTTACGAGAAGTCGCTGAAGGACCCCGAGGGGTTCTGGGGTGAGGCGGCCAAGGAAATCCATTGGTACAAGACCTGGGACAAGGTCCTGGACGATTCCAAGAAGCCGTTCTATCGCTGGTTCGTCGGTGCCGAGACCAACACCTGCTACAACGCCGTCGACCGCCATGTGGAGCAGGGCCGCGGCGCGCAGACCGCCATCATCTATGACAGCCCCGTCACCAGCACCAAGCGCAAGATCAGCTATGACGAGCTGAAGGACCAGGTGTCGCGCCTGGCCGGCGCCATGGCCGCCCTGGGCGTCGCCAAGGGCGACCGCGTCCTTCTCTACATGCCCATGGTTCCCGAGGCCGTGGTCGGCATGCTGGCCGTGGCCCGCCTGGGCGCCATCCATTCCGTGGTGTTCGGCGGCTTCGCTCCCGCCGAGCTGGCCACCCGCATCAACGACGCCAAGCCGAAGGTGATCCTCTCGGCTTCCTGCGGCATCGAAGGCTCGCGCGTTATCGCCTACAAGCCCATGCTGGACGAGGCCATCGCCCTGTCCGAGCACAAGCCGGGCCACACCATCATGCTGCAGCGCCCGCAATCGGTCGCCGTGATGGACAAGGCCGGCGACCTGGACTGGACCGAGGTCTGCGCCAAGGCCAAGCCCGCCGACTGCGTGCCGGTCCTGGCCACCGATCCCCTGTATATCCTCTATACCTCGGGCACCACCGGCCAGCCCAAGGGCGTGGTCCGCGACAATGGCGGCCACATGGTCGCCCTGATGTGGTCCATGAAGTATGTCTATGACATCAAGCCGGGCGAGGTGTTCTGGGCCGCCTCGGATGTGGGCTGGGTCGTCGGCCACTCCTATATCTGCTACGCCCCGCTGCTCAACGGCTCCACCACCGTGGTCTACGAGGGCAAGCCGGTCGGCACCCCCGATGCCGGCGCCTTCTGGCGCATGATCAGCGAGTACAAGATGGCCTCGCTGTTCACCGCCCCCACCGCCTTCCGCGCCATCAAGCGCGAGGACCCCAACGGCGAGCTGCTCAAGAAGTACGATCTCACCGGCTTCCGCGCCCTGTTCCTGGCCGGCGAGCGCTCCGACCCCGATACCATCAACTGGGCGCGGGAAAAGCTGAAAGTGCCGGTGGTCGACCACTGGTGGCAGACCGAGACCGGTTGGGCCATCGCCGCCAATTGCCTGGGCCTGCACGAATTCCCCATCAAGCCCGGCTCGCCCACCAAGCCGGTTCCCGGCTGGGGCCTGGAAGTGCTCGACGAAGGGCACCAGCCCTGCGAGGCCGGCAAGGTTGGCTCGCTGGTCGTGCGCCTGCCGCTGCCCCCCGGTGCCCTGCTCACCCTGTGGAATGCCGACCAGCGCTGCATCGACAGCTACTATTCGGAATTCCCCGGCTGCTACAAGACCGCCGATGCCGGCATGATCGATGAGGATGGCTACGCCTACATCATGTCGCGCACCGACGACATCATCAACGTGGCCGGTCACCGCCTGTCCACCGGCGGCATGGAAGAAGTGCTGGCCAGCCACCCCGACGTGGCCGAATGCGCCGTCATCGGCGTGGCCGACCAGCTCAAGGGCCAGCTGCCGCTGGGCTTCATCTGCCTCAAGGCCGGCGTGACCAAGCCCCACGACCAGGTCATCGCCGAAGTCGTCAAGCTGGTGCGCGAGAAGATCGGCCCCGTCGCCGCCTTCAAGACCTGCACCGTGGTCAATCGTCTGCCCAAGACCCGCTCGGGCAAGATCCTGCGCGGCACCATGCAGAAGATCGCCGACAACCAGGACTTCAAGATGCCCGCCACCATCGACGATCCCTCCATCCTGGACGAGATCGGCGAATCCCTGGAAAGCGTAGGCTACGCCAAGGCCCGCAAGGAAGCCGTGGAGTAAGTCGCCCCGTCGCGACGACGAAACGTAGCGGCCCCCGGAGAAATCCGGGGGCCGTTGTCGTTGGGAGAGGGCGGTAAAAGGGAAAAAGGGGCGAGGGGGCTTGGGCTTCTTAAGCCTGACGCGGGCCGCTCCGGTGAAGCGCGTCTAATTCACCCGCTTTGCGGCCGTGGGTTTGGCATGTTCGGCCAGCCAGGCGTCGATCTGGTGCAGGCGGATGTCGCATTCGCCGCGCTGCTCGCAGTCATCGCGGTGAAGGCATTCGTGGACCACCGAGGCAGTGCAGCGGACCAGTTCCGGGTCGCTGTGGCGGCCCGCCCATTTCATCGCCAGTTCAAGCCCTTGCAGGCAGGTGCAATCGAGGCCGCGGCCCATGGCTATCTCCCGAAAGGAGGATCGTCGCGACATCATATCGCCAAATAGGCGGCGTTGTATCGCTCGTGTCCGGGCGCATAAGTATAGTAGCCACACTATACCGCATACCAAGGACATAGGCAAAAAATCCGCCCCGAACCATGGGTCGGGGCGGTGGAAGTTGCTTAGAGAGGGAGGCTGACCTCGGGGGAGGCCAACATCTGGAATAAGACTAACAAGCAGCTTTCGGCCCGTCAAATGATTTTAAGGTGCGATGCGGTAATTCCGAGTGATTTGCTCTGGGAAAGGGGGCCGTCAGCGGAGTGTGCCGTGACACCGCCTTGTTTTCATTGATGAATAAAAATGGGGTCCGGGGCATTTGCCCCGGCTGGGCTTGGGCGAGAGCCCAATATCACTCAGGATGTTCCACTATCCTCAAGCGCCAGCACACCCTTCAGCAGGTCCTCCACCGCCTGACGCGACAGGTCGCGGGTGATGAAGACGATACGGGTCCGATGATCGTCGTCGGGCCAGCCGGGCAGGGGGGCCGGCGGATGAAAGACGTGCTGCACCCCGTGAATGGCCAGGGGATCGGCGGATTCGCGGGCATTGACGATGCCCTTGATGCGTAGCAGGTTTTCGCCCCGCGATGAGATCATCAGCTCCAGCGCGAAGCCCAGCGCCGTCCAGGAGACCGGTTCGCTGGCGGTGAAGACGAAGGCCTGGATATGGGCGTCGTGGCGATTGGCGTCGTGATGGTGATGATGGTCGTGATGGGCATGCTGGTGGGCGCGATAGGCCTCTTCGTTCAGCCAACCGGCCACATCGGGAATTTTACTTCCCGGATTGAACAGGCCAGCGTCAAGAATATCGCTGGGGTCCAACTTGCCCTGCATGGCCAGGATGATAGGGGCTGCGGGATTGAGGCGGCGCAGGCGGGCGCGCAGGACCTCCACCGCCACCGGATCGGCGATGTCGGCCTTGGTCAGCACCAGACGATCGGCCACGGCCACCTGCTTGACCGCCTCGGCCTGGGCATTGAGAGTCCGCTCGCCGTTGACCGCATCCACCGTGGCGACGATGCCGTCCAGCTTATAGCGGCCCGAGATCAGCGGATCGCTCATCAGGGTGTGGATGATGGGGGCGGGGTCGGCCAGCCCGGTGGTCTCGATGATCATGCGGTTGAACTCGGGAATCTCGCCCCGCACCCGCTTGATGAACAGATCGCGCATGCCCTCGACCAGATCGCCGCGCACCGTGCAGCACAGGCAGCCCGATTGCAGCAGCACCACATCCTCGGCCACCTGGCGCACCAGCAGGTGATCCAGCCCCACGGCGCCGAACTCGTTGATCAGCACGGCGGTGTCGGCCAGCCCGGGCTGGGCCAGAAGGTGGTTGAGAAGGGTCGTCTTGCCGCTGCCGAGAAAGCCGGTCAGGACGGTGACGGGGATGAGACTCATGCATGCAACTCCAGTTTATGGGCTGCCGCCCATACCCGCTTGGGGCCGAGGGCCCCAAACCCCATTCATTACTTCTTGTAAAGCTCGTCGGGAGACACCTGCACCTTCGCCACCTCGGTCAGGCCTTCGGGGCGGGCGGCGGTGTAGAAGCAGGTGCGGCGCCCGGTGTGGCAGGCGACGCCGTCCTGATCGACCTTCAACAAGATGGTGTCGCCGTCGCAATCGATCAGGAAGTCCTTGAGGCGCTGTTGCTGGCCCGAGGTCTCGCCCTTGCGCCACAACCCGCCGCGCGAGCGCGAGAAATAGCAGACCCGGCCGGTCGCCAGGGTCTCGGCCACGGATTCGGCGTTCATCCAGGCCATCATCAGCACCTCGCCGGTATCGTGCTGCTGGGCGATGGCGGGCACCAGGCCGTCGGCGTTGAACTTGATCTTGGCGAGAACGGCGGCGCTGTCGATGGCGGACATGATCGATACCTCTTGGGATGGGAGACCATCCTTAACGGGCGGCAAGGCACTCGGCAAGGGCGCTGGCGAGTCCCCGCATCTGCTGCACATAGGAGTCCCGGCCGGCGGGCACAAGCAGACCTTCGGGGTCCAACTGGCCCAGCCTCGCCCCGGCGGCCTCGGCCAGCATGGCCGCGGTGGCGGAGGGGGCTCCGGGCTCACCGAACACGCAGGTGGCGCCGGCGGCCTTGAGGCGATCGCGCAACTGGGCCATGCGCCTGGCGCCCGGCGGACGTTCGGGGTCCACGGTGATGGCCCCGGCGGCACTCAGGCCGTAACGGGCCTCGAAGTACTGGTGGGCGTCGTGAAAGACCACGTAGGGACGCTTGGCCACCGGGGCGAGGCGGGCCGACAGTTCGGCGTCCAACTCGGCGAGGCGGTGCTTGAGGGCCTCTGCGTTGGCGGCATAGCGCGCCGCATTGGCGGGGTCGAGGCTTCCCAGCCGCTCGGCCACGGCACCGGCCAGCAGGGCGGCGTTGCGCGGGTCCAGCCAGACATGGGGATCGGTCTCGTCTTGCCCGTGGTGATCGCGGTGGGCGCCATGCTCGTGGGCGTCCCAGGCGCCGCCTTCGCGGGTGTCCAGGCGGATCAGGCCGGGCAGCGACAGCATGGACAGGCCGTCCTTGCGCCGCGCCATGCCGCGCTCCAGCCAGGATTCCAACGGGGGGCCGACCCAGACCACCAGCTTGGCCTTTTCCGCGGCGCGGGCGTCCGAGGGCTTCATGGCATAGCCGTGGGGCGAGGCGCTGCCCGAGACGATCAAGCCCGGCTCGCCAATCCCCTCCATCACCGCCGCCACCAGGGAATGCAGCGGCTTGATGCTGACCAGCACGGCCGGAACCTCGGCATGGGCCGGGGCGGAAAGGCCGAACAGGACGAGGGCGGCGGCCAGGGTCTTCCGCATGGGGGCGCTCCGTGTCATGATGGAAAAGATGGAATGTTATAATATAACAAATCGACGGCGGCAAGGATGAGCTTTCCGGTTCCTCAACATGATCATGGCGCCTGCATTCGCGCCGCCCTGGCGGCCGCCGAGGAGGAATGCCGGCGGCGCGGCGCCCGGCTGACCGATATCCGCCGCCGGGTTCTTGAACTGGTTTGGGGCTCCCACCGGCCGGTGGGAGCCTACGCCCTGCTGGATACCATGGCCAAGGAGGGGTGGTCGGCGGCCCCGCCTACCGTCTACCGCGCCCTCGACTTCCTCCAGGCCCATGGCCTGGTGCACCGGATCGCCCTGCTCAACGCCTTCATCGGCTGCGCCCATCCCGGCCATGTCCATGCCGGGCAATTCCTTCTGTGCGCCGAATGCGGCATGGCCGTGGAGCTGGAGGACGCGGAGGTGGACGGAGCCATCGGTCGCGCCGCCGGGCGCCTGGGCTTTTCCGTGTCGCGCCAGACCATCGAGATCGAGGGGCTGTGCGCCCGCTGCCGCGAGGGGGGCGGGGCGTCATGAGCCTGCTCAACCTGTCCGGGGTGCGGCTTTCCCATGGCGGGCATCTGGTGCTTGACAGGGTCGACCTGACCGTCGATGCCGGCCGCATCATCACCGTCGTCGGCCCCAATGGCGCGGGCAAGTCGTCTCTGCTCAAGGTGGCGCTGGGGCTTCTGCGCCCCGATGCCGGCACGGTGGAGCGCGGCGCCAAAGTGATCGGCTATGTGCCGCAACGCCTGGATATCGGGCGGTTGCTGCCGCTGTCGGTCCGGCGGTTTCTGGCCATGGCGGTGGCGGAGCGTCCGCCGGCCGGGCGGCTGGAAGAAACGCTGGACCTGGTCGGCGCCGGTCATGTGCTGGGGCGCCAGGTGGTCGATCTGTCCGGCGGCGAGATGCAGAGGGTGCTTTTGGCCCGCGCTCTCTTGCGCCGGCCCGACCTGCTGGTCCTGGACGAGCCGGTTGGCGGCGTCGACGTGGCGGGGCAGGCGGAGCTTTACGACCTCATCACCGGTCAGGCCCGCGAGCACGGCGTGGGGGTGCTGATGGTCTCGCACGATCTGCACGTGGTGATGGCCGCCACCGATCACGTGGTCTGTCTCAACCGTCATGTCTGCTGCGCCGGGCATCCGGAAACGGTCAGCCGCCATCCGGAATACCTGGCGCTGTTCGGTCCGCGCGTCGCCGCCAGTCTGGCCATCTATACCCATGCCCATGATCACGGGCATGGGGCCGACGGCTCGGTGCTGCCCCTGGCCGAGGGCGGAGGAGAGCCTCACACTCACGGACCGGGGTGCCGCCATGGATGACTTCCTGCTGCGTGCCCTGATGGCCGGCGCGGCGGTGGCCCTGGTGGCCGGGCCGCTGGGCTGCTTCATCGTCTGGCGCCGCATGGCCTATTTCGGCGATGCCTTGGCCCACTCAGCCCTGCTGGGCATCGTAGCGGGATTGCTGCTGGGCGTGGCGCCCCTGGTGGGGGTGGTGGCCTTGTGCGTCATCGCCGCGGTGATCCTGTCGCGGGCCGAGGCCGACCGGAGCGCCGGAGGGGACAGCCTGCTGGGCATCCTGGCCCATGGGTCGTTGGCCCTGGGGCTGGTTCTGCTCTCGCTCATGGATCGGGTGAGGGTCGATCTGATGGGGTGGCTGTTCGGCGACATCCTGGCGGTGACCGCGTCCGACATGGCCTGGCTTTGGGGCGGCGGGGCGGTCGTCCTGGCCGTGCTGGGCTGGCAGTGGCGCAGCCTGATCGCCGCCGCCGTGGACGAGGATCTGGCCGTGGTCGAAGGGCACAAGGTCGCTCGCTCCCGGATGCTGCTGATGCTGCTGGTGGCGTTGGGGGTTGCCGCCGCCATGAAGGTGGTGGGCGTCATGCTGGTGACCGCCATGCTGATCATTCCGGCGGCGGCGGCGCGGCGGCTGTCGCGCACCCCGGAGCGCATGGCCGTGCTGGCCGCCCTGGCCGGGTTGATCGCCGTGGCGCTGGGTCTGGGCGGAAGCTGGGTGTGGGATATTCCGTCGGGTCCGAGCATCGTCACTGTGGCCACGGCGCTTTTCCTGTTGTCGCGTACCATTTCCAGGCGATAAACCGTCTTGATGGCCTTGCCGATTACCCAAGGCGGTGCCATCATCGGCTTTCCGTACCGGTATTGGGGGAGGCCACGCTCCAGAAGGGGCTAAAGGGCCTTGAGAGATGAGCAATTCCAAGCGCAAAGATAAATTCGAATCCAAGGTCGCGGAGCTGCTGGCGATCACTTCGGGACTGAAGGTCCCGCAGATTTTGTTGCTGCGCCGGATGACCGCGTCCGATCCTGATACCCAGTCCTGGGCTAACGAGCGCGAATTGGGCGTGGTGTTCGACACCATTCTCGACCGTGCCATCGCCGCCATCGATGTGGAAGAGTTGGGCGCCGCCGCCGACCAGCATTTCGATGGCCTGTTGCCCCCGGGTCCCGACGACGCCCGCGACAAGGACCGCTGGCTGCTGTTCGATGTCACCAAGAAATACCTCGTCAACCGGTCCAAGGCGGCCGTTCAGGTCCCCGCCGCGCCCGAGCCGCCGCCGGCGGTGGTCGAGGAGGAGGAGGAGGCGCCCATCGCCTTCGACAATTTCCGGCAGATGTTTGACGAGACCCTGGCACGATACGCCCGCCGCGCCCTTCAGGTGCTTGTGGTCAATCCGGCCACCGCCGCCAGCATGCGGCCGCATATTCCGCTGCCGTTCATCATTTCGCCCGGTTTCGCCGGTTGTTACGAGACTCTTTTGCGCAAGTTCGTTTTGCCGGACATTCGCGCCACCAAGCGTATCAAGGAGTTGTCCGAAAGCCGGACCTGGGATGCCAGCGGTCCCAACCGGCTGATCGGCATCATTCAGCAGGGCGGCCAGGGCAATCCCATCCTGGATACCTGGGATTCCCGCTGGGGCGCCTACAAGTCCGAAGGGGTGGGCGCCAAGCACGCCAAGGCCAACGATCCCTGGGCCGTTTTTCATGACTGGGCCAAGGCCGGCGGCTTCCCGGCGCCGGATGAAGCCGATATTCCGCTGCTGCATTCGGTGATCCGATGGGAGCCGGAATCCCTGATCGAGGCCTGGCGAGAGGTGGCCCTGCTCTATCAGCAGGAGTTCCACCCCAAGGACCGCCACGATCAAGCCCGCGAAGGGGCATTCCGTGACGGCATCGTCCGTGTGATTCGCGAGCAGCCCAAGTTCGGCGGTGATCTGATTGCCATGAAGGCATTCTTCGAGATGCCCAAATGCGATCGCATGTTTCTTCGGAAACTGATGCAGACCGTGGGCGGAACGGAAACTGAGCGTCGCCGCGTGGCCCCCGGTCTGGTGCACTTCTACAATAATCTTCCGCTATAGAAGGGGGGACCCGGCAGTCCGGCCGGTAGCTGGCTTTAGCCAAGCTCCGAGCTTTGTGCTATAACTTAGGCATGGGATTCGGGCGGGAGATGGGGACGATGGCCGGAGGTTTGGCGATCAGGGTGAAGTGGCAAAAGCTGTCGACGTGGCTGCCGCTGCTGGTTGCCGCCCTGATAACCGCCTGTTCCGGCCTGGTGTTGCTCAAGGTCTATGCCCTTCAAGCCGAACGCCGGCACGAGGCGGCTCGGGCGGAATTGCTGTCCCAGCTCAGCGTGCTGCGCGCCCGCTTGGAATACAACCTGACCGCGCCTCTGCTCATCAGCCGTGGATTGGTGGCTCAGATCGTCTATCACGACGGCATGAGCGATGCCGATTTTCGGCGGGCCGCGTCCCTGGTGATCCGGGACTACGATTCCATTCGCAATCTGACCATGTCGCGCGGCACGGTAATCTCGTCCGTCTATCCCGAGGCGCCCAATCGGGCGGCTTTGGGGGTGGATTACCGCACCAAGCCCGACCAGTGGCCGACGGTGCAGCAGGCCATCACCAGCCGTAAGCCCGTGGTGGCCGGTCCGGTGAACCTGATCCAGGGCGGAGCCGCCCTGATTGGTCGGGTGCCAGTCTATTTGCCGGATCCTGCGGGTGGCGAGTCCAGGCTGTTCGGGCTGATCAGCGTGGTGATCGACATGCCCAAGGTCTTTTTGGCCTCGGGGCTTGATGCCAGATTGCTGCCCATGGAACTGGCCCTGCGGGGACGCGACGGGCTGGGCCGCTCGGGGGAGATGATTTGGGGCGATGAAGCGGTGTTCCTCCGTTCTCCCGTGGAGATGGAGGTCACGCTGCCCGACGGAACCTGGGCCATGGCTGCCATTCCAAAGGGCGGCTGGGCCGCCTCGGACGGCCAATTGCGGGTGACCGCCGGGATGGGGGCCGTTCTGTTCCTTTTGACCGTCCTTGCGTCCTTCGGCTGGGCATTCCATGTCCGGCGGCAGCAACGGGCAGTGCGTCTCGTTGCAGAGAGCGAGGAACGCTACCGCGCGCTGATGGAAACCGCCCCCATGGCGGTGGTGGTTCACCGTGACGGCGTCATTCTGTTCGCCAATACCCAGGCGACCCGCACGGTCAGGGCGCCGGCCGGCGAAACCTTGATCGGCCGCAAGGTCCTGGATTTTGTTTTTCCCGACGACCGCGCCGACGTGGCTGCGCGGATGGGGGCGGCGATGGCCGATCCCGAGACGGTGGTCGGCGGTCCGGTCCGCTACGTGGCCCGGGATGGCCGGGTCGTCGAGTGCGAGGTCATCACCACCCGGGTTACACTTGATGGTGAGCCGGCGGTGCTTTCGGTGGTTCTCGACGTGTCTCAGCGGAATCAGGCCGAGCGGGAGCGGGAGCGTCTGCTGGAGAGCCTGCAACGATCCAATGAGGACCTGCAGCAATTCGCCTATATCGCCAGCCATGATCTTCAGGAGCCCCTACGCAATGTGGCCGGCTATGTGCAGTTGCTGGGGCGGCGCTATCGCGGCCGGTTGGATAAGGATGCCGATGACTTCATCGCCTTCGCCGTCCAGGGAACCAAGCGCATGCAGGAGATGATCGCGAATCTGCTGGATTACTCGCTGCTGCACCGCGAGGATGGCGAGCCCGCATGCGTCGACAGCCGCGGGCCGCTGGACGAAGCCTTGGCCGACCTCGGCGCGGCCATGGACGAATCCGGCGCTGTTGTCGAGGTGGTCGGAGTCATGCCGGTGGTCTTGGCCCGGCGGGTGGAGCTAGCCCGGATATTTCTGAACCTGATCGGCAATGCCATCAAATACCGGCGCGCCGATACCGTTCCACGCATCCGTATCTTCGCCCGCCGCGACGGCCTGACCTGGGTTTTTTCCGTTGCTGACAATGGGATCGGCATGGAGCCCGCTTATCTCGATCGCATCTTTACCCTGTTCCAGCGCCTGCACTCCCGTGAGACCTATGACGGAACCGGTATTGGCTTGGCTATCTGCCGCAAGCTGGTACAGCACAATGGCGGGCGAATCTGGGCGGAATCCGAGCCTGGGCAAGGTTCCACTTTCCATTTCAGCCTGCAGGCGGCCGATTAGATTCACCGTGAGGCTTGGGGGGCTAGGACCGGGCCGGTGTCAGGCTAAATCCCGCCAGGGATTCGGTCCGCGACAAGGTGTCCAGCAATTCCAGGGGGGCCGGCTCGCGCTCCGCCGCCAATGACACTTGGTATTGAAACAGCCTTCCCCCGTCCTCCAACTGAAAACTCCAGTCACGGGCAACAAAGCCGTGGCGGGCCAGCATGGCGTGGATTTCCTCGGCGGGCGGCGTCTGCTTGTGCAGGTAGGTCAAGGTGAGGTGGAGGGCCGTCTGGTGGGGCAGGGCATGCTCGATCCGCCGGGCGGCCGTCATCACCACCATGGTGCACAGGGCGCCGAAAATGGCGGCACCATAGAAGCCGACCCCGATCAGCACGCCGATGGCGGCGGTCACCCAGATGGAGGCGGCGGTGGACAGGCCGCGGATGCTGAATCCCTCCTTCATGATGACGCCGGCTCCGAGAAAGCCGATGCCGGTCATGATTCCCTGAATGGTTCGGGTCGGGTCGGCGATGCCGGGCGTGTCAGAAAGACCGGCATACCACATGTGGGGATAGCCATTGACGACGGTCAGCGCTGTCGAGGCCATGCAGACTAGGGAATACGTGCGCAACCCTGCTGCCCGGCCATGATACGAACGCTCGTAGCCAATCATCAGGCCGGTGACCAGGGCTCCCAGCATGTGCAGCAGGATCAGTCCGTTGGTGATCAGTTCTTTGCTGGACCAATAGGCAAGGAGCGTTTCCATCCTTCGCCGCCTTAGCTGGCGTTATCGTTGAAAGCGGCGGTCTCGTAGATATCGGCGGGAGCCATGGACGGAACGCTGTCGAGGGCGGCCGGCTGGACCCGAGTCACCAGATTTCCGTCCAAGGGCGGAGTTGCCCGCGCGGCGGGGGCGGTGGGGGGCTCCTGCCCGGCGGCGGGCGCTTCCGTGGGAGCGGGAGCTTCCGGGGCGGGGGCCGCAGGTGCCCCTGTTGGGGCGGGGCTGACGTCGACCGGCGCCAAAGGGGCCGATGGCGGGGGGGGCGCTTCCGTCACGGACGGCGCCTCTACGGCAGCAGGAGCAAGGGCTGGAGCCGGAGCGGCAACCGGGGCCATGGGGGCTGACTTGTCCGGAGCCGGTGCGCCGGTCGGTGCCGGCGCTGCCGGTGGTGTCGGCGGCACGGCCCCGTCATCCAGCTCCATGCCGCCTCCCAAGGCCTTGTAAAGGCCGATGGCGGCTTCAAGCCGGCCGAACCGGGCCTGGACCTTGGCATCTTCCGCCTGAAAGCGGGTGCGTTGGGTTTCCAGCACGTTCAGATAGTCGACCATGCCAAGCCGGAAGGCTTCTGAACTGAGACCATAGGCGTCCAGGGAGGCCTGCAGCACTTCCTGCTGCGCCACTTCAAGGTCGCCCTGCAGGCGGACTGCCATCAGCGAGTCCTCGACGTCGCGCAAGCTGGTCAGGATGGTCTGCTGATAGGTCTCAACCAGTTCCGCGTAGCGGGACTCGCTGTACTCGATGTCCGAGCGGGTCTTGCCGTTGTCGAAGATGGTGGCGGCCAGGGTGCCAGCCATGGTGAAGAAGATGCTGGTGGGATTGGTGATGTTGTCGAAATACTGGGCCGCCCAGCCGCAATCGCCCGAGATGGACAGGGTCGGGAACAGCTTGGCCCGCGCCACGCCGATATTCGCATTGGCGGCGATCAGATTGGCCTCGGCCTTGCGGATGTCCGGGCGGCGCAACAGCAGGTCGGTAGGCAGTCCCACCGACATTTCGGGGACCAGCAGGTCGCGCAGGGTCTTACCGTTGAGGGCCAGAGTCTGCGGCGGGCGCCCCAGCAGCACCGCCAGCTTGTTGAAGGCGCGCTCGCGCTGGAGAACGATGGGCGGGATGGTCGCCTCGGTCTGGGCCAGGACGTTGCGCTGCTGCGCCAGTTCCAGGTTGGAGCTTTCGCCCAGGCGGACACGCTCGGTCACCGCCTTGTACATGGCCTTCATGTTGGCGATGTTGCTGCGCGCCACGGTCTCGCGGTCGAGACCTTCCAGATACTGGATATAGGTCAGGACCACGTCGGAGATCAGGGTCAGGCCCACCGCCTCGCGGTCGTGGACATTGGCGAAGGCGCTGGCCAGGGACGAGGCTTCCGACGCCCGGATCTTGCCCCACAGGTCGACTTCCCAACTGGCCGAGACATAGGCCGAGCTCAGGCGGTGACTGCGGTTGGTGGGGGGGCTGGGATCTGACCCCTGTCCACCCTGCGGCGAGTCGATGCTGCGCTTGCCGGATGCGGTGATGGTGGGCAGCAAGGAGGAGGCCGCCGATCCTGCCTGGGCTTCGGCCTGGAGGATGCGGGCGGTGGCGGCCTTGAGATCGTGGTTGTTGGCCAGGGCTTCAGCCACCAGGGTGTTCAGCTCCTCCGAGCCGAAGATGGTCCACCACTGGGACAGGGGCTTGGGCATCTCGGGAGAGGGCTCGGGCAGCGGATTGCGGTAGCTGGTGGGAAGCTCCTGCTTCGGGCGCTCATAGGTCGGCGTCATGTTGCAGGCGGTGTTACCCATCAACAGCGCGGCAATCATGACCCACCGCGCCGCAAGGGCCGATACGCCCGGTCTTTCCCTGGTGCCCATTGGTTCCCCTGGTCCTATCGCGGATCAGTAAGTACCACGATTGGTTCCCGGCCGGAAGGCCCGTCGGCCAAGGCGTTTTATCGCTAGGACTTCGGTCGTGGGCGACGGAATTGGCGGGTAGCCTTTCCGTCGTGGCGATGCCTCCCCACATGAGGGGGAGGGAAGGGGTGCCGGTGGGCAATTCTGTATCGCGTCCAGCACCCTCTAATGTTGCATCGCAGCAATTCATTCTTAAATAACCAAAATGCAGTTAACGATAAATAGAGCGTTACGAAACAACGGATTTTTTGGAAAAATCGGCTTGCAAAATAGGGAAGTGTCATTTACCTATCGTCCCTGTTGAACGATCCAGGCCCGCGGGAGGAACCATGGCCAGCAAGAAGAAGGAACGGGGGGCGGCCGAGCCCACCCCTCAGGAACTCATCCGCTATTATCGCGAGATGCTGCTCATCCGCCGTTTCGAGGAAAAGGCGGGCCAACTCTACGGCATGGGGCTGATCAACGGCTTCTGCCACCTCTATATCGGTCAGGAGGCTGTGGTGGTGGGCATGCAGGCCGTGGCGGGCGCCGCGGATTCTTGCATCACCTCCTACCGCGATCACGGCCACATGTTGGTCTGCGGCATGGACCCCAAGGGGGTGATGGCTGAGCTGACGGGCCGCGCCGGCGGCTATTCCCGCGGCAAGGGCGGCTCCATGCACATGTTCAGCCGTGAAAAGCGCTTCTATGGCGGCCACGGCATCGTCGGCGCCCAGGTGCCGCTGGGCACCGGTTTGGGCTTTGCCCACAAGTATTCCAAGGACAACGGCGTCGCCCATGTCTATTGCGGCGATGGCGCGGTCAACCAGGGCCAGGTCTACGAGGCCTTCAACATGGCGGCGCTGTGGAAGTTGCCCGTCGTGTTCGTCATCGAGAACAACAAATACGCCATGGGCACCTCGACCGTGCGTCACGCCGCCGGCCAGGAGCTGTACATGCGCGGTGCCGCCTATGGCATTCCGGGCGAGCCGGTCAACGGCATGAACATCATCGCCGTGCGCGACGCCGCCGCCCGCGCCCTCGAGCACGCCCGCTCGGGCAACGGCCCCTACATCCTGGAAATGAACACCTACCGCTATCGCGGCCACTCCATGTCCGACCCGGCCAAGTACCGGAGCAAGGAGGAGGTGACCAAGATGCGCGAACAGCACGATCCCATCGACCAGCTGAAGGAAAAGCTGCTGGCCGAGGGCCTGATCGACGAAGCCGGTCTCAAGGAGATCGATCGCGAGGTCAAGGTGATCGTCACCGAGGCGGCCGAATTCTCGCAGTCCAGTCCCGAGCCGGATCCGTCCGAGCTGTGGACCGACGTGCTGATCGAAGCGTAAGCGAGGGGGGTAGAAAAATGCCGATTCAAGTTCTGATGCCCGCCCTGTCGCCGACCATGACCGAGGGCAAGCTGGCCAAGTGGCTGAAGGCCGAGGGCGATGCCGTCAAGTCCGGCGACATCCTGGCCGAGATCGAGACCGACAAGGCCACCATGGAAATGGAAGCCGTCGAGGACGGCGTGCTGGGCAAGATCCTGGTGCCCGGCGGCACCGAGGGCGTGGCGGTCAACACGCCCATCGCCCTGATCCTGGAAGAAGGGGAGGATGCCTCCTCCGCCCTGTCCGCGGCCCCGGCCCCCGCCGCCGCTCCCGTGGCGGCGCCTGCCGCTGCTGCTCCGGTCGCCGCGCCGCCGGCCGTCGCTCCGGCGCCCGAGGAGAAGGTCTACGCCTCGTATAAGCGCCAGACAGTGCGCGAGGCCCTGCGCGACGCCATGGCCGAGGAGATGCGGGCCGACCCCAACGTCTTCCTGATGGGCGAGGAAGTGGCCCAGTACCAGGGCGCCTACAAGGTCAGCCAGGGGCTGCTCGACGAGTTCGGCGCCGAGCGGGTCATCGACACGCCCATCACCGAGATGGGCTTCGCCGGCTTGGCCTGTGGCGCCGGCTATGCCGGGCTCAAGCCCATCGTCGAGTTCATGACCATGAACTTCTCCATGCAGGCCATCGATCACGTCATCAACTCGGCGGCCAAGACCCTGTACATGTCGGGCGGGCAGCAGCCGTGCTCCATCGTCTTCCGTGGTCCCAACGGCGCCGCGTCGCGGGTCGGTGCTCAGCACAGCCAGGATTACGCCTCGTGGTACGCCCATTGCCCCGGCCTGAAGGTGCTGGCGCCGTGGAGCGCCGCCGATGCCAAGGGCCTGCTCAAAGCCGCCATCCGCGACCCCAATCCGGTGGTGTTCCTGGAAAACGAACTGCTCTACGGCCAGAGCTTCGACGTTCCCGACGATCCCGATTTCGTCCTGCCCATCGGCAAGGCCAAGATCGAGCGGGCCGGCGCCCACGTGACCATCACCGCCTATTCGCGCATGGTGCAGGTGGCGCTGGACGCCGCCGAGATCCTCAAGGCCGAGGGCATCGAGGCCGAGGTGATCAATCTGCGCTCCATCCGTCCGCTGGACGTGGCGACCATCGTCGCCTCGGTACAGAAGACCAACCGTATCGTGTCGGTGGAAGAGGGCTGGCCGGTGGCCGGCATCGGATCGGAAATCGCCGCATTGATGATGGAACAGGCCTTTGACTGGCTGGACGCGCCGGTGGTGCGGGTGGCCGGGGCCGACGTGCCCATGCCCTACGCCGCCAATCTGGAAAAGCTGGCCCTGCCGCAGATCGAGCACGTGGTGGCCGCCGCCCGTTCCGTCTGCTACCGCGCCTGAAGAGGGGGGACCTGTCATGCCTGTTCAAATCCTGATGCCCGCCCTCTCGCCGACCATGACCGAGGGCAATCTGGCCAAGTGGCTGAAGAACGAGGGTGACGCCGTCAAGTCCGGCGACATCCTCTGCGAGATCGAGACCGACAAGGCGACCATGGAGTTCGAGGCCGTCGACGAAGGCGTGCTCGGCAAGATTCTGGTGGCCGGCGGCACCTCCGGCGTGGCGGTCAACACGCCCATTGCCGTGCTGCTGGAAGAAGGCGAGGATGCCTCGGCCATCTCGGCCATCTCGGCCATCTCGGCCGCTCCGGCGCCCAAGGCGGCCGCTCCCGCCGCCGCTGCGGCGCCAGTTACTGCCGCTGCTCCGGTTGCCGCACCGTCAGGGCCGGCCCATGGCGGCGACCGTGTCGTCGCCTCGCCCCTGGCCAAGCGCATCGCCAAGGACGGCAATGTGGACCTGAAGGCGGTGAAGGGCTCCGGCCCCCACGGCCGCATCGTCAAGGCCGACGTGGAAGCCGCCATCAAGGCCGGTCCCGCCAAGCCCGCCGCCGCCCCGGCTGCAATTGTCGCTCCGGCGGCCAAGTCCGCGCCGGCCCCCGCCGCCGCCAGTCCGTTCGAGCCGGCCTTCGAGGAGATTCCCAACTCCTCCATGCGCAAGGTCATCGCCCGGCGCCTGACCGAGGCCAAGTCGACCATTCCGCACTTCTATCTCAGCATCGATTGCGAGCTGGACGCCCTGCTAAAGGTGCGGGCCGACCTCAACGGCCGTTCCGATGCCTACAAGCTGTCGGTCAACGACTTCGTGGTGCGTGCCGTGGCCCTGGCCCTGAAGAAGGCGCCCGCCGCCAACGCGTCGTGGGGCGAGGAGGCCATCAAGCGCTACACCGACATTGACATCTCGGTGGCGGTGGCGACGCCGTCCGGCCTGATCACCCCCATCGTGCATCACGCCGATCACAAGGGGCTGGCCGAAATCTCCAACGAGATGAAGTCCCTGGCCGCCAAGGCCCGTGACGGCAAGCTGAAGCCCGAGGAGTTCCAGGGCGGCGGCTTCACCATCTCCAATCTCGGCATGTTCGGGATCAAGGAGTTCGCCGCCATCATCAATCCGCCCCAGGGTTGCATCCTGGCGGTGGGCGCCGGCGAGCAGCGTCCGGTGGTCAAGGCCGGTGCCCTGGCTGTGGCCACGGTGATGACCTGCACCCTGTCGGTGGATCACCGGGTTGTCGACGGCGCGGTGGGGGCCGAGTTCCTGGCGGCCTTCAAGAAGCTGATCGAAGACCCGCTGTCCATGCTGCTGTAGGGGAGGCGGTGCCATGAGCCGCGAGGCCGTGCACGCCGCCTTTGCCAGCCTGAAGGCCGATTTCCGCGATGAACGCTTTCCGGTCATCGCGGGACGGCTGGCCGGCGAGGCCCTGGTCTGGGGCGGGCAGCTTCTGACGCTGTTCGCCGCCGCCGACCGTGACGCCCTGGACGCCGTGGATGCTCTCACCCGTTTCTGGGTGGTGCGCTATCGCGGCATGCCCGAGCCCGCTGATCTCAGCGGGGCCGGGGCGGGCGCCGCCTTCGTCCTGGGCTTTACCGCCTTTCCCTATCTCGACGTGATGATGGAGGCGTGGGAGCTGGGCGAACTGGCGGAGGAGCACGGGCCGGATCGCCTGTCCTTCCATTGCCTGTTCGACGGCGAGGACCAGGGGGCCCGGGTCACCGCCGAGCGGGCGGGGGGAAGCTGGCGCTTCGACCTGATGGAGCTTTACCGCGACAAGGCCAAGGCGCTGGAGACCTTCATCCAGATGGAGTTCGGCGATTTCGACTCCTTCCTCGACCATTACCTGGCCGAGCACGATCTGAGCTTCGACATGGAGCAAGCCTGGCGGCCGTTGTCCGGCGCCTGAGCAAAAAAGAAATACCGGAGGGAGAGAGATGGGACTGAGAGTAAGGGAGATGCCCCGGGCACCGGGCATGCCGGTGACGCCGTTTCCCACGGGAAGCGCCGCCGAGCGCTCGGCCCTGGCCGGTCTGGTCGCCATGATCGAGAACAATCCGGCGTTCTGCAATCGCGGTGTTCTGCCGGAAGAGCAGGAGCGCTGCTACCGCGCCGTGGTGGACGCCAAGCGCCTGATCGGGGACACCGCCGAACTGCTGCCGCCCGGCACTCCGGCCGAGGACCTGCTGGCCGCTATGCGTGCCGCCTGCCGCAAATACGTCCTCGAGGCCGAGGCCTGGGACCGCCGCACCGGGCGGCGCTACCAGATGCCCACCTTCGTTTTCTACCAGTTGCTGGGGGCCTTCCGCGAATTGCTGGGAGTGCATGTCTGGCGTCTGGCCGAGGCCTACGACATGGAAATCGATGGCCGCCTGAACATGATCTTCCCCGGCTCGCCGGACTGAATTGGAGAGAAAGATGGCCGAGAACAGCTTCGACATCATCGTCATCGGCGGTGGCCCCGGCGGCTATGTCGCCGCGATCCGCGCTGCCCAGCTGGGCATGAACACCGCGCTGGTGGAGCGCGAGCATCTGGGCGGCATCTGCCTCAACTGGGGCTGCATCCCGACCAAGGCCTTGCTGCGCTCGGCCGAGATCTACCGCAACATGCAGCACGCTGAATCCTATGGCCTGTCGGCCCCCGGAGCGACCTTCGATCTGGCCAAGATCGTCGCCCGGTCGCGCGGGGTCTCGGCCCAGTTGCAGGGCGGCGTCAAGCATCTGCTGAAGAAGAACAAGGTCACGGTGATCGAGGGCACCGCCAAGCTGGCTGGCGGCAGCAAGGTCGCCATCGAGGGCAAGCCCACCATCTCGGCGCCCCACATCATTCTGGCCACCGGTGCCAGGGCCCGCATCCTTCCCGGTTTCGAGCCCGACGGCAAGTTCATCTGGACCTATAAGGAAGCCCTGGTTCCCGACACCATGCCCAAGCGCCTGCTGGTCATCGGCTCGGGCGCCATCGGCATCGAGTTCGCAAGCTTCTTCAACGCCCTGGGCGCCCAGGTGACCGTGGCCGAGGCCATGGACCGCGTCCTGCCGGTGGAAGATGCCGAAATCAGCGCCATGGCCCAGAAGAGCTTCGAGAAGCAGGGCATGAAGATTCTGGCGGGCGCCAACATCAAGGGGCTGAAGAAGAACGCCGTCGACGTTACCGTCACCATCGAGGCGGGCGGCAAGACCCATGAGGTCACTGTCGACCGGATCATCACCGCCATCGGCATCGTCGGCAATGTGGAGAATGTCGGCCTGGAGGCTACCAAGGCCAAGGTGGAGCGCACTCACGTCATCACCGACGAGTATTGCCGCACCGGCGAGCCTGGCCTCTACGCCATCGGCGACATTGCCGGCGCCCCCTGGCTGGCGCACAAGGCCAGCCACGAGGCCATCATCTGCGTGGAAAAGATCAAGGGCCTGCCCGACGTTCATCCGCTGGACATGCGAAAGATTCCCGGCTGCACCTACTGCCATCCCCAGGTGGCGTCGGTTGGCCTCTCCGAGGCCAAGGCCAAGGAGAAAGGCTACGCCGTCAAGGTCGGCCGCTTCCCCTTCATGGCCAACGGCAAGGCCATCGCGCTCGGCGAGACCGAGGGCATGATCAAGACGGTGTTCGACGCCAAGACCGGCGAATTGCTGGGTGCCCACATGATCGGCGCCGAAGTCACCGAGCTGATCCAGGGCTATGTGGTGGCCAAGACCCTGGAGACCACCGAGGCCGAGCTGATGCACACGGTCTTCGCCCATCCGACGCTCTCGGAAATGATGCACGAATCGGTGCTGGACGCCTACGGCCGGGCGGTCCACTTCTAGAGTGCGATGACAACAGGCTGGCGCCTTTCCGCGCCAGCCTGTTGTCTAAATCGCCCTCTAACCTATTGATTAGAGGCGGATTCAGCTTTGAGGTCGAATCGCGAAGCGATTCGACCTCAAAGCATCCGGCTCTAGCACCGGGCATGATTGCGGCGGCCGGGTGAGGGGGAACCTTTGCCCGGCCGTTTGTTTTTCTTGACCTAGCCTCCAGCCTGGACGAAATCTACGCCATGAGCGACAAACAGCCTCTCCGCCATCCGGAAAAAGCCCGCAAGCCGGACCAGATCAGCCCGCGCAAGCCCGACTGGATTCGGGTCAAGGCTCCCACCTCGGAAGAGGCGGCCGAGGTGCGCCGCCTGATGCGGGAAAAGAACCTGCACACCGTGTGCGAAGAGGCAGCCTGTCCCAATATCGGCGAGTGCTGGAAGCACAAGCACGCAACCTTCATGATCCTGGGCGATACCTGCACCCGGGCCTGCGCCTTCTGCAACGTCAAGACCGGCAACCCCAAGGGCTCCGTCGATCTGACCGAGCCCGAGCACCTGGCCGAGTCGGTCAAGGCCATGGGTCTCAAGCATGTTGTCATCACCTCGGTTGACAGGGACGATCTGGCCGATGGCGGGGCCTTCCAGTTCGTGGCCTGCATCGAGCGCATCCGCGCCGTGACGCCCCAATGCACCATCGAGGTGCTGACTCCGGATTTCCGTGACAAGGGCGACGGGGTGGAGCGCATCGCCGTGGCCCGGCCCGACGTGTTCAACCACAATCTGGAAACCGTGCCGCGGCTGTATCCCGGCATCCGCCCGGGTGCCCGGTATTTCGAATCCCTGCGTGTGCTGCAGCGGGCCAAGGCTGCCGACCCGTCCATCTTCACCAAGTCGGGCATCATGGTGGGACTGGGGGAGGAACGGGCCGAGGTGCTGCAGGTCATGGACGATATGCGCTCGGCCGGGGTGGATTTCATCACCATCGGCCAGTATCTCCAGCCGACCCTGAAGCATGTGGCGGTATCGAGCTTCGTCACCCCCGATGAGTTCGTGGATTATGCCGCCCAGGCCCGTGCCAAGGGCTTTCTCATGGTGGCGGCGACGCCGCTCACCCGGTCCAGCCATCACGCCGACCGCGATTTCGAGGCGCTGAAGGCGGAACGCCTGCGCCGTCAGGGGTAGCCAGGAACAAGAATGCCGACCCACGCCGAGCAGCGAGTCCTGCCCTATACCCCAGAGCAATTGTTCGAGCTGGTCGCCGACGTGGCGCGCTATCCCGAATTTCTGCCCTGGTGCGTGGCCTCGCGCATCCGCTCGCGTGATGGCGACGTGTTCTTCGCCGATCTGGTGATCGGCTTCAAGATGGTGCGCGAACGCTTCACCTCCAAGGTGACGCTGAGTCGCCCCGACCGGGTGGACGTGACCTATACTGAGGGGCCGTTCAAGCATCTCAACAACCACTGGGTCTTCAGGCCCCATCCTGATGGAACGGAACTTGATTTCTACGTGGATTTCGAGTTCCGCTCCAAGATGCTGCAGACCCTGATCGGCGCCCTGTTCAACGAGGCGGTCAAGCTGATGGTCGGAGCCTTCGAAAAGCGCGCCAAGCAGCTTTACGGATAGGGCGCGACACCCCGTTCAGAATGGAAAAAACCCCCGGCGGAGGATCGACGCCGGGGGCTTTTGCCCAGAGGTAGTGCCCCAAAAGTCACCCTCGGGCCCGTCTTCATGTCCCGTTCGTTCGTTCGAGGAGGGGACGGACTGGAATTCGTGACAGGCCCAATGTATGGGCGGGGGGCGATGGCGTCTGTGAAGAGTCTCACATAAGGCGGAGACTCATTCCAGGGAAGTCAGCCCCTCCAGCGCGGCGGTCTTGTTCAGGGTGATCTGGCCGCGGCCCAAGGTGACGATGCCGGCCTGTTCCCACTTGGACAGAACCTTGTTGACGCTTTCGCGGCTGATGCCCAGGTGGTCGGCGATTTCCTGCTGCGACAGCTTGATGGCGGACGGCGTCCCGGGCTTGGCCTTGGTCCCCATGGTCTGGACCAGCATCAACAGATGCTTGGCCAGGCGGGAGGGCAGGGACAGGAACACCATGTCTTCCAGCTGGTTATCGGCACGCCGGATGCGTTCGCACAGCACCTCGATCAGGTGCAGCGCCTGGGCCGGATGGCGATGCAGGAAGGTGTGGACGTCCTTGCGTTCCAACGCGATTAACTCGGTAGCTTCCATGGCGGTGGCGTCGGCCGAGCGCTCCTTGCCGTCCAGAACGGCGATCTCGCCGAACAACTGGCCCGGCTTGATCAGGCCATAGGTGACCTCGCGCCCGTCGGCGGACAGGACTCCGATGCGGATCAGGCCCTTGGCCACCAGATAGAGTCGGTCTCCCGGATCGCCCTTGGAAAACAGCGTTTCGCGCGCATCGACCTTGACCATCTTGGCCTTGGCGGCCAATTCGTCGAGCAAGTCGGTCTGGACGGACGCAAACAGGGGCGTGTTCGCCAGCATTTCACGGCGACGCAAGACGGTTTCCGGCATGCTCGAACTCTTCTCCACACCTCAGCCAGTAATGCCGCGCCTTTTCAGCCAGGGCGCCAGCACGCCGATCATACCGCTACGGAACAACAGGACGCAAACGACGAAGATAATACCTTGGATAATGATGACCCATGACCCGATGCCGGCGAAGAAGTCCTGGATGGCCACCACCAGGAAAGCGCCAACCATGGGGCCGAGGACGGTGCCCACGCCCCCCAGCAAGGTCATCAGCACCACCTCGCCCGACATGTGCCAGCTGACATCGGCCAGCGAAGCCAACTGGAACACCAGACTCTTCAGCGAGCCCGCCAGTCCGGCGAAGGCCGAGGACAGCACGAAGGCGATCAGCTTGTAGCGGGTCACCTCGTAGCCCAGGGAGATGGCGCGGGGCTCGTTGTCGCGGATGGCCTTCAGCACCTGACCGAAGGGGGAGTTGACGACCCGGTGGAGGAACAGCAGGGACAGGACGAAGACCGCCAGCACGAAGTAGTACATGGCCATGGTGTTGGACAGGTCGATCAGTCCGAATAGCATGCCGCGGGGTACGCCCTGGATACCGTCCTCGCCATGGGTCATGGGAGCCTGCACCGCCACGAAGAAGCCCAGTTGGGCCAGGGCCAGGGTGATCATGGCGAAATAGATACCCTGGCGGCGGATGGCCAGCCAGCCCACCACGGCGCCCAGCGCCGTGGCCAGGGCGACCCCCAGCAGGATGGCCAGTTCGGGAGTGAGGCCCCATTCCTTGGCGGCATAGGCGGTGACATAGGCCGACCAGCCGAAGAACATGGCGTGTCCGAAAGACAGCAGCCCCACATAGCCCAACAGCAGGTTGAAGGCGGCGGCGAACAGGCCGAAGCACAATCCCTTCATCAGGAAGACGGGATAGACGGCCAGCGGCAGCACCAGCCCCAGGCCGAGCAGGGCGAGGACGAAGGGCTTCTGACGCGAGGACACGGAGGAGGGCAGGGTCATGGCGTCAGGCTCCCTTGCCGAACAACCCGGCGGGTTTGATCAGAAGGACCACCACCATGACCATGAAGATCACGGTACTTGCGGCTTCGGGATAGAACACCTTGGTCAGGCCCTCGACGATGCCCAGCATGTAGCCGGTGAGGATGGACCCCATGATCGAGCCCATGCCGCCGATCACCACCACGGCGAACACCACGATGATCAGGTCAGAGCCCATCTTGGGGCTGACCTGATAGATGGGCGCGGCCAGCACGCCGGCGATGGCGGCCAGGGCCACGCCGAACCCGTAGGTCAGGGTGATCATCAGCGGCACGTTGATGCCGAAGGCCTGGACCAGGGTGGGATTCTCGGTGCCGGCGCGCAAATAGGCGCCCAGCTTGGTCTTCTCGATGGCGTACCAGGTGCCCAGGCACAGCACCAGCGAGGCCACCACCACCCAGCCGCGATAGATGGGCAGGAACATGAAACCCAGGTTCCAGCCCCCCGCCAGGGCCGAAGGCACCGAATAGGGCTGCCCCGACACGCCATAGCCCTCGCGGAACAGGCCCTCGATGATCAGTGCCAGTCCGAAGGTCAGCAGCAGGCCGTAAAGATGATCCAGCTTGTAAAGCCGGCACAGCATGGTCCGCTCGATGACGATGCCGACCAGGGCCACCACCAGGGGGGCGACGATCAGCGCGCCCCAGTATCCCAGCCCGAGGAAGTTGAGTGCCAGCCAGGCCACAAAGGCGCCCATCATGTAGAGGGCGCCGTGGCTGAAATTGATGATGTTGAGCAGCCCGAAGATCAGCGCCAGCCCCAGGCTGAGCATGGCGTAGAAGGCGCCGTTGATGAGACCCAGCAGCAATTGCCCGAACAGGGCCTGGGTCGGTATGCCGAGAATGGTCATCATGGCGGTCTGGGCTCCCCCTGAGCAGGACGGGACGCCGGATTACCCCGGCGTCCCGACCCGGTTCCTTACTTCTTTACCAGCGGGCAAGTGCTTTCGGACAGCGGCTGATAGGCCGTGTCGCCCGGAATGGTGCGGATGATCTTGTAATAGTCCCAGGGACCCTTGGACTCCGACGGCTTCTTGACCTGGGCCAGATACATGTCGTGGACCATGCGGCCATCGGCACGGATCTTGCCGTTCTTGGCGAAGAAGTCGTTGATGGGCAGCTTGCGCATCTCGTCGGCCACCTTGATGCCCTCGTCGGTCTTGGCGGCGGCGGCGGCCCTCAGGTAGTGCAGAACCTGGGAATATGTGCCGGCATGAACCATGGACGGCATCTTGCCGCCGCCCATCTTCTCGGACCAGCGCTTGGACCACGCCCGGGTCTGGTCATCCATGTCCCAGTAGAAGCCGGTGGTCAGCATCATGCCCTGGGCGTTCTCCAGGCCGAGCGAATGCACGTCGGTGATGAACACCAGGAGGCCGGCCAGGGACTGGCCCGCCTGGGTAATGCCGAATTCCTTGGCCTGCTTGATGGCGTTGATGGTGTCGGCGCCGGCATTGGCCAGACCGATGATCTGGGCGCCCGACGACTGGGCCTGCAGCAGGAAGGACGAGAAATCGGAATTGGGGAAGGGATGCTTCACCGATCCCTTGACCGTGCCGCCATTGGCCTTAACCACCTTCTCGGTCTGGGCCTGGAGGTTGTGGCCGAAGGCATAGTCGGCGGTCAGGAAGAACCAGGTCTTGCCGCCGTTCTTCACCACGGCGTCACCGGTGCCGTTGGCCAGGGCGTAGGTGTCGTAGGTCCAGTGGAAGCCGGTGGCCGAGCACTTGTCGTTGGTCAGCGGCGTCGAGGCGGCGCCCGAGACCAGATCGATCTTGCCCTTCTCCTTGGAGACCTCGCGCACCGCGATGGCTGCCGCGGTGGTCACCAGCTCGGCGATGGCGTCGACCTGCTCGGTGTCGTACCACTTGCGGGCGATGCCCGAGGCGATGTCGGCCTTGTTCTGGTGGTCGGCGGAGATCAGCTCGATGGGCTGGCCGTTGAGCTTGCCGCCGAAATCGTCGATGGCCATCTGGGCCGCGACGATGGTGCCCTTGCCGGCCAGATCGGAATAGGTTCCCGACAGGTCGGTGAGCACGCCGATCTTGACCTTGCCGTCGCTGTACTGGGCATGCGCCATGCCGGTGGACAGGGCCAGCGCCGCGGCGCCGAGCAGAAGCCTCTTCATCACCATGATTGGTCCTCCCGTTAGTTAAACGCCGAGATAGCTCTTCAGCTTGTCCATGTTGGCCGCCAGGGATTCGTTGGGGATCATGTCGATCACCTGCCCGTGCTCGACCACGTAATGGCGGTCGGCGACGGTGGCGGCAAAATGGAAGTTCTGTTCCACCAAGAGGATGGTGAAACCTTTCTCTCTCAAGGTCCGGATGATATCGCCGATATGCTGGACGATGACCGGGGCCAGACCCTCGGTGGGCTCGTCCAGCAGCAGCATGTCCGCGCCGGTGCGCAGGATGCGGGCGATAGCCAGCATCTGCTGCTCGCCGCCCGACAGCTTGGTGCCCTGGCTGGAGCCGCGCTCCAGCAGGCGGGGGAACAGCTGATAGACCTCGTCCAGCGACAGTCCGCCCGGCTTGATCACCGGCGGCAGCACCATGTTTTCCTTGACCGAGAGCGAGGAGAAAATGCCGCGCTCCTCCGGGCAAAAGGCGAGGCCCAGCCGGGCGATGCGGTTGGACGACAGGCCGATGGTTTCGGTGCCCTGGTACTTTACCGAGCCGGCGCGCTTGCCGACGATGCCCATGATGGAGCGCATGGTGGTGGTCTTGCCGACGCCGTTGCGTCCCAGCAAGGTGACGACCTCGCCCCGGGGCACGTCGAAGCTCATGCCGTGCAGCACATGGGATTCGCCGTAATGGGCGTGCAGGTCCCGGACGGAGAGCAGGATTTCGGGCTCAGCCATGGCCGGCACCTCCATGGCCCGCGCCCATATAGGCCTCGACCACCTCGGGGTTGTCGGTGATCTCGGCATAGCTGCCCTCGGCCAGCACCCGGCCCAGCTTCAGCACCGTGATGGTGTCGGACAGGTCGGCGACCACCGAGAGGTTATGCTCCACCATCAAGATGGTGCGGTTGGCCGCCACCCGGCGGATCAGTTCGGCGGTGCGCCTCACATCCTCGGTGCCCATGCCGGCCATGGGTTCGTCCAGCAACAGCATTTCCGGGTCCAGCGCCAGGGTGGTGGCGATTTCCAGCGCCCTCTTGCGGCCATAGGACAGCTCGCCCGCCGGGGTGTCGCGGTATTCGGCGACGCCTACCGCCTCGATCAGTTCCTCGGCGCGGGCGTTCAGTTCGTTCAGGCACTCGCCCGAGCGCCAGAACTGGAACGACTTGCCCTGCTTGCGCTGCAGAGCCACCCGGACGTTCTCCAGCACCGTCAGATGGCCAAACACCGCCGAGATCTGGAACGAGCGCACCATGCCCTGGCGCGCGATGGCGGCCGGCTGGGTATGGGTGATGTCGTTGCCGTTGAACAGGATCTGGCCCCTGGTCGGGGTCAGGAACTTGGTCACCAGATTGAAGCAGGTGGTCTTGCCGGCGCCGTTGGGACCGATCAGCGCGTGGATGGTATGGCGGCGAACCTTGAGATTGACGTCGGATACGGCGACGAAACCCTTGAACTCCTTGGTCAAGGAGCGGGTCTCGACGATCAAGTCGTCTCCCATGCGGACACCTCCCTGCGGCGACCTTGTCCGGCGAACCTGTGTGGGTGTTTTTCCCGTCTCCACGTCCACCTGAATATTATTCATGAAATAAGGCCATCAAAATCGCACCCTGTCAAAGCATGGAATTGCGACACATTGCCCATCGGGTGAAAACCCTATTTCAAGGCTAGGCCAGCAATTACCGTGAGGTGAAGTCTGTGATCCCCTCCATGAAGAATGAGGGAATTGATCCGCCTTTTTACAAGAGGGGGCGATGGGAGTGTCGGGCATGGACGAGTCTATGGCCGTTTCCTGTGAAATCCCCTAGGGCTTCATGGCCGTCCTTGAGGCGCGCCGGCCATCGCGGCGGGGTGGTCGCAACCTACTCTTGGCGAACTCAGCGGAATGCCGTATGAAGTCCCACTTGGCTGATCGCTTCCGGTGATCGGGCAGGGGGGCTGTCGTGCCCGCCCAAGCGATGGATTGGGTGTGTAGCATCAGGCTCTGCGGCCGGTAGGGGGCGCAGGGCGCGGTACAAAGGAATATGAAGTGAAGATGAGCGGATTGCCCGAAGCACAGGGACTCTATGACCCGCGCCACGAACACGACGCCTGCGGTGTCGGCTTCATCGTCGACATCAAGAACCGCAAGTCGCATGACATTGTCCGCGACGGCCTCGAGATTCTGGTCAATCTCACCCATCGCGGCGCCGTGGGCGCCGACCCCAAGGCCGGCGACGGCGCCGGCATCCTGATCCAGATACCCGATTCCTTCCTGCGGGAAGAGGCCGCCAAGCTCGGCATCACCCTGCCGCCCGAGGGTTCCTATGGCGCCGGCTGCGTGTTCCTGCCCCAGGACGCTTCCATCCGCAAGGCGTGCGAAGCCCATTGCGAGGCGCTGATCAAGGCCGAGGGCCAGGTGCTGCTGGGCTGGCGCGACGTTCCCACGGATTCGTCCAGCCTGGGCCATTCGGTGCTGCCCACCGTGCCGGTGGTGCGCATGGTGTTCATCGGCAAGGGCCAAGGCGTCGCCGACCAGAACGCCTTCGAGCGCAAGCTGTTCGTCATCCGCAAGCAGATGTCCAACAAGGCCCCCGAGGGGTCCGAACGCGACTTCTACATTCCCTCCCTGTCCACCCGCACCCTGATCTACAAGGGCATGCTGCTGGCCGACCAGGTGGGCGTGTTCTATCAGGAACTGTCCGACGAGCGCATGGTCAGCGCGCTGGCCATGGTGCACCAGCGGTTCTCCACCAACACCTTCCCGTCGTGGCGGCTGGCCCATCCGTTCCGCATGATCAGCCATAACGGCGAGATCAATACCCTGCGCGGCAACCTCAACTGGATGAACGCGCGGCGCCAGACCATGGAATCCTCGGTCCTGGGCGAGGATCTGGCCAAGCTGTGGCCGCTGATCCCCGAGGGCCAGTCGGATTCCGCCTGTTTCGACAACGCGCTGGAACTGCTGGTCATGGGCGGCTATCCGCTGGCTCACGCCATGATGATGCTGGTCCCCGAGGCGTGGTCGGGCAACCCGCTGATGGACGAGAAGCGCAAGGCGTTCTACGAGTACCACGCCGCCCTGATGGAGCCGTGGGACGGCCCGGCGGCGGTGTGCTTCACCGATGGCCGCCAGATCGGCGCCACGCTCGACCGCAACGGTCTGCGTCCGGCCCGCTATCTGGTCACCACCGACGACAAGCTGCTGATGGCGTCGGAAATGGGCGTGCTGCCCATCGCCGAGGACCGCATCAAGAAGAAGTGGCGCCTGCAGCCCGGCAAGATGCTGCTGATCGATCTCGAGCAGGGCCGCATCATCGACGATGCCGAGATCAAGCCCAGCTGGCCGGCGACAAGCCCTATGCCGAGTGGCTGGCCCAGTCGCAGATCATGCTGGAAGACCTGGATGTCCCGGTCGAGACGGTCAAGCCTGATCCCGCCACCCTGCTGGACCGCCAGCAGGCCTTCGGCTACACCCAGGAAGACGTCAAGTTCCTGATGCAGCCCATGGCCGTCACCGGCCAGGAGGCCGTGGGCTCCATGGGCACCGATACGCCCATCGCGGTGCTGTCGGCCAAGCCCAAGCTGCTGTTCAACTACTTCAAGCAGTGCTTCGCCCAGGTGACCAATCCGCCCATCGATTCCATCCGCGAGGAATCAGTGATGAGCCTGGTGTCGCTGATCGGGCCGCGTCCCAACCTGCTGGGCCTGGACCGCGACGGCGGCCATGGCAAGCGCCTGGAAGTGCGCCAGCCCATCCTCACCAACGAGGATCTGGAGAAGATCCGCCGCATCGAGAAGCTGCCCGGTTCGGGCTTCAAGGCGGTGACCATCGACATGACCTGGCCGGCCGCCGAAGGGGCGGGGGGGCTCGAAGCCGCCGTGGCCGGCATCTGCCGCCAGGCCAAGGCCAAGGTGACCGAGGGTTACAACATCATCGTGCTGTCCGACCGCGCGGTGGGACCGGACAACATTCCGATTCCGTCGCTGCTGGCGGTGTCGGCCGTGCATCACTTCCTGATCCGCGAGGGCCTGCGCACCAAGGCCGGTCTGGTGGTCGAAACCGGCGAAGCGCGTGAAATCCATCACATGTGCGTGCTGGCCGGCTATGGCGCCGAGGCGATCAATCCCTATCTGGCGTTCGAGACGCTGGAGGAGATGCGTCCCAACCTGCCCGAGCCGCTGTCCTCTTACGAGGTCCAGAAGCGCTACATCAAGGCCATGGCCAAGGCCATCCTCAAGGTGATGGCCAAGATGGGCATCTCCACCTACCAATCCTATTGCGGCGCCCAGATTTTCGACGCCATCGGCCTGTCGTCGGGGTTCCTCAACACCTATTTCGCCGGCACCTCCAGCCGGGTCGAGGGCATCTCGCTGGCCGGGGTGGCCGAAGAGACGGTGCGGCGCCACCAGATCGCCTATTCCGATGCCCCGATCTATCGCAACGCCCTCGATGTGGGCGGCGAATACGCCGTGCGCCTGCGCGGCGAGGAGCACGCCTGGACCAGCGAAACCATCGCCTCCATGCAGCACGCGGTGCGCTCGGGCTCGCTGGACAAGTTCCGCGAGTTCTCCAAGGCCATCGACGACCAGAGCAAGCGTCTGCTGACCCTGCGCGGCCTGTTCGAGATCAAGACTCCTGGCAACGGCATCTCCATCGACGAGGTGGAGCCGGCCAAGGAGATCGTCAAGCGCTTCGCCACCGGCGCCATGTCGTTCGGCTCCATTTCCTATGAGGCCCACTCGACCCTGGCCGTGGCCATGAACCGTATCGGCGGCAAGTCCAATACCGGCGAAGGCGGCGAGGAGCCCGAGCGCTTCGTACCGCTGCCCAACGGCGATTCCATGCGTTCGGCCATCAAGCAGGTGGCGTCGGGCCGCTTCGGCGTCACCGCCGAATACCTGACCAATGCCGACGACATCCAGATCAAGATGGCCCAGGGCGCCAAGCCCGGCGAGGGCGGTCAGCTGCCCGGCCACAAGGTGGACAAGGTCATCGCCCGGGTGCGTCACTCCACCCCCGGCGTCGGCCTGATCAGCCCGCCGCCGCACCACGACATCTATTCCATCGAGGATCTGGCCCAGCTGATCTTCGATCTGAAGAACGTCAACCCGGCGGCCCGTATTTCCGTGAAGCTGGTCTCGGAGATCGGCGTCGGCACCGTGGCGGCCGGCGTGTCCAAGGCCAAGGCCGACCACGTCACCATCTCGGGCTTCGACGGCGGCACCGGCGCCTCGCCGCTGACCTCCATCAAGCACGCGGGATCGCCCTGGGAGATCGGCCTGGCCGAAACCCATCAGACCCTGGTGCTGAACCAGTTGCGCAGCCGTATCGTGGTGCAGGCCGATGGCGGCCTGCGCACCGGGCGCGACGTGATCATCGCCGCGCTGCTGGGGGCCGACGAGTTCGGCTTCGCCACCGCGCCGCTGATCGCGGCGGGCTGCATCATGATGCGCAAGTGTCACCTCAACACCTGCCCGGTGGGCGTCGCCACCCAGGACCCCGAGCTGCGCAAGCGTTTCGTCGGCCAGCCCGAGCATGTCATCAACTACTTCTTCTTCGTCGCCGAGGAAGTGCGGGAATGGATGGCCAAGCTGGGCGTGCGCTCCCTGTCGGAACTGACGGGACGCACCGACCTGCTCGACGTCAACAACGCCATCGGGCATTGGAAGGCCAAGGGCCTGGACTTCTCCAAGCTGTTCCATCGCATTCCGGCCCAGCCGGGCGTGGCCCAGCGCCATTGCGAGGCGCAGGAGCATGACGTCGACGATGTGCTCGACCGCGAGCTGATCGCCGAGGCCAAGCCGGCGCTGGACGATCGCATGTCGGTGCGCATCGCCAAGCCGGTGCGCAACGTCAACCGCACCGTCGGCGCCATGCTGTCCGGCGAGGTGGCCAAGCGTTTCGGCCATGCCGGCCTGCCGGGTGACACCATCCACGTCAAGCTGACCGGCACCGCCGGCCAGAGCTTCGGCGCCTTCCTGGCCCGCGGCGTGACGCTGGAGCTGGAAGGCGAAGGCAACGATTACGTGGGCAAGGGCATCTCGGGCGGGCGGGTGATCATCTACCCGTCCAAGGACTTCAAGTTCCCGGCCGAGGACAACATCATCGTCGGCAATACCGTGCTCTACGGCGCCATCGAAGGTGAATGCTACTTCCGCGGCGTGGCGGGCGAGCGTTTTGCCGTGCGCAACTCGGGCGCCATCGCGGTGGTCGAGGGCGTGGGCGACCACGGCTGCGAATACATGACCGGCGGCGTGGTGCTGGTCATCGGCCCGACGGGCCGCAACTTCGCGGCCGGCATGTCGGGCGGCGTCGCCTATGTGCTGGACGAGGCCGGCGACTTCAAGAAGCGCTGCAACCTCTCTATGGTCGACCTGGAGCCGGTGGCCGCCGAGGAGGATGCCAATTCCAAGCACGAAAATCAGGCGGGCGATCTGGAAGGCCACGGATTGGTGGACGTCATGGGCGACATGACCCGCGACGACGCGTCGCGCATCCAGGCGCTGCTGCGCAACCACCAGCATTACACGGGCTCCAAGCGGGCCCACGACATCTTGCTGAACTGGGAGTACTACATGCCGAAATTCGTCAAGGTGATGCCGGTGGATTACCGGCGCGCCCTGCTCGAAATGCAGAAGGCCCAGGAGCCCAAGGTCGCTGTTGGGGGAGGGCGCTGACATGGGAAAGGCTACCGGTTTCAAGGAATTCGACCGCCAGACCCCCGGCTATGAAAAGCCGGAGGAGCGGGTCAAGCACTACCGCGAGTTCACCAAGCCGCTGACCGATGAGGAATTGGCCAAGCAGGGGGCACGCTGCATGGATTGCGGCATTCCCTTCTGCCACCAGGGCTGTCCGGTCAACAACCTCATCCCGGACTGGAACGATCTGGTGTACCGCAACCGTTGGCAGGAGGCCTCCGAGGTCCTGCACTCCACCAACAACTTCCCGGAATTCACCGGCCGCGTCTGCCCCGCCCCGTGCGAGGCGTCGTGCACCCTCAACATCACCGACTCGCCCGTGGCCATCAAGACCATCGAGCATGCGGTGGTCGAGCGCGCCTTCGCCGAAGGCTGGCTGGTGCCCGACGTGGCCAAGCGCGAGACCGGCAAGATGGTGGCGGTGGTGGGCGGCGGCCCGGCCGGCATGGCGGCGGCACAGCAACTGGCCCGCGCCGGCCATTCCGTCACCCTGTTCGAGAAGAACGCCAAGGTGGGCGGCCTGCTGCGCTATGGCATTCCCGACTTCAAGCTGGAGAAGGCGATCATCGATCGCCGCGTGGCCCAGATGGAGGCCGAGGGCGTCACCATCAAGGCCAATACCCATGTGGGCGTGACCTTTCCGGTCAAGGACCTGCTGGACGGCTTCGACGCCGTGGTGCTGACCGGCGGCTCGGAAAAGCCCCGCGATCTGCCGGTTCCCGGCCGCGAGCTCAAGGGCGTGCACTTCGCCATGGACTTCCTGACCCAGCAGAACCGCCGCAATGGCGCCGAGGCTGTGGGGGCCGAGGACATCCTGGCCAAGGGCAAGAAGGTGGTGGTGATCGGCGGCGGCGATACCGGCGCCGATTGCGTCGGCACCTCCAACCGCCAGGGCGCCGCTTCGGTCACCCAGATCGAGATCATGCCCCGTCCGCCCGAGAAGGAGGACAAGGGCCTGTCCTGGCCGCTGTGGCCCAACCGCCTGCGCACCTCGTCCTCCCATGACGAGGGCTGCGCCCGCCGCTGGTCGGTGTCGACCTTGCGCTTCACCGGCAAGGACGGACAGGTCACCGGCCTCGATTGCGCCGAGGTGGATGCCAAGTTCCAGCCGATCCCCGGCACCGAGTTCAAGCTCGAGGCCGATCTGGTGCTGCTGGCCATGGGCTTCGTCCATCCCGTTCATGAGGGGTTGGTGGATGGGCTGGGTCTGGAGAAGGACGGTCGCGGCAACGTCAAGGCCGACACCACCGTCTACCAGACCTCCAATCCCAAGGTCTTCGCCGCCGGCGATATCCGTCGCGGCCAGAGCCTGGTGGTGTGGGCCATTCGCGAAGGCCGTCAGGCCGCTCGCGCCGTGGATGCCTATCTGATGGGTTCCAGCGACCTGCCGGCCTGCTGAATCCATCCGTCTTCCGGAAAGGGGTCGTCCGCCGGGCGGCCCCTTTCTGAATGGCCGTTCAAAAGGTGACGGCCCTGATCCATTGTTGCCTTTCACAACAGGATCGGCCTGGCGAATTCCAAAAATCGAATTTGATGAAATAATGCAGCCTGTTCTGCTTATCTTCTATGATCGCTAGTTTGGCTCCGCCGAATTTACGCGCAAATTGCTGTTATCAGCGGCGATCTATCAAATTTGGATTGGGACTTATTGACTAGTTCAGGCTCTCATCATAGAAGGGGTATGGATGGAGGGTCCGTATCAACGGCTGCCTTGGGGTATATGGCGAATGTCGATCAGCAACTGGCGTTTCAGGGCGAAGATTTTTCTCATTGTCGTGCTGTCCTTGCTGGGAATGGGGGCCATCGTCGCCGTCAATCTCGCCAATCTCCACAACGAGTTGATGGCGGCCCGCAAGATCAAGACCCAGCATGTGGTCGAAACCGCCCACAGCCTTATCGGTCATTACGTCAAGCTCTCCCAATCCGGCCAGATGAGCACGGATGCGGCGCAGGCCGCCGCCATCGAAGCGATCAAGACCATGCGCTATGCCGGAACCGAGTATTTCTGGATCAATAGCCTGGCCGGCAAGATGGTGGTTCACCCCATCCGCCCCGATATGCTGGGCAAGGATTTGATGGGCCTGAAGGATCCCGCCGGCAAGCTGTTCTTCGAGGCCATGATCGACGTGGTGAAGAAGGACAAGGCCGGTTTCGTCGACTACCTCTGGCCGAAACCCGGCCTCGATCAGCCGGTCCCCAAGGTGTCCTACGTCAAGGGTATCGAGGAGTGGGGTTGGCTGGTGGGCTCGGGCATCTACGTGGATGATGTGGATTCCGCCTTCCGCGCCGAGGTCATGAACCTGGGCGGCATCGTGACCGGCGTGGTGCTGCTGGTGCTGCTGGTGTCCTGGTGGATCGGCAAGAACGTTGTCGACGGCATGAGGAATGCCACCGGCGGCATCCGTAAGCTGGCCGAGGGCGATACGTCCGTGGAAATCAAGGGCCACGAGCGAGGCGACGAAATCGGCGAATTGGTTCAGGCGGCGGAAATCTTCCGCGAGCACTCGCTGACCATGAAGCGCATGTCGGAGGAACGGGCGGAACAGCGGCGCCAGGCCGAGGCCGAGCGTCGTTCGACCCTGGCCGGCTTGGCTACCGAGCTGGAGCGGGGCGTCAAGTCGACGGTGGTGACCGTCAGTGAATCCGCCGGACGCATGCGGTCCACTGCAACCGGAATGGCCGGTGCCATCGACAACGCTTCGCAGGAGAGTCAAGCTGTGGCTGCCGCCGCGCAACAGACTTCGTCCAATGTCGAGGCCGTCGCCGCCGCCGCCGAGGAGCTTTCCTCGTCCATTCGCGGCATCGGCAGCCAGGTCGCGGAAAGCACTCAGATCGCCAAGGAGGCGGTGGACGCGGCAAATCGTACCGACGGCGTGGTGCGTGGCCTGTCCGAGGCCGCCGACCGCATCGGCGAAGTGGTGCGCTTGATCAACGATATTGCCGGCCAGACCAATCTGCTGGCGCTCAATGCCACCATCGAGGCGGCCCGTGCCGGCGAGGCAGGCAAGGGGTTTGCCGTGGTGGCCAACGAGGTCAAGCATCTGGCCAGCCAGACCGCCAAGGCCACGGAGGAGATCGGCCAGCAGATCGCCTCGATCCAATCCACTACCGCCGACGCGGTGGGCGCCATCGAGTCCATTGGCAAGACCATCGGCCGCATGGACGAAATCGCCAACGCCATCGCCGAAGCGGTCGAGCAGCAAGGCGCCGCCACTCAGGAAATCGCCCGCAATGTCCACGAGGCGGCCGATGGGGCGCAAGAGGTGTCGCACCACATCTCCTCCATCAGCCGGACCGCGTCGGAGGCCGGCGTGGCGGCTCGCGAGTTGCTGGGCGCCGCCGCCGAGCTGGCTGGCGAATCCGAGACCCTGCGCAATGGCGTGGATCGCTTCCTGGGGGAAGTCAGGGCCATGTAGTTGCCTTGACGGCCCTCAAGGCGTGATGACCGGCGGAAGTGTACCTTCTGCCGGTCGTTCGTTGCAGGATGGTTGTTCATGGCCACGATTCCGTTGATGGAGCCCGTCTACAAGGGCTCGCAGGGACCGGTGTTCTTCGCCGCCGGTTTTCGTCCGTTCTTTCTGTTCGCGGCCATCCAGGCCGCCGTCATGTTGCCGCTCTGGCTTCTGGCCTTTGCCGGACACTTGCCGGTGGCCGCCAACTGGAATCCGGTGGTCTGGCACTCCCATGCCATGGTCTTCGGCCTGGGCGGCGCCGCGGTCGGCGGCTTTCTGCTGACGGCCGTTCCCAACTGGACCAACTCCCACCACGTGTCGGGCAAGCCGCTGATGGCGCTGTTCGCCCTGTGGCTGGGCGGCCGCGCCGCCGTCGCCATGGCCGGAATCTTGCCGCCGGCCCTGGTCGCGGTGGTTGACCTGGGCTATCTGCCGTTGCTGGCCTTTCTGCTGGCCAAGCCGCTGATCCAGGCGGGCAAGTGGCGCAATATCGTCTTTCTGCCCATTCTCGGCGTGCTGTGGCTGGCGGGGATGTGCGCCCATATCGAGGCCCTGACCGGCAAGGCCGTCGGCCTCAAGGGCGTCACGCTGGGCATCTTCGTTCTGTTGCTGATGATTGCCATCGTGGGCGGGCGGATCATTCCCTCCTTCACCCAGAACTGGCTGCGCATGCAGGGCCGCCCGGTGGAGGTGGCTCCGGTGGGCTGGATCGAAAGCGGTGGGGCAGGGGCGATTGTCGCCCTGGCGGGTCTTGCCCAGGTCCTGGCGCCTTCGTCGCCGGTGGCCGGGGCGCTGCTGCTGCTGGCGGCCGTGGTGCATGCCTGGCGGCTGTCGGGTTGGCACGGGCTCAAGACCCTCTCCAGCCCCATCCTGGTGGTGCTGCATGTGGGCTATGCCTGGATGGTTCTGGGATTCGCCCTGCTGGGCCTTTCGGCCTTCATCGAGGCGCTGCCGCCCTCGGCGGCGCTGCATGCGCTGACTGCCGGCTCCATCGCCACAATGATCATCGCGGTCATGAGCCGCGCCGCCCTGGGCCATGCCGGTCATCCCCTGGTGGTGGCCAAGGCAACTGTCTGGGCCTACGGCCTGATCTCGGCCGGTGCGCTGCTGCGCGTGGTGGCCCCGGTGATTCCGGATGGCATGATGGCCCTGACCATGGCCGGCGGATCACTGTGGACCCTTGGCTGGATTCTCTATGTCGTGGTCTATTTTCCCATCTGTACCAAGCCACGCGCCGACGGTCGGCCGGGCTGAGGCGAGGGGAGGCATGGCGGATTGATCGTCCTCTTTACCGACTTTGGTGGCCATGGCCCCTATCTCGGGCAGATGGAGGTGGTTATCCGTCAGATCCTGCCATCCGAGCCGGTGGTCAATCTGGTGGCCGACGCACCGCGCTTCGATCCCAAGGCATCGGCCTATCTGCTGGCGGCCCTGGCTGCCAATATTCCCCGTCAATCCGTAGTATTGGCGGTGGTCGACCCCGGTGTGGGCGGCGAGCGGAGGCCGCTGGTGGTCGAGGCTGACGGCGTAACGTTCGTTGGCCCCGACAACGGCCTGTTCGAGCCGCTGGTGCGCCGAGCCAGGACAGTGCGGACCTGGGAAATCGTCTGGCGCCCGGATATTCTCTCGCCGAGCTTCCATGGTCGTGATCTGTTCGCCCCCATAGCGGCCCGGCTGGCGGCCGGCCTTTGTCCAGAAGATGTCGGGTGTCGCTTAGTGGACGTCCCTCGTCGCCCGGACTGGCCCGATGATCTGGCCGCCATCATTTATCATGATCATTACGGCAACGCCTGGACCGGGATTCGAGCCTCGGTCCTGGGGGCGGATGTTATCCTGCGGGCTGGCGGCCGGGCCTTTCACCGGGCGCGCACGTTCTCGGACGTACCGCCAGGAGACGCATTCTGGTACGAGAATTCCTCGGGTCTGGCGGAATTCGCCGTGAACGGAGGAGTTGCTGCGGAAATCGCCGCCTTGGCCATAGGCTCCGACGTTACAAAATAACTAACATTCTTTCTTATTTTTCCGCGTTTGTGTGACCAAATACATAGGACTGGGACGGTGCGGCGGTTACAGTCGCATCCTGGGGCTGAAGCGGGAGCGAGGGAATGGTCTGCACGGTGAAGTTTTGGGGGGTGCGCGGGAGCATCGCCTGTCCTTCGCCCGAGCATGTGGTCTATGGCGGCAATACCTCCTGTATTGCTGTCACCACCGAGGCCGGGATCGTGGTCTTTGACGCCGGAACGGGGATACGCTCCCTGGGGCGCGAGATCATTGGGCATGGATTGGCCCATGCCCATCTATTCTTTACGCATACGCACTGGGATCACATCAACGGCTTTCCCTTCTTCGCTCCGGCATACAATCCCGCCTTCCGTCTCGATATTCACGGACCGAAGCAAGACGGGAGCCCGCGCGGCATCCAGCACGTGCTGATGGGCCAGATGGAAACGCCCAACTTCCCCGTACCGCTGGCCGCCATGCGCGGCATCGTTTCCTACGAGGATTTTGAGGTGGGGAGCATCTTCTCGCCCTATGATGGGGTTACCCTGCGGACCGCCCCGTTGCGCCATCCCAACGGTGCCTGCGGCTATCGCCTGGAGACCGGGGGAGTGGTCGTGGCCTACATTACCGATACGGAGCACGTTCCCGGCACTCCTGACGAGAATGTGCTGTTCCTGATGCGGGGCGCGGATCTGGTGATCTACGACTGCACCTACACCGATGACCAGTTTCCCACCAAGATCGGCTGGGGACATTCCACCTGGCAGGAAGGAATCCGTCTGGCCAGAGCGGCTGGTGCCAAGCGTTTAGCCATTTTCCATCACGATCCCGAACATACCGACGATATCATGGCCGGCATCGAAGCCGAGGCCGTCCGGTCGTGGACTGGGGTAGTTGTCGCCCGTGATGGCATGGAAATCACCCTTTAGCCGGCAGCGTCAGCGGACCGCTGAATAACGCCACGTCGTGGCAGGCTGCTGCCTAGAGTCGTTCTGGAGGCTGCGCTTTCCGGTTAGGGGGGCGGGGGCAAAAGTCCCCGAAGCGGCATCTTTGAATCTGGCGCAGGTTGGTCACGCGGCCGTCATGCATCGTCCGGAAACAGAAACGGCGCGGAGCCACAGGGCACCGCGCCGTTCATTATCGATCAGGCCCAGCCTAGCGGCGGCCGCGACGGGTCGGCCGTTCCGGCGTCTCGCCGGCCTTGCGCCCCAAGCCGATCTTCTTGGCGAAGTCGGAACGCTGGGCGGCGTAGTTGGGGGCGACCATGGGATAGTCCGGCGGCAGGCCCCACTTCATCCGGTATTCGTCCGGGGTCATGTTGTAGGTGGTGCGCAGATGCCGCTTCAGCATCTTTAGCTTCTTGCCATCTTCGAGACAGATGATGTAGTCGGGCGTCACCGACCGCTTCACGGCGATAGCTGGCTTGGGCGCCTCAGACTTCGCCTCCGGCTGCCCACCTTCGAGGGACGAAAGCGACCCGTATACGGTGTTGATCAGTTCCGGCAATTGCCCCGCCGGGACCGGGTTCTTCCCCACATAGGCGGCAACGACATCGACGGCCATGCGCAGCAGGTCGTCGCGATTGGTCTTATCCGAGTTGATGTCGCTCATCTGGCTATCCGACTGCAGTTTGTTGGCACAATTGATACAATGAATGCATGCGGGAACTTTACTGTCAATTAGAAATTGCATCTTCTGAATAATGAGTTCTTTGGCTTGGTGTGAACTGCAATAATCATCGGCCTGACGGGTGGGGGTTTAACCCAATGGTCTGTGTAGCGGGGCGAGCTTCTATTGCAGCAAGGCCGCGTCTTGACGCTTTTTTGGAAGTCGTGGCGGCCACCCCGTGTCATGATCGAGCATCCCCCATAAGCTTGTGGCGCATTGGCAAGGCGGTCCGACATATGGTATCTAGCCCTTCGGAACATGGATCGCCGGGGTAGGGTATTGATGAGCACCAAAATCATGGCCATTGCTTGCGATCACGGCGGCATCGAACTCAAGGAATTGCTGGCCAAGGATCTGGCGGCGTCCGGCTGGTCGGTGCTCGACTTGGGAACCAACGGCCCCGAATCCGTGGATTATCCCGATTTCGCGGTGACGCTGGCCGATGCCCTGAAAAGCGGTAAAGCCGAGCGAGGCGTGCTGCTGTGCGGCACCGGGATCGGCATCTCCATTGCGGCCAACCGTTTTCCCCATGTGCGTGCCGCCCTGGTGCACGATGCCTTCGGGGCGCGCATGTGCCGCCAGCATAATGACGCCAACGTCCTGGTGATGGGGGGGCGCACCACCGGTCCCGAAGTGGCGCGTGACTGCCTGAAGATTTTTATCGAGACCGAATTCGAGGGCGGCCGCCACGCGCGGCGCGTCTCCAAGCTGTCCGGAAACGGCCCGGCCTGAGCCCTCATCGTCACGACCCGACTGCCAGAAAGAGATCCGATGTCCAGCGCACCCACCGATGCCTTTTTCCGCACTCCGCTTTCCGAGCGTGATCCCGAGGTCTTCGCGGCCATCACCCAGGAACTGAAGCGTCAGCAGGATCAGATCGAACTGATCGCCTCCGAGAACATCGTGTCGCGCGCGGTGCTCGAGGCGCAGGGCTCGGTCATGACCAACAAATACGCCGAGGGTTATCCCGGCAAGCGCTATTACGGCGGCTGCGAGTTCGTGGACATCGCCGAAAGCCTGGCCATCTCCCGCGCTTGCCAGATCTTCGGTTGCTCTTATGCCAACGTCCAGCCCAGCTCGGGCTCGCAGGCCAACCAGGGCGTGTTCATGGCGCTGCTGCAGCCGGGCGACACCATCATGGGCATGAGTTTGGCCGCCGGCGGCCACCTGACCCATGGTGCCGCCCCCAACCAGTCGGGCAAGTGGTTCAAGGCCGTGCAGTACGGCGTGCGCCAGCAGGATTCCCAGATCGACTTCGCCGAGGTGGAGGAACTGGCCCGTACCCACAGGCCGAAGCTGATCATCGCCGGTGGCTCGGCCTATCCGCGCACCATCGACTTCGCGCGTTTCCGCAAGATCGCCGACGAGGTCGGGGCCTTCTTCATGGTGGACATGGCTCACTTCGCCGGTCTGGTGGCCGGCGGCGTGTATCCCAATCCGCTGCCCCACGCCCATGTGGTGACCACGACCACTCACAAGACCCTGCGCGGCCCGCGTGGCGGCATGATCCTGTCCAACGACGCCGACATCGGCAAGAAGATCAACTCGGCCATTTTCCCCGGCATTCAGGGCGGCCCGCTGATGCATGTCATCGCCGGCAAGGCGGTGGCGTTCGGCGAGGCGCTGAAGCCCGAGTTCAAGCTTTACGCCAAGCAGGTCGTCGACAATGCCCGCGCCCTGGCCGACACCCTGGTGCGCCGTGGCCTGGACATCGTGTCGGGCGGCACCGATTCCCACCTGATGCTGGTGGATTTGCGGCCCAAGAAGCTGACCGGCAAGGCGGCCGAGGCCAGCCTCGAGCATGCCGGCATGACCTGCAACAAGAACGGCATTCCCTTCGACCCGGAAAAGCCCACCATCACCTCGGGCGTGCGTCTGGGCACCCCGGCGGCGACCACGCGGGGCTTCGGCGTCGAGGAGTTCAAGAAGGTGGGCGAACTGATCGGTGACGTGCTCGACGGTCTGGCCGCCAATCCCGAGGACAACTCGGCGGCCGAGGCCCGTGCCCGCGCCGAAGTAGCTGAACTGTGCCGGCGCTTCCCGATCTACCAGTAGGGCGCCCATCAACCAAGAACAGGGGCGGGGGCCAGGGAAGCCCCCGCCGGTTTCCCGGGGGGAATGATCATGCGGTGTCCGTTTTGCGGTCACGACGATACCCAGGTGAAGGACTCGCGGCCGACCGAGGATAACTCGGCCATCCGGCGGCGGCGGTCCTGCCCGGAATGCGGTTCGCGCTTCACCACTTTCGAGCGGGTGCAGATCCGCGATCTGGTGGTGATCAAGAAGGACGGCGGACGCTCGCCCTTCGATCGCGACAAGGTCCTGAAATCCCTGCGAATCGCCTTACGCAAGCGTCCGGTGGATGACGAGCAGATCGAGCGCATCGTCAATGGCATCCATCGCCGCCTGGAAAGCATGGGCGAGAACGAGGTTCCCTCCAAGTTCATCGGCGAATTGGTGATGGAGGTGCTGATGGACCTCGACAAGGTCGCCTATGTCCGTTACGCCTCGGTGTACCGCAATTTCCGCGAAGCCAAGGACTTCGAGGATTTTCTGGGGAAGATGGTTGTCCCACGCCTCGACTGACCGCACTCAGGGAGAGATCGACCTCGGCCACATGCGGGCAGCCCTGGCGCTCGCCCGCCGTGGCCTGGGCACCGTGTGGCCCAATCCGGCGGTGGGCTGCGTCATCGTCAAGGACGGACGGGTGGTGGGACGCGGCTGGACCCAGCCGGGCGGCCGCCCCCACGCCGAGACCGAGGCCCTGGCCATGGCCGGAAGCGCCGCCCTGGGCGCCACCGTCTATGTGACCCTGGAGCCCTGCGCCCATCACGGCAAGACGGCGCCCTGCGCCGACGCCCTGGTCGCCGCCGGGGTGTCCCGCGTGGTGGTGGCGGTCCAGGACCCGGATTCCCGGGTGGCCGGCAAGGGTGTCGACCGCCTGCGGGTGGCGGGCATTCCGGTGACCGAGGGCGTGCTGCATGCCGAGGCCGCCGAACTGAATGCCGGCTTCTTCCTGCGCATCAATACCGGACGGCCCCTGGTCACCCTGAAGCTGGCGACCACCCTGGATGGCCGTATCGCCACCCATACCGGCGAAAGCCGCTGGATCACCGGCGATCAGGCCCGGTCGGCGGCCCATCTGCTGCGTGCCGAGACCGACGCCATCATGGTGGGCAGCGGCACGGCCCTGCACGACGATCCCGACCTGACCTGCCGCCTGCCGGGGCTGGTGGAGCGGTCTCCGGTCCGCGTGGTGGTGGACGGGCGCCTGCGCCTGCCCCTGACCAGCCGGCTGGTCGCCACCGCCAATGATGTTCCCACCTGGCTGCTGACCCTGGAGGATTGCGACGTCAACCGCCGCGAAGCCTACGAGGACGCCGGCGTGGACGTGGTCGAGGTCTCTCCCGGTGCCGATGGCGCCATCGATCTGGAACTGGCGCTGCAGGCGCTGGGCGAAAGCGGTGTGACGCGGGTTCTGGTGGAGGGCGGGGCCCATCTGTCCGCCGCCTTGCTGCGGGCCGGTCTGGTGGACCGCATGGTGTGGTTCCGCGCCCCCCGCCTGATGGGCGGCGATGGCTTGCCGGCGGCCGTGTCGTTCGGCATCGACCACCTGGCCCAGACTCCCCATTTCGAGCGCGTCGAGATTCGCCCGGTAGGCGACGACGTGATGGAAACCTATATCCGTCTATAGAAAGCAGCGAGGTCCCTCATGTTCACCGGCATCGTCACCGATCTCGGCGTGGTGCGCCGTATCGTTCGCGGCGAGGGGCGGGAAGCCCGCTTCGAGATCGCCAGCGGCTACGACACCGCCACCATCGCCATCGGGGCCAGCATCGCCCATAACGGCGTGTGCCTGACCATCGTCGAGGTGGGGCCGGACTGGCACACGGTGGAGGCCTCGGCCGAGACCCTGTCCAAGACCACCCTGGGTGGTTGGAAAGAGGGCTCCAGGTCAACCTGGAACGGGCGCTCAAGGTGGGCGACGAACTGGGCGGCCATATCGTTTCGGGCCACGTGGACGGCGTGGCCAAGGTGATCAGCATCACGCCCGAAAACGAATCCAAGCGCTATGTCTTCGAGACGCCCGCCGATCTGGCCTGTTTCGTGGCCCCCAAGGGCTCGGTGGCGCTGGACGGCGTGTCGCTGACCGTCAATGAGGTTGACGGACGGCACTTCGGGGTCAACATCATTCCCCACACCCAGTCGGTGACCACCTTCGGCACCTATCGCCCCGGTGACGAGGTGAATATGGAAATCGACATGCTGGCACGCTATGTTGCGCGGCTGTTGCAAAAGGACTGACGCCTTGGTTTCCGAATATCACGACTATCTGTCGTCCATCGAGGACATCATCGAGGAGGCCCGCCAGGGCCGCATGTTCATCCTGGTGGACGACGAGGACCGCGAAAACGAAGGCGATCTGGTGATTCCCGCCGAGATGGCCAACGCCGACGCCATCAATTTCATGGCCCGGTTCGGCCGGGGGCTGATCTGCCTGTCGCTGACCCGGGGCCGCTGCGAGCATCTGGGCCTCAAGCCCATGAGCAGCGACAACGGTACCCGCATGGAAACCGCCTTCACCGTCTCCATCGAAGCGCGGGAAGGCGTCACCACGGGCATTTCCGCCGCCGATCGCGCCACCACCATCAAGGCGGCCATCGACGTCGACAAGAACCGCTACGATATCGTCAGCCCCGGGCACGTCTTCCCGCTGATGGCCCGCGAGGGCGGCGTCCTGGTGCGGGCCGGGCATACCGAGGCGGCGGTGGATATTTCCCGTCTGGCCGGGCTCAACCCCTCGGGCGTGATCTGCGAGATCATGAATGACGACGGCACCATGGCCCGCATGCCCGATCTGGTGACGTTCGCCCAGCATCACGGCCTGAAGATCGCCACCATCGCCGACCTGATCGCCTATCGCCGCCGCAACGACAAAATCGTGGCGCGCGAGGTGGAGACGCCCTTCCACTCCAAGTGGGGCGGCGACTGGAAGATGATGGTCTACACCAATACCGTGGCTTATGCCGAGCACATCGCCCTGGTCAAGGGCGACCTCGGCGCCGAAGGGCCGGTGATGGTCCGCGTCCACGCGGTCAACGTGCTCGACGACGTGCTGGGCGACCAGGGCTCGGGCAAGGCCGGCGAGCTTCATTCCGCCATGGAAATGATCGCCGCCCACGGATCGGGTGTCGTGGTCCTGATCCGCGAGCCGCGTCCCACCAGCCTGTCCGACACGGTTCGCGCCCATCTGGAGCGCCGCCCGGCGGCTCCGGCGCTGCGCGATTACGGTGTCGGCGCCCAGATCCTGCTGGATCTCGGCGTCCACGAAATGATTTTGCTGTCCAACACCAAGCGCTCCATCATCGGCCTCGACGGCTATGGCATGAAGGTGGTGGAGCAGCGGCCGATTCCGGTCGGCTGAACCGTACCGACGAGGGCTGGCCCCGCAAGGCGGGGCCAGAGTGAGGAGGCAAGCCCAAGGGGCGCCGCGGCTTATGCCGCGAAAGCCAAGCGAAGCGCCCGGCGCCTGAGGGCTATGTAAGGAGAGTTTCCAACATGGCGAAGGTTCTCATTATCGAGGCCCGCTTCTACGATCACATCGCCGACGGGCTGCTGGCCGGGGCGCGTGCCGAATTCGACAAGGCCGGCGTCGCCCACGACCTGCTGGTGGTGCCGGGCATCTTCGAACTGCCCGCCGCGCTGAAGCTGGTGCTGACCGCCGCCGAGCAGGGTAACGACAAGGCCCGCTACGACGGCTTCGTCACCCTGGGCTGCGCCATCCGGGGCGAATCCGACCACTACCACCACGTGGGCACCGAGTGCATGCGCGGCATCGCCGACCTGTCCATGGCCTATGATCTGGCCTTGGGCAACGGGGTGCTGACCGTGCACAACGAGGCCCAGGCCCTGGCGCGCTCCGATCCGGCGCGCAAGAATCTGGGCGGCCAGGCGGCGCGGGCCTGCCTGCGCATGATGGCGGTCAAGCGCGAACTGGGGTTGTCGTCATGAGCACCGTCAATCCCTCCGTCGCCAAGCGCAGCGCGGCGCGCCTTGCCGCCGTCCAGGTCCTCTACCAGATGGAGATGACCGGGGCCGATACCGAGCGCGCGCTGCAGGACGCCAAGGACCGCCGGGCCGCCGAGCCCAAGGGCCGCATGGCCGATCCCGACAACTCGCTGCTCAATCAGGTGGTGCGCGGCGTTTCCGCCCAGTTGGAGGACATCGACGGCCATGTGGGCCGGGCGCTGTCCGGGGACTGGACCGTGGAGCGGCTGGAAGCGGTGCTGCGTGCCATCGTCCGCGCCGGCGCCTGGGAATTGTCGGCCCGGCCGCAGACTCCGGCCCGGGTGTGCATCTCCGAATGGGTCGACGTGGCCCATGCCTTCTATTCCGGCCCCGAACCGGGGTTGGTCAATGGCGTGCTCGACCATCTGGCCCAGACCCTGAGGGGCGGGGAGATGGGCAAGGGCGCCTAGGATGAGCGGCGGGGCACCCGACGAGTTCGGTCTGATCGCCGAATTGTTTGCCCCGCTGGCCGCCGGTTTTCCCGGCGCCCTGGGTCTGACCGACGACGCAGCCTTCATCGCGGCCGAGCCTGGATTCGATACGGTCGCCACCATGGATTCCATGGTGGCCGGCGTGCACTTCCTTGCCGATGACCCGCCGGATCTGGTGGCGCGCAAGCTGATCCGGGTCAATCTGTCCGATCTGGCCGCCAAGGGGGCCGAGCCCCGGCTGCTGATGCTGTCCGCGGCTTTTCCCCGGGGCGTGACCCAGGACTGGCTGCGGACCTTCGGGGCCGGTCTGGCCGAGGATGTGAGGGCGTTCGGCGTTCATCTCATCGGCGGCGACACGGTGTCCACGCCGGGGCCGCTGACCCTGACGCTCACCGCCCTGGGCGGTCGGGCGGGGCGGGGAATCCGGCGCTCGGGCGCACAAGGCCGGCGATACCGTCTGGGTATCGGGCAGCATCGGCGACGGCGCCCTGGGGCTGAAGGCCATTCGTCACCAGTTGCCGGGACTGTCCGCTGTCCACCAAGAGTTTCTCACCGGGCGTTACCGCCTGCCGCAGCCCCGGGTGGGCCTCGGGCCTCGGCTGGTGGGATTGGCCCATGGCGCCATGGACGTCTCGGACGGCCTGGTTCAGGACCTGGGGCACCTGTGCCGGGCTTCCGGATTGGCGGCCAGGATCGAAGCGGCGCAAGTGCCGCTATCGCCGGCCGCCGCGGCCGCCTTGGGCCGGGACCAGTCCCTGCTTGCCTCGGTGCTGGCGGGGGGCGATGATTACGAGGTGCTGTTCACCGCAGCCCCCGGGGCGAGCCCGGACGTCGACCGCATGGCGGCGGAACTGGGGCTGGCACTCACGGCCATCGGCTCGCTGGGCGAAGGAGAGCCGGGAACGGTGGCGGTCATTGGGCCAGACGGTGAGAATGTTCCGGTCGGGCAGGGGGGCTGGCGCCATTTCGGCGGCATGCAACAGGGGGAATAACTTTTGGTCCGTTTGATTTTCATGGTGGTGGCGTTGCTGATGCTGATCGGCGCGGTCATCGGTGGCCTGTATTTCTGGGGCATCGATCCGCTGGCCAAGCTGGGCATCACCGCGCCCATGATGAACAAGGAACCGGCGGCTCCGCCGCCGCCGCCGCCGCCCAGCTATGTGGATTTCGGCCTGCTGATCGTGCCGGTCATCCAGGATCGTGAAGTCAAGAAGCAAGCGGAAATGATCGTCCGGCTGGAAGTCGATCCCAAGAACAAGGAGATCGTCGCCAAGAACCTGCCGCGCCTGCAGAACGCCTATCTTGCCGAGATGATCACCTATCTGGGCAATACGGTAAAGGAAGGGCAGCCGCTGGATATTCCCGCCATCCGCCGGCGCCTGACTATCAGCGCCGAAAAGACGCTGGGAGGGGTCTACGTCAAGGACGTGGCCATCGAGAATCCCAATCTGAAATAGCCTCTACCTCTTTGGCCAGTTCCATCGGCCAATCGGACCTGCCCGAAGGTGCAGGTGGGGGCGGTTAATGATGGATATTCGGTACCGAAATTGCCGAGGTGGTGAGTTTTCATCGCAATAATTCCAGAATATGGTCGCGATGAGAGCATTTTATTGCATCACTGCGGTTCTTCTGGCAGTTTCACCACGCTTCCGTCGCCTTCTCCGGACCCGGCCTTCGTGGTCGGCTATTGGGGGTATGCGGCGCCAAGAAGACTCATCAGGGGACTCGAACCACATGACCTACCTCTTCGTGATCGCATGCGGCGTTCTGGCGCTGCTGTACGGGGTCTACGCCATCAAGTCGGTGATGGCGACCTCGGCCGGCACCGCTCGGATGCAGGAAATTGCCGCTGCCGTACAGGAAGGCGCCGCCGCCTACCTGAACCGGCAGTACACCACCATCGCCATGGTCGGCGTCGTCGTCGCCATCATCCTGGCCGCCCGCCTGGGCATCTACCAGGCCGTCGGCTTCGTCATCGGCGCGGTGCTCTCGGGCGTCGCCGGCTACGTGGGCATGAACGTTTCCGTTCGCGCCAACGTCCGTACCGCCGAGGCTGCCCGTTCGGGTGGCATGCAGCAGGCCCTGGACGTGGCCTTCAAGTCGGGCGCCATCACCGGTCTGCTGGTGGTTGGTCTCGGCCTGATCGGCGTCGCCGGCTACTACATGATCCTGAAGAACGTCGGCATCGACCCGCGCGGCCTTCTCGAGGCCCTGGTGGCCCTGTCGTTCGGCGCTTCGCTGATTTCCATCTTCGCCCGTCTGGGCGGCGGCATCTTCACCAAGGGCGCCGACGTGGGCGCCGATCTGGTGGGCAAGGTCGAAGCGGGTATCCCCGAGGATGACCCCCGCAACCCGGCCGTGATCGCCGACAACGTGGGCGACAACGTCGGCGATTGCGCCGGCATGGCCGCCGACCTGTTCGAGACCTATGCGGTGACCGTCGTCGGCACCATGCTGCTGGGCTCGATCTTCTTCACCGGCGTTGCCCAGGAACAGATGATGATGCTGCCGCTGATCATCTGCGGCGTGTGCATCTTCGCCTCCATCGTCGGCACCTTCTTCGTGAAGCTCGACGCCACCAACAACATCATGAAGGCGCTGTACAAGGGCGTCATCGTGACCGCGGTTCTTTCGGCGATCTTCGTCGCGGTGATCATCAACGTCTACCTGGGTGGCTTCGCCGCCACGTTCAAGACGGCCACCCTGACCATCACCGGCATGGACCTCTACGTCTGCGCCATCATCGGCCTGGTCGTCACCGGCCTGCTGGTGTGGATCACCGAGTACTACACCGGCACCGATTACCGTCCGGTCAAGTCGGTGGCCCAGGCTTCGACCACCGGTCACGGCACCAACGTGATCCAGGGTCTGGCGGTTTCCATGGAAGCCTGCGCCCTGCCGGTGATCGTGATCTCCGTCGCCATCATCGTGTCGTACAAGATCGCCGGCCTGTTCGGCATCTCGGTGGCCGCGACCACCATGCTGGCCCTGGCCGGCATGATCGTTGCCCTCGACGCCTACGGCCCGGTGACCGACAACGCCGGCGGCATCGCCGAAATGGCCGAGCTGCCCAAGGAGGTCCGCAAGACCACCGACGCTCTCGACGCCGTGGGCAACACCACCAAGGCCGTCACCAAGGGCTACGCCATCGGTTCGGCTGGTCTGGCCTCGCTGGTGCTGTTCGCCGCCTATACCGAGGACCTGCATCACTACTTCCCCAACCTGAACATCACGTTCAGCCTCGAGGATCCCTTCGTGGTGGTCGGCCTGTTCCTCGGCGGTTTGCTGCCCTACCTGTTCGGTGCCATGGGCATGCAGGCGGTGGGTCGCGCCGCCGGTTCGGTGGTGGTGGAAGTCCGCCGCCAGTTCAAGGAAATCCCCGGCATCATGGAAGGCACGTCCAAGCCCGATTACGGTCGCGCCGTGGACATGCTGACCAAGGCCGCCATCAAGGAGATGATTGTCCCCTCGATGCTGCCGGTGCTGTCGCCGATCGTCCTGTACTTCGTCATCCTGCTGGCTGCCGATCAGAAGGCCGCCTTTACCGCCGTGGGCGCCATGCTGCTGGGCACCATCGTCACCGGCCTGTTCGTCGCCATCTCGATGACCTCGGGCGGCGGCGCTTGGGATAACGCCAAGAAGTACATCGAAGACGGCCATCATGGTGGCAAGGGTTCCGACGCCCACAAGGCGGCGGTCACCGGTGACACCGTCGGCGATCCCTACAAGGACACCGCCGGCCCCGCCGTCAACCCGATGATCAAGATCATCAACATCGTCGCCATCCTGCTGCTGGCCATGGTTGCCGGTCACTAATGGGCTGATCCGGGCGGAGGGAAACCTTCCGCCCGGTGACCCTGACTGAAGACCAGCCGGAAACAGGCTGAAACGGAAACCCCGGTCGGAAACGACCGGGGTTTTTGTGTCTGAAGTGGTGAATTTCGCGGGCAGCCCGGGGCGCGTATGCCGGCGGTCTGGATCGAAAGAGGCTACTTGCCCTGCATCGGCTTGGAGAACCGGCCCACATTGCCCATCAGCTGCTGCAGGATAGTCAGTTCCTTGCCGGCGGTAGGGGTCTCACGGCCGGCCGGAACAACGTCCTTGCCGTCCTCCAGGCCGCGATTGTCGATGGCCCGCACGGTCCCGGCTCGGTCGAAGACCACGGTGATGACCTTGCGCTCCTTGACGACCGGCTCGAAGAACGCCTCACGCTCGGTGACGGCGGAGATGTAGTGCCAGCTTTCCTCGCCGAACGGCGTCACGTTGGATGGTGTGCCCAACAGGGCCTGGACATCCTCGCGGGTGCTGGCCCCGATCTTGACCTGGGCCATTTGCTCGGGCGGAGGCAGATTGCCCCGCACCTCGATGATCGGGGTGCAGGCCGCCGCCCCGGTGATCAGGGTTGCGGCAACGAGGAAACGGTATGGCACTGAGGTCTTTTTCATTCGCTACGACGCCGAGGCATTGACGACAGGCGGCCCCAAAGCCAATGTGGGGAGGGGCCAATGTGGGAGGAACATTGCACTCCACATCGCCGCCTTGTCAACGCCGTCGCCCAAACAGGGGCGAGGCCTTTTGGACCCAGAGATGCCATTTCGTAAATTCTTCCAGCGACGCCGCCGTGAACAGATCGCTCACGACCTCTACGTGTCGGTGATCAACCAGGCCCGGCTGCCACATTTTTACGTGCGGTTTGCCGTCCCCGACACTCTGGACGGCCGCTTCGACCTGATCGTGCTGCACGCTTTTCTGGTCATGCGGCGCCTGCGCCAGATCAAGGGTGAGGAGGGGGCTGCCGACGCTCGCGAGCTTGCGCAGGCGCTGTTCGACCTTATGTTCGCCGACATGGATCAGAATCTGCGGGAGATGGGCGTGGGCGATATGTCGGTTGGCAAGAGGGTCAAGCAGATGGCGCGGGCCTTCTACGGCCGGGTCGCCGCCTATGACGACAGCCTCGACGGTAAGGGTGGCAGTCTGACCGAGGCGTTGCGGCGCAATCTTTATGGCACGGTGGATGGCGAGGTCGACGCGGCCGTGGTGGAGGCGGTCGCCGGATATTTTGCGGCCCAGGCGGCTTGCCTGGCTGGCCAGCCGGCCGAGGCCCTGCTCGCCGGGCGTGTGGAGTTTCAGGCCCCGGAAGGTGGAGCATGATGACCAAAGAGACGGGCCCTTTTTCCTATCCCGTGGAAGTGGACAAGATCCCGGCCCGCGGCACCCGCCTGCGGGTCGAACCCACCCCCAGTGACCGGGACGCCATCGCCCAGTGGCTCGACGTGCGGGAAGTCACTGAGATGCAAGCTGAATTTCAGATGGCCCCGGTTGGAAAAACCGGGCTGTTTCGTGTCAATGGACGGTTGACGGCGCGGGTGATGCAGACTTGCGTCGTGACTCTGGCACCGGTCCAGACCCTGGTCGACGAAGAGATCGCCATGACCTTCGGGCCGCCTCCGGATGATTGCGGCGACGAGGCCGCCGAGATCGAGGTGGACTTCCACGACACCGACCCGCCGGACCCTATCGTTGACGGGGCCATTGACCTGGGGGCGGTGATGGTCGAGCATCTGGCACTGGGCATCGATCCTTTCCCCAGGTCAGAAGGTGCGGAGTTCGCCCTGCCGGGGGAACCGCCTGAAGCCCCCGAACCCAAGGCGAATCCCTTTGCGGTTCTGGCCGCTCTCAAACAAAAAAGGTGAGGGGGGTCAGCATCCCCTTGCCCCGCGTCGCCTTTTTGGCTAATAAACCACCCTTTCCCATTCCGGGTTGAAGCGAGTAGATATTATGGCCGTTCCGAAGAAGAAGACCTCCAAGTCCCGCCGCGACATGCGTCGCGCTCACCACGCCCTGGTCAACGTGACCGGCGCCGAGTGCCCGAATTGCGGCGAAGTGAAGCTGCCCCACCACGTTTGTGGCTCGTGCGGCCACTATGACGGCCGTGAGGTTGTTGCCCAGGCGGAAGCCTAAGCCACGTCATTGGCTAGGCAGGGGAGTGCGAGCCGGTGAGCGCAGCTGTCACCATTTCCATTGACGCCATGGGGGGCGATGCCGCCCCCGACATGGTTGTGGAAGGGGTGCGCATGGCTCATGAGCGCCTCCCCCATGTTCGCTATCTGATGTTCGGGGACGCAAGCCGCATCGAACCGTTGCTGGCGCGTTTTCCCGAGATCAGGGGCGTTTGCACCATCCATCACACCGAAGAATCGGTGTCCATGGAGGCCAAGCCCAGTCAGGTCCTGCGCCAGGGGCGCAAGTCCAGCATGTGGCTGGCCGTCGAGGCCGTCCAGAAGGGCGAGGCCGCCGGAATCGTTTCGGCCGGCAATACCGGCGCGCTGATGGCGGTGTCGAAGTTCGTGCTGCGCATGTTGCCGGGCATCGACCGTCCGGCCATCGCCGGCATGTTCCCGACCGTCAAGGGCGAGACGCTGATGCTCGACCTGGGCGCCAACGTCGACTGCAACTCCAACAATCTGGTGGAGTTCGCGGTGATGGGCGAGGTCTATGCCCGCGCCGTGCTGGGCCTGGAAAAGCCGTCCATCGGCCTGCTGAACGTCGGCTCCGAGGACATGAAGGGCAACGACGCGGTCAAGGCCGCCGCCGCCGCCCTGCGTGATTCCCATCTGCCCATCAGCTTCTACGGCTTCGTCGAAGGCAACGATATCTGTGGCGGCACCGTGGATGTGGTGGTCACGGACGGGTTTACCGGCAACATCGCCCTGAAGACCGCCGAAGGCACCGTGAAGCTGTATTCCACCTTCCTCAAGGAAGGGTTCCAAAGCTCGCTTCTGGCCAAGTTCGGCTATCTGTTCGCCCGCCATGCCATCAACAAGGTCAAGGTACGGACCGATCCCCGTCGCTATAACGGGGCCATGTTCCTGGGACTCAACGGCATCGCGGTGAAGAGCCATGGCGGAACCGATGCCTTCGGCTTCGCCAATGCGGTTGGTGTCGCGGTCGAACTGGTGACCCATGGCTATAACGACCGCATCCGCAAGGAATTCGACCGGTTGAAGCCGGCCGAGGTTTCCCCGTCGCAACTGGCCGCCGGCACCCGGTGACAAGGGACTGATCATGATCGTGCGCTCCCAAATCATCGGATGCGGGTCCTATCTTCCGTCCCGGCTGGTGACCAATGCCGAGCTTGCCGCCCAGGTTGACACCTCGGACGAATGGATCGTCGAGCGCTCGGGCATCCGCCAGCGCCATATCGCCGCCGAGGGGGAAACCACCTCCGATCTGGCCACCAACGCTGCATTGCGTGCCCTGGAGGCCGCCGGGATCTCCGGTTCCGCCGTGGATCTGGTCATCGTGGCCACCGCCACCCCGGACAATACCTTTCCCGCCACCGCCACCAAGGTGCAGAGCCGCATCGGCATGAGGCATGGCTTCGCCTTCGACGTTCAGGCGGTCTGTTCAGGCTTTGTCTACGCCCTGTCGGTGGCCGATAACTTCATCAAGAGCGGTCAGGTGCAGACCGCCCTGGTGATCGGGGCCGAAACGTTCTCGCGCATTCTCGATTGGACCGACCGCACCACCTGCGTTCTGTTCGGCGATGGCGCCGGCGCCGTCGTGTTGCGCGCCAGTCGCGGCAAGGGCAGCAGCGCCGATCGCGGCATCTTGTCCACCCATCTGCATTCCGACGGCAGCCACTACGACCTGCTCTATGTGGATGGCGGCCCGTCCAGCACCCAGACCGTCGGCCATGTGCATATGGAAGGGCGCGAGGTGTTCCGGCACGCCGTCATCAATCTCGCCGCCGTGGTGGGCGAGGCGCTGGCCGCCAACGACCTCAAGGCCTCGGATATCGATTGGGTGGTGCCGCACCAGGCCAACCGCCGGATCATCGAAGGTACGGCCAAGAAGCTGGGCTTCCCGCTGGACAAGATGGTGATGACCGTCGAGCGTCACGCCAACACCTCGGCCGCCTCCATTCCCCTGGCGCTGACCGAGGCGGTCGGCGATGGCCGCATCAAGCCCGGCCAACTGGTTCTGCTGGAGGCCATGGGCGGCGGATTCACCTGGGGCTCCGCCCTGGTGCGCATGTAATCCCAGGCCGAGGGCCCGGGCATACTCTTGCATGGCTGTTGAACGCCATCTCGCATCCCTCTGATATTGACGGATTTATCGTAAGGGTCTAGGGTCGGACCAGCTTTTCGGATTCCTTCATTCGGCTGGGGCGTCATGACTGACAAGACCATTACGCGGGCGCAACTGAGCGAGGCCGTCTATCAGGAGGTCGGCCTGTCTCGCAACGAATCCGCTGATCTCCTGGAAGCGGTGCTGGATGAGATTTCCGGCGCGCTGGCCAAGGGCGACGCGGTGAAGATCTCTTCGTTCGGAAGTTTCTCCGTCCGCTCCAAGGGGCAACGCATCGGCCGTAATCCCAAGACCGGCGAGGAAGTGCCCATCACGCCCCGCCGCGTGCTGGTGTTCCGGCCCTCCCAGCTGCTCAAGAAGAAGATCAACGATGGTATGGCCGCCAAGCGCGGCGGGGCCAAATGACCGGGGACGACGGGGACGAGAATACGGGACGGCGCAACGGCAAGTCCGAGGCGGCATTCCGGACCATCAGCGAGGTCGCGGACGAGCTCGACGTTCCCCAGCATGTCCTTCGGTTCTGGGAAGGCAAGTTCCCTCAGGTCAAGCCGCTGAAGCGCGGCGGCGGGCGACGGTATTACCGTCCTGACGACGTGGCGCTGCTGCGGCGTATCCGCGATCTGCTGTATGCCGAAGGCTACACCATCAAGGGCGTGCAGAAGCTGTTGAAAGAGGGTGGGGGCAGCAAGGATGTTGTCGCGCCGGCGCCGCCCCGTGCCGCCGAGCCGGAGCTGTCGCTCGGCCTCGATCACCCCGAGGATCATGAAGACGATGACGAGGAGGACGACCTAGTCATCGAAGAGGACGAAGTCCGCCATGCGGTGGTCCGGACCATCGTCTCCAGCGGCGATGAGCTGCCGGCGCCGGCGGGTGCGCTCAGCCCCAATTTGCGCCATGAACTCGAAGAGATCATGGCCGAGTTGGAGCAATTGCGCGCTCTGTTGCGGGGCCGGTAAAATTCATTGAAGAACTGGGTTGCGTTGGCCGGATCGCCTGACTATAGTGCGCCCCTCTCCCGGCACACCCCGCCGGTTCTTCCCCCTCCCACGGTGGTTTTCCGCCGGGGAACAAAGGTTTCGGTGGGCACGCCCACCACGGTCGGAGCGTAGCGCAGCCCGGTAGCGCATCAGTCTGGGGGACTGGGGGTCGCAGGTTCGAATCCTGTCGCTCCGACCAAAAATCAGCGGCCCGGCTCATGAAGATGAGCCGGGCCGTTTCACTTATGGGGAGGCTTGATTGGACCAGGAGACTTTCGCCAGGGCTCAGGCCGAGCATCGCTCCGGCAATTTCGCGGTTGCCGAGCCCCTCTACGGCGCCATTCTGGCCGCCAGTCCCGAGCATGTGGAGGCGCTGTACGCCTATGGCGTCCTGCTGGCCCAGACCGGGCGGCTGCCGCAATCTCTGGATCACCTGAGCCGCGCGGCGCGGCTGGCGCCCGAGGACGGGCGGATCGGCCGTAATTTCGCCCTGGTGCTCCAGGCGGCCGGCAGGCTGCCGGAATCCGAGAGGGAATTCGGGCGCCTGCGCGACCGCGAACCCGACCGTGCCGAGCATCGTTTCGGACTCGGCCTGGTGGTTTCCGCCCAGGGGCGGTTTGACGAGGCGATTTCCCATTTCCAGGAAGGGCTGGCTCTGGCCTCTCAGGACGTGGAGGCCCGTTGCAATCTCGGACTGGCCTGTCGCGCCGCCGGACGGCTGGACGAGGCCATCGACGCCTTCGCCAAGGCGGCGGAACTGGCGCCGGCTCTGGCCAAGGCCCACGGCAATCTGGGCGGCGCCCTGTTCGCCGCCGGCCGCTGGGCCGATGCGGTCGGCGCCTGGGGCCGCGCCCTGGCCCTGGAACCCAACCATGCCGAGGTTCGGGCCGACATGGGCGTGGCCCTGGCTAAGCTGGGGCGGCAGGAGGAGGCGGCCGAGTGCTTCCGCCGCGCCATGGAGCTTGATCCCGGCAATCCCGCCCACGGTTACAATCTCGGCCGCGCCCTTCAGGATCTGGGACGGCTGGAGGATGCCGCTGAAATCTATGCCAAGGTCATCGCCGTGGCGCCGGATCATGCCTCCGCCCATATGAATAGCGGGGTCATCTTCAAGAAACTGGGCCAGCCCGATCAGGCGGTGGCGTCCTACGACCGCGTGCTGGAGTTGGACCCCGCCAACGGCCCGGCCTGGCTCAACCGCGGCAAGGCCCTGTACGAGGCGGGCAGGGTGGAGGACGCTCTCGACTCCTTCCGGTCGGCGCTTCGCCTGATGCCCGACGATGCCGACGCGCTTTGCGAACTGGTCAACCTGCGCAAGGTGATCTGCGATTGGGATGGCCTGGAGGCCGAAGAGGCCCTTTGCCGGCGGCAGGTGGCCGATGGCAAGGCCGGCATTGATCCGCAGGTCTTCATGTCCATTCCCGCCACGCCGGCCGAGCAGCGCCGGTGCGGTACGCTGTGGGGCAAGATGATCACCGAGGATCGCGCCCATGCCGTTCATGGGCTGGACCTCGCCCCCCGCGCCGTGTCGCCGGCGGGCAGCAAGATCCGGCTGGGCTACATTTCGGCGGATTTCCGCACCCATCCCGTGGCGCATCTGATGGCCGGGGTGTTCGAGCGGCATGACCGCTCGCGCTTCGAAGTCTCCGCCTATTCCATCGGCCCCTACCAGGACAGCGACATGCGCCGCCGTCTGGAGGCGGCCTTCGACCGTTTCGTCGATCTGGAGGCCGTGGGCTCGGCCGAGGCCGCCCGGCGCATCCATGGCGACGGCATCGATATTCTGGTGGACCTGACCGGCTATACCAAGCATTGCCGTCCGGAAATCCTGGCCTGCCGCCCGGCGCCGATTCAGGTCAACTTTCTGGGGTTCACCGCCACCATGGGGGTGAACTGGATGGACTACATCCTGACTGATGCCTTCGTCGCCCCCCAGGCGCGCCAGGATGGGTTCGCCGAGGCGCTGGTCCACATGCCCCATTGCTACCTGCCGTTCGGCGATCTGGCGCCGGTGGGAGAACCGGTCCAGCCGCGCAGCGCCTACGGCCTGCCGGAGGATGCCTTCGTCTATTGCGGCTTCAACAACCCGTTCAAGTTCCGCGCCGAGGTGTTCGACCTGTGGGCCGACATCCTGCGGGCCGTGCCGCAGGGAGTCTTGTGGCTGCGCGAGGACAACGATTACAGCCGAAACAATCTTGGTCGCGAAATCGCGGCGCGCGGCATCGACCCGGCCCGGCTGATCTTCGCCCAGCGAACCGACTTCGCCGAGCATATGGCCCGGCACCGTCTGGCCGATCTGTTCCTGGATTGCCTGCCCTACAACGCCCACACCACCGCCAGCGACGCCCTGTGGGCCGGGCTGCCGGTGCTGACCCGGGTGGGCGAGACCTTCGCCAGCCGCGTGGCCGGCAGCCTGCTGAGCGGGCTCGGCCTGCCGGAGTTGATCACGGAATCGGCTGAAGAGTACCGGGAGCGGGCCATCGCCCTGGCCAGCCGGCCGGAGGAACTGCGGGCGCTGAAGGACCGGCTTGAGGTCAACCGGCTGACGGCACCGCAATTCAAGTCCGAGGTCTTTACCCGGGACCTGGAGGCGGCCTTCCTGCGGATGGCGGAGCGCAGCCGTGCAGGCCTGGCGCCGGAAGCCTTCGCCCTCTGATCAGTCCTTGAGAATGGTGGTCAGGCCGATGATCGCCCAGCCGAAGAGGGTCGAGCCGATCACTGCGCCGGCGATCACAATGGCCGCGTAGCCCATCATGCGGGGAATGCGGCACTCGGTCTTGCTGGTCATATGGGCGGTCATGCTTAACCTCTGTCTTTGGTTATGGGTATCCGGGTTATACAATTGACCAAGGTTACATTCAAATATTTGAATTGTTCTGACAAAAAAAAGGCCCGGCCGATGCGGCCGGGCCTTTTCCCGTATTCGGTTTCGAGAGGTCAGGCGTTGTAGGCGCCGCCCCGCAGGATGCGAATGTAATTGACCCGGTCGTAAGCGGCCAGGTCCCTGGTGGCGCCGCGGCTCATTTTCCCGCGGATGTCGGCCACCGATTCGGCCTCGCGTTCCTTGAGTTCGGCGATCAGGCCGTCATGCAGGGTCTTCATGTAGTCGACGCCGTGGCGCATCAGGGCCGAGGTGGTCATCACCACATCGGCGCCGACGAACAGGTACTTCACCACCTCGGCGGCGGTCTGCACGCCTGAACTGGCGGCAATGGAGGCCTTGATCTTGCCGGCCAGGGTGGCGATCCACAGCAGGGGCAGGCGGATCTCGCCCTTGTGGCTGAGCTTGAGGTCACGGACCAGCTTCAACTCATCCAGATCGATATCGGGCTGGTAGAACCGGTTGAACAGCACCACCCCGTCGACGCCGTGGTCGTCGAGCACCTTCACCATGTTGCCGACCGAGCTGAAATAGGGGCTGAGCTTCATGGAAACCGGGATGGAGACCGCCGACTTCACGTCCTCTAGGATTTCCAGGTAGCGAGATTCCACCTCGGTGCCGCTCATGTCCATGTCGGTGGGCAGCAGGTAGACGTTCAGCTCGATGGCGCTGGCGCCGGCTTGCTGACTCTGGGCGGCATACTCGGTCCAGCCGGTGCGCGTGGTGCCGTTCAGGCTGGCAATGACCGGGATTTCCAGGGCCTCGCGGGTGCGCCGGATCAGGTCGAGATAGTTCTTCGGACCGGCATTGGCCGAGATGTTGGCGGGGAAATACGAGAAGGCCTCGGAATTGCCCTCGCAGACCAGGCGCTCGATCTCGTCGATTTCGTTCTCGATGTCCTCCTGGAAGATGGAAGGCAGCACGATGGCCGCCGCGCCGCAATCTTCCAGGCGCCGGGAATTGCCGAGGTCGAGGGCCAGCGGTGACGCCGAGACCACCAGGGGATTCTTAATGTCGAGGCCGAGATAGCGGGTGGCGAGATTCATGGCGGGGCGTCCTTCGTTCACGGGCAGAATGTTGCGCCAGTGAAAGGGTAGACCGGGCCGGGCTCGCGCGGCAAGATGGAAAGGGATATGGTGCACGCCGCCCATCTCTTCCAGGTTGCTTCAGCCCATGCATCTCGCCGACGCGTCAAAGCATCTTTGGCTGGCCTTGTCGCCCCATGGCTATGGTCATGCCGCCATGACCGCCCCGGTCATCCATGCCTTGCGACGGCGCCTGCCGGATTTGCGCCTCACCATCCAGACCACCGTACCCCGGGCTTTCCTGGAAGAGCGCTATGGCCCCGATTTCATCCATGTGCCCGAGATTCCCGATTTCGGGCTGAAAATGGTCTCGGCGGTCGGGGTTGATCTTGATGCATCAGCCGAGGGTTATCGGCGAATGCACTCTGATTTCACAACTTTGGTCGAAGGTGAGGCCGAGCGGCTGCGGCGGATGCGCCCGGATGTGGTGCTGGCCAATGTTCCCTACGTGACTCTGGCGGCCGCCGCCCGCGCCGGCATTCCGGCGGTGGCGCTCAGTTCCTTGCAATGGGCCGACATTTATCGCCACTACCTGGGCGATCGCCCTGAAGCGGCCGCTATCCTGGCCGAGATGCGGGCGGCCTATAACTCGGCCCGCGCCTTCCTGCGGGTGACGCCGGCCATGGATATGCCCAGCATCGACAATGTGGTCGAGATCGGGACGGTGGCGACACGGGGTCGGAACCGTCGGGACGCTTTGGAAGCCCGGTTTCCCGGCAAGGTGGGCTTGGTGGCGTTCGGCGGCATCGATCATGACCTGTCCCTGGAGAGATGGCCGCGCCTTGAGGGATGGACCTGGGCAACGGCCCTGGATTGTCCCCCGGAGCGCGACGACATCGTGCCCTGGCGCAGCCTCGGCCTGTCGTTTGCCGATCTGGCGGCCTCGGTGGATGTCATCATCACGAAACCCGGCTATGGCACCTTTACTGAGGCGGCGCTGGCGGGAATTCCCGTCCTGTACGTGGCACGACCCGACTGGCCGGAATCGCCGGCCATGGATCGATGGCTGATGGCCCATACCAGGGCGCTGGCGGTAACGGCGGAAAGCTTGCTTCTCCAGTTGAAAGAACAACTGCATGCGTTGTTTTCTCTTCCTGATCAGCCGGTTGGCGAGGCGGCGGGGAGTGAGGACGCGGCCGATTTCATCGAGCGGATGTTGCTTGCCAAAAGCGCCATCTGCGAAAGAAGTTGAGAGGGGGCGGATTTGTCACGCGGGGGTATCGAAATCCGTTTACCCAATTCACATATGCGTGACATCGGTTGGCGGTGCCCTGGTACCGGACCGGTGAGGGCTCCCGGTTCGATCTCCTCTGCCGGGATGACCTGCACAGACTCGTGGGGCGTGCCCGTTCGGCCAAGGGGTACGCCCCGCTTTTCTGGCAATAGGGGGTAACCAATTGACGACACACATGATTTACATCACCGCCTCCAGCCGGGAGGAGGCGGTGTCCCTGGCCCGCGCCCTGGTGGGCGAGCGGCTTGTCGCCTGTGCCAACATCCTGGACGGCGCCACCTCGGTCTATTGGTGGGACGGGCGGGTCTGCGAGGAGTCCGAAGCCGTGCTGATTTGCAAGACCCGGGCGGATATGGTGGATTCCGTGATCCGGAAGGTGAGGGAGTTGCACTCCTACGCCTGCCCCTGCGTGGTGGCCTTACCCATCGAGGCGGGCAATCCCGCCTATCTCAACTGGATCAGGACCGAGACCGGCGGCTGATTTATCGCGGCAGCCAGACCGAGGCCATGGCCTGGGCGGCGATGCCCTCCTTGCGGCCGGTAAAGCCCAATCCCTCGGTGGTGGTGGCCTTGACGCTGACCCGGTCCTGGGAAATGCCAAGGATTTCCGCCACTCTCGCCGCCATGGCGGCGCGGTGCGGCCCCACCTTGGGGCGCTCGCAGATGATGGTCACGTCCACATTGACGATGCGGCCGCCCTTGGCGGTGACCAGCGAGCCGGCATGGGCCAGAAACTGGTCCGAGGCGGCTCCCTTCCACCTGGCATCGGTGGGCGGGAAATGATGGCCGATGTCGCCGGCCGAGATGGCGCCCAGCACGGCATCGGTCAGGGCGTGCAGCCCGACATCAGCGTCGGAATGGCCCAGCAGCCCGGCCTCGTGCGGCACGGGAACGCCGCACAGCCAGCAGGCATCCTTGGCCGGGTCGAAGCGGTGCACGTCGTAGCCCGAGGCGGAGCGGACCTCGCCGGGGCCGTCGAACAGGCAGCGCGCCCGCTCCAGATCGGCGCCGGTGGTGATCTTGACGTTGTCCTCGGCGCCGTTCACCAGTTCCACCGCCAGCCCGGCCTTTTCCGCCACGGCGGCATCGTCGGTCAGCTCGTTGCCGATCACCGCGTGATGGGCGGCGACGATCTCGGCATAGCGGAATCCCTGGGGAGTTTGGGCGCGGAACAGATTGGCGCGGTCCACCGTGTCGGCCACGAAACCGTCCTGGCCGCGCTTCAGGGTATCGGCGACGGGAACCACGGGCAGGGCGCCGGGGTGGCGGTCAAGGGCGCGGATCACCCGGCCGATGGTGCCGTGATCGATGAAGGGCCGCGCCCCATCATGGATTAGCACCTTGTCCGGATTGAGATCCTTCAGGCTGTCGAGGCCCAGGCGCACGCTGTCCTGGCGGGTGGCGCCGCCATGGACCGGCTCCAGCAGGTTCAGGCCGGCGGCGGCCATGTCGTAGAGCTGGCGGTCGTCGGGATGGATGACGGCGCGCACGGCACCGATCTCGGGATTGGTGGCGAAGGCCGCCAGGGTGTGGCGCAACACCATGCGCCCGGCCAGATCGTGATACTGCTTGGGCAGGTCGCCGCCGAACCGCCGCCCGCGTCCCGCCGCCACCACCAGCACAACCGTCTTGGCCATATCCGATCTCCCTTGGAAAAGCGGGCGACAGACTATGCGAGCCGATGCCTCCTGCCAAGGCTTGATACCGGCGCCTCTGTGCGCCGGCTAGGCCCAAGGGGACGCGCCGCTCATGCGGCGGGAGCCAAGCGGGCGGAGGCCCGCGCCCGGCGATTGAGGGCGTGCTGATCGAAATCGATCAGCAAAAACAGGCGCTGTCACCCCTTTGCGCTGCCGCAAAGGATGATATAGTCCGCCCATGTCATCCCTGGCTCTCAATATCGTCGCCCTCGTGGCGCTCCTGCCAGCCGCGCTGGAGGCCCTGCGCGCCGGCGACGGCCGTAGCGGCCGCTTCCGCCTCTGCATGGCCCTGGCGGTCACCGGGCCGGCGCTGTGGGCGCTTTCCCTGATGGGAGGGCAGTGGCAGACCAGTCTTTCTGCCGCCCTGTGGGTGTCCATTGCCGCCACGGCCGCCCTGTTCGCCGCCCTGGCCCAGGCCTCGGCGCAGGGGTGGCGGCTTGCGCCGCTGCTGATGCCGTTCCTGGCGGCGCTCGGCCTGCTGGCCTCCCTGGTGCAGTGGGTGGAGGCGCCGTCGCAGATGAGCGGGGCGGTTCCGGCCGCCTGGCTGGACCTTCACATTGTCGTTTCGGTCCTGACCTACGCCCTGCTGACCCTGGCGGCGGTGGCGTCGCTGGCCACTTTCCTGCAGGAGCGCGCCCTGAAGCGCAAGGCCCCCACCCAATTGACCCGCATGCTGCCCAGCGTCGCGGACAGCGAAGGCCTGGCCGGGCGCCTGTTGCTGGCCTCGGAGGCCGTTCTGGGCCTTGGGCTGGCCACCGGCATGGCCACCCAGTATTTCGAGACCGGGACCGTGCTGGCCCTGTCCCACAAGATCCTGCTGTCGCTGCTGGCCTTCGCCCTGATCGGGGCGTTGCTCATCGGGCATCGGGTGTGCGGCGTGCGAGGCCGGGTGGCCGCCCGCGTGGTCCTGCTGTCCTACCTGCTGCTGACCCTGGCCTATCCCGGGGTGAAATTCGTGACACAGGTTCTGCTGCCCTAGCGAATTGCTTTTTTTGCAGGCAGCTTTTGCCATTGCATTGTGCGGCGTCTGCATAATAAATACGCAGCCATGGCACAGCACACACGCAAGAGCATCTCCATCGGATCGGTGACCCTGGAGAACCCGGTCATCCTGGCTCCCATGGCCGGGGTCACGGACATGCCCAACCGCCGGCTGGTCAAGCGCCTGGGCGCCGGACTGGTGGTGTCCGAGATGATCGCCAGTCAGGCGATGATCCGCCAGAACCGCCAGACCATGCAGATGGCCCAGCACACCGCCGAGGAATTTCCCATGTCGGTGCAACTGGCCGGCTGCGAGCCCAAGGTGATGGCCGAGGCGGCGAAACTGAACCAGGATCTGGGCGCCGCCATCATCGACATCAACATGGGCTGCCCGGTCAAGAAGGTGGCGCTGAAGGGCGAGGCCGGCTCGGCCCTGATGCGCAACGAGAATCTGGCGGCCCGCATCCTGACCGCCGTGGTCAAGGCGGTGGATATCCCCGTCACGCTGAAGATGCGCACCGGCTGGGACATGAACAGCCGCAACGCGCCCAGTCTGGCCAGGGTGGCGGAGGAGTGCGGCATCCGCATGGTCACCGTGCACGGGCGGACACGCAATCAGATGTACACAGGCCAGGCCGACTGGGCCTTCATCGGCGAGGTCAAGCGGGCCGTCTCCATTCCCGTGATCGGCAATGGCGATGTGGAGAGCATCGACGATGCCGTCCGCATGCTGGAATTGTCCGGCGCCGACGGGGTGATGATCGGGCGGGGCACTTACGGCCGTCCGTGGCTGCCGGGGCAGGTGGCCCATTACCTCGCCACCGGCGAGCGGCTACCCGACCCGTCGCGAGCCGAGCAGTTGCAGATCATGCTGGAACACCTGGACGCCATGCTGTCCCATTACGGTTCCGAACCGGGCGTGCGCATCGCCCGCAAGCACATGGCCTGGTACTCCAAGGGATTGCCGGGGTCGGCCGAGTTCCGGGCCGAGGTCAACCGCACCAATGATCCCGACCAGTTGCGCCTGGCCATCACCGAATTCTATGCACCTCTGCTGGAAAAGGCCGCCGCCTGATGCCCATCCCCATCGTCTCGGCTTTGAAGCGCGGCTTGTCCGGCTCCACCTTCGACCCGACCACGGTGCTGAGCGCCCTGGGCGCCGCCGTGGTGGCGGTGGATCGCCAGAACGTCATCCGCTACGCCAATGGCGCCGCCGAGCAATTGTTCGCCTGCGGCGCCGCTTATTTGATCGGTCATCCCGTCACCGACTTCCTGCCGCCGGATTCGCCGCTGCTGGCCCTGGTCACCCAGGCCCGCGACGGCAATTTCTCGGTGGCCGAGCACGGCGTGACCCTGGACACGCCACGCACCGGGCACCGCACCGTCACCGTCCAGGTCTCGCCGATCATCGAGACGGCCGGCGCCGTGGTGATCAGCCTGCACGAGCAGTCTATCGCGCTGAAGATCGGCGCCCAGCTGACCAGCCGCAACGCGGCGCGCTCGGTCAGCGCCATGGCCGCCATCCTGGCCCACGAGGTCAAGAACCCGCTGTCGGGCATCCGGGGCGCCGCCCAATTGCTGGAGCAGAATGCCGGCGAGGACGACCGCGTCCTGACCCGGCTGATCTGCGACGAGGCGGACCGCATCGTGGCCCTGGTCGACCGCATGGAAGCCTTCTCGGATAATCCCTCGGTGGAGCGTAGCGCCGTCAACATCCACCGGGTACTGGAGCATGTGCGCCGCATCTCCGAGGCCGGATTCGCCCGTTCGGTGCGGATCATCGAGAATTACGACCCCTCCCTGCCGCCGGTGCTGGGCGATCGCGACCAGTTGGTGCAGGTGTTCCTGAACCTGGTGAAGAACGCCGCCGAGGCGGTGCCGGAGGAGGGGGGCGAGATCGTCCTGTCCACCGGCTATCAGCACGGAGTCCGTCTGGCCCTGCCGGGCAGCGAAACGCGCCGCCACCTGCCGCTGGTGGTGAGCATCCAGGACAACGGCCCCGGCATCCCCGAGGATCTGAAACCCAATCTGTTCGACGCCTTCGTCACCACCAAGACGTCGGGCAGCGGGCTGGGACTGGCCCTGGTGGCCAAGATCATCGGTGATCACGGGGGCGTGATCGAATTCGACAGCGTGCCGAGGCGGACCATTTTCCGGGTGATGCTGCCCATGGTCCAGGATGGGGATGGCAAGTGAGCACCATGACAACCACCACCACCGCCACCATTCTGGTGGCCGATGACGATCGCGGCATCCGCACGGTGCTGTCCCAGGCGCTGGGCCGGGCCGGCTACGAGGTCCGGACCACCGGCAACGCTTCGACCCTGTGGCGCTGGGTGTCGGAAGGCGAGGGCGATCTGGTGATCACCGACGTGGTGATGCCCGACGAGAGCGGGCTGGACCTGCTGCCGCGCATGAAGAAGATCCGCCCCGAACTGCGCATCATCGTCATGAGCGCCCAGAACACCCTGCTGACCGCCGTCAAGGCCACCCAGCGCGGCGCCTTCGAATACCTGCCCAAGCCCTTCGACCTGAAGGAACTGGTCAATGTGGTCGGCCGCGCCCTGTCGACGCCGCGTGCCGCGCCCACCGAGGCCGCCGGCGGCGAGGACGAGGAGAAGCTGCCGCTGATCGGCCGCTCGCCCGCCATGCAGGAGATCTACCGCACCCTGGCGCGGCTGATGAGCACCGACCTGTCGGTGATGATCACCGGCGAGTCGGGAACCGGCAAGGAACTGGTGGCCCGGGCGCTGCACGATTACGGCAAGCGCCGCAACGGTCCCTTCGTCGCCATCAACATGGCGGCCATTCCGCGTGAACTGATCGAAAGCGAACTGTTCGGCCACGAGAAAGGCGCCTTTACCGGCGCCACCCAGCGGGCCGCCGGCCGCTTCGAGCAGGCCGAGGGCGGCACCTTGTTCCTCGACGAGATCGGCGACATGCCACCCGAGGCTCAGACCCGCCTGCTGCGCGTGCTGCAGGAGGGCGAGTACACCACCGTGGGCGGGCGCACTCCCATTCGCGCCAATGTGCGCATCGTCGCCGCCACCCACCGCGACCTGACCCAGCTGATCCGCCAGGGCCTGTTCCGCGAGGATCTGTTCTACCGCCTCAACGTGGTGCCCATCCGCCTGCCGCCGTTGCGCGAGCGGTCCGAGGACATTCCGGAACTGATCCGCCACTTCCTGGCCCAGGCGGGAGCCGAGGGCCTGCCCAGCAAGACCATCGACGGCCAGGCCATGGACAGGCTGCGCAAGCACCGTTGGCCGGGCAATGTGCGCGAGCTGGAGAATCTGGTCCGCCGCCTGGCGGCGCTGTATTCCCAGGAAGTGATCGGCATCGAGGTTATCGAGCAGGAACTGGTGGGGGGCACACCCCACGCCGACGCCATCAGCGGCGGCGTCGAGGGAGAAGGGCTGTCGGCCACGGTGGAGCGTCACCTGCGCGAGTATTTTGGCAATCACGGCGACGGCTTGCCACCCGCCGGGGTCTATGACCGGGTTCTACGCGAGGTGGAGCGCCCCCTGGTCACCATCGCGCTGGAAGCGACACGCGGCAATCAGATCAAGGCGGCCCATCTGCTGGGCGTCAACCGCAACACCTTGCGCAAGAAGATCAAGGACCTGGATATCCAGATCAGCCGTGGCCTCAAGTAAATGGCGTTCGGCCGCCGCATACGACACTGGGCCCGCCGGGTCGATCTGGCGCGTCGCCTAGCCTATGGGCTGACCTTCGCCTCCGTACCGGCCATCGTCGCCACGGTTTGGGTGATGGGCGGCGGCGGCGCCGGTCCCGCGGGGCCTGATTCCCGCATCGTGCTGTCGCTGCTGGCCACCGACGGCATTCTGCTGGCCGCCCTGGGCGCGGTGGTCGGGTTCCGGGTGCTGGACGTGCTCAAGGCCCGCCGGCGGGGAGCCTCCGGCTCCAAGCTGCATCTGCGCTTCATCATGCTGTTCGCCCTGGTGGCGGTGACGCCTTCGGTGCTGATGAGCGTCGGCTCCACCGCCTTTTTCAAGTACGGGGTGGAAAGCTGGTTCTCGGACCGGGTTCGCACCGCGCTGCAGGCCTCGCTTGAAGTCGCCCATGCCTATCTGGAGGAGCACAAGCGCATCATCGGCGGCGATGCCCTGGCCATGGCCAACGACATCAACCGCGAGGGGCCGCTCCTGCTGCGCTCGCCCCAGCATTTCGCCCAGTTCGTCGGTACCCAGGCGGCCATCCGCGGCCTGACCGAGGCCATCGTCTTCGATACCCGCGGCAATATCCTGGCCCGCTCGGGGCTGATCTTCGCGGTCGAGGCCAGCATCGACCAGATTCCCGCCTGGGCCCTGGACAAGGCGCGCAGCGGCGACGTGGTGGTGCTGTCCGGGGCGGGCGAGGACCGGGTCAAGGCCCTGGTCCAGCTTCAGGGCCTGTTCGGCGACACCTTCTTGTACGTGGGCCGCTTCGTCGATCCCAAGGTGATCGGCCATATGGCCAAGACCTCCGAGGCGGTGGCGCAGTACGAGAATCTGGAGGGGCGCCTGTCGGGGCTGGAACAGGCCTTCTCGCTGATCTTTGCCATCGTGGCGCTGCTGCTGGTGCTGACCGCCATCTGGGTCGGCGTGTCCATGGCGGTGAGGCTGGCCACGCCCATCGGGCGGCTGATCGACGCCGCCGAGAAGGTGCGCTCCGGCGATCTCGATGCCCGGGTAGCCGAGGATGCCGCCGACGAGATCGGCGTGCTCAGCCGCGCCTTCAACCGCATGACCCACCAGCTTTCCAGCCAGCGCCAGGATCTGGTGGACGCCAACCGCGAGCTGGACGAGCGCCGCCGCTTCACTGAGACGGTGCTGGCCGGCGTGTCTTCGGGCGTCATCGGCCTGGACGCCGCGGGCCGTATCCATCTGCCCAACCGCTCGGCGGGCGAACTGATCGGCATCAATCTCGACGACAATGTGGGCCAGGACATCCGCGACGTCATCCCCGAGCTGTCCGAGTCCCTGGACGAAGCCATCCGCCGGCCCGAAAAGCTGGTCCAGCGCGAGGTGCGCCTGTCCACCGCCGGAGGGCGAAGCCGTATCCTGCTGGTCCGCGTCGCGGCCGAACGCCTGGAATCCGAGATCATCGGCTATGTGGTGACCTTCGACGACATCACCGAGCTGGTCTCGGCCCAGCGCACCGCCGCCTGGGCGGATGTGGCGCGGCGCATCGCCCATGAGATCAAGAATCCGCTGACCCCGATCCAGCTGTCGGCGGAGCGCTTGAAACGTAAGTATCTCAAGGAGATACAAAGCGATCCTGAGACTTACGTCAATCTGGTGGAGACCATCGTCCGCCAGGTTGGCGATATCGGGCGCATGGTCGACGAGTTTTCGTCCTTCGCCCGCATGCCGGCGCCGCAGATCAAGCCCGACGACCTCAACGACATCTGCCGTCAGGCCATGTTCCTGCAGCGTACCGGCAATCCCGGCGTGGAGTTCGTCCATCACCTGCCGGACGGCAAGGTTCCGGTGCTGTGCGACAGCCGGCTGATCGGCCAGGCGCTGACCAATCTTTTAAAGAATGCCGTCGAGGCCATCCAGGGCCGCGACGACCCGGAGGCGCCGCGTGGCCGCATCGCCCTCAGCCTCGTTTCCCATTCGGACCGGCTGGTGGTCACTGTCGAGGATAACGGCAAGGGCCTGCCCACCGAGAACCGGGAACGGCTGACCGAGCCCTACGTTACCACCCGGACCAAGGGCACCGGCTTGGGGCTGGCCATCGTCAAGAAGATCATGGAAGACCACGGCGGTGATCTGTATCTTGAGGACGCGCCTGGGGGGGGCGCGCGGATCGGACTGGTCTTCCCGTCCTCCGAGCAGCAGCAATCCCAGGCAACCGGCGAAAACACGGTAACCCATGGCGCATGACATCCTGATCGTCGACGACGAGGCCGACATCCGGGCCTTGATCGCCGGTATCCTCGAGGACGAGGGGCACAACACCCGCGAGGCCGCCAATTCGGACGAGGCGCTCGAGGGAATCCGCGCCCGGCGGCCCAATCTGGTCATCCAGGACATCTGGCTGCAGGGCTCGCGCCTGGATGGGCTCGAGGTGCTCGACGCCATCAAGCGCGACAATCCGGAAGTCCCGGTGGTGATGATCTCGGGCCACGGCAATATCGAGACCGCCGTTCAGGCCATCAAGCAGGGCGCCTACGACTTCATCGAGAAGCCGTTCAAGGCTGACCGGCTGCTGCTGGTGGTGGAGCGCGCCGTCGAGGCGGCGCGGCTGCGGCGCGAGAACGAGGAATTGCGCCTGCGCTCCGGCTCGGGCGGGGAATTGGTCGGCAATGCGGTGGGTATCCTTCAGGTCCGCCAGGCGGTGGAAAAGGTGGGGCCCACCAATTCCCGCGTGCTGATCACCGGCCCGGCCGGGTCGGGCAAGGAAGTGGTAGCGCGGCAGATTCACGCCCGCTCGCGCCGCGCCGACGGCCCCTTCGTGGTCCTCAACTGCGCCGCCATGCATCCCGACCGCATGGAGATGGAGCTGTTCGGCACCGAGCACGGGCTCGACGGCCCGGACAGCCCCCGCAAGGTCGGCACCTTCGAGCAGGCCCACGGCGGCACCTTGCTGCTGGACGAGGTCGCCGACATGCCGCTGGAGACCCAGGGCAAGATCGTCCGGGTCCTGCAGGACCAGATGTTCGAACGGATCGGCGGCGGCAAGCGGGTCGAGGTGGATGTGCGCGTCATCGCCTCCACCAACCGCGATCTTCAGTCGGAGATGACCGCCGGCCACTTCCGCGAGGATCTGTATTACCGGCTCAACGTGGTGCCGGTGAAGATGCCGAGCCTGCGCGACCGGCGCGAGGATATTCCGCTGCTGGCCCGCCACTTCATGACCATGGCCGCCGCTGCCGCTGGCGTGCAGCCCCGCATGGTGGGCGAGGACGCCATGGCGGCGCTGCAGGCCTATGACTGGCCGGGCAACGTCCGCCAGCTCAGGAACGTCATGGACTGGCTGCTGATCATGGCGCCCGGCGACCAGCGCGAAGCCATCCGCGCCGACATGCTGCCCGGCGAGATCGGCGCCATCACCCCCGCCGTCTTGCGCTGGGAGAAATCCAGCGAGATCATGACCCTGCCGCTGCGCGAGGCGCGTGAACTGTTCGAGCGGGAATACCTGCTGGCCCAGGTCAATCGTTTCGCCGGCAATATCTCGCGCACCGCGGCCTTTGTCGGCATGGAGCGCTCGGCCCTTCACCGCAAGCTCAAGCTGCTTGGCGTCAACACGGACGAAAAGAAATGAAGGTCATAGTCTGCGGCGCCGGCCAGGTCGGCTTCAACATCGCCCACTATCTGGCGGGCGAGAACAACGACGTCACCATCATCGACCAGCGGCCCGAACTGATCCGCAGGGTCAGCGACACCCTGGACGTCCAGGTGGTGCTGGGCTTCGCCTCCCATCCGGCGGTGCTCGAGCAGGCGGGGGCCGGCGATGCCGACATGATCATCGCGGTCACCGCCGCCGACGAGGTCAACATGGTCGCCTGCCAGGTGGCCCACTCGCTGTTCAACGTGCCGACCAAGATCGCCCGCGTGCGCAGCCAGGCCTATCTGGCTCCCCTCTGGGCCAACCTGTTCTCGCGTGAGCATCTGCCCATCGACGTCATCATCAGCCCCGAGATCGAGGTGGCCCGCGCCATCGCCAAGCGCCTTCAGGTGCCGGGCGCCATCGACGTGATTCCGCTGGTGGGCGACAAGGTGCGGCTGATCGGCGTGCGCTGCACCGCGCAATGTCCGCTGATCAATACCCCGCTGCGCCAGCTGACCGTGCTGTTCCCCGATCTAGCCATCGTCATCATCGGCATCGTCCGGGACGGCAAGGCCATCGTTCCCACCTCGGAAGACCAGATGCAGGAAGGCGACGAGGTTTATTTCGTCGTCGATACCGCCCATGTGGACCGCGCCCTGTCGGCCTTTGGCCGCGAAGACCAGGAAGCGCGCCGCATCGTCATCTTCGGCGGCGGCAATATCGGCCTGTTCCTGGCGCAGCAGCTCGAGGAATCGCGGCCCGGCACCTCCATCAAGGTGATCGAGTCCAACAAGGAGCGCGCCGAGTTCGTGGCCAAGGCGGTGGGCCATACCGTGGTCATTCACGGCGATGCCCTGGACCCCGAGATTCTGGAAGAAGCTTCAGTGGGCGCCGCCGAGGCGGTGGTGGCGGTCACCAACGACGACGAGACCAACATCCTGTCGGGCCTGCTGGCCAAGCGCTATGGCTGCCGCCGCACCATGGCGCTGATCAACAAGACCACCTACAACTCGCTGGTGGCGCCGCTGGGCATCGATGTGGCCATCAATCCCCGGGCCATCACCGTTTCCAACATTCTCCAGCATGTGCGCCGGGGCCGCATCCACGCCGTGCACTCCCTGCACGAGGGCTTCGGCGAGCTGATCGAGGCCGATGCCCTGGAGACCTCGTCCCTGGTGGGCAAGCCGCTGCGTGACGTCAAGCTGCCGGCCGGCGTGCTGCTGGGGGCCGTGGTCCATGACGGCAAGGTGGTGAGTCCCCGGGGCAGCACGGTCATCCATCCCGGCGACCGCGTCATTCTGTTCGCCACCGCCGACGCGGTGAAGAAGGTCGAGAAGATGTTCTCGGTCCGGCTGGAATATTTCTGATGCCTGGGACGCCTCTGACCCGTCCGCGGGCCATCATCTTCGACTGGGACAATACCCTGGTGGATTCCTGGGTGTGCATCCAGGAATCCTACAACATGACCTTTCGCCATTTCGGCATGCCGGAATGGAGCCTGGACGAGACCCGCGAGCGGGTGGCGGCCTCCATGCGCGATTCCTTTCCCGCCATGTTCGGCGAACGCTGGCCCGAGGCCCGCGACGTCTTCACCAAAAGCTTTTCGGATATCCATCTGGACTATCTGAACCCGCTGCCGGGTGCCGCCGAGATGCTGGCTGGGCTGAGGCGGGAAGGGGTCGTCCTGGCGGTGGTCAGCAACAAGCGTGGTGGCTTTCTGCGCAAGGAAGCCGAGATCATGGGCTGGGACGGGCATTTCGTCCGTCTGGTGGGCGCCGACGACGCCGAGGCCGACAAGCCGGCGGCGGCACCGGTTCATCTCGCCCTGGCCGGCACCGGAATCGGAGCCGGGCCGGATGTGTGGTTCGTGGGCGATTCGCCCATCGACACCCATTGCGCCGTCAATTCCGGGTGCACGCCCATCGTCATGCGGCCCGAGGCTCCTGGCGACGGCGAATTCGCCCATCCGCCGGTCTGCTTTCTTTCCGCCTGCATGGACCTCTTCCATCTTGTCCGCGAACTATAGGTTCCCATCTGTTGGATTTGGTGGTAACGACAGGGGCTTAAGCGGGGTAGGTGCCTAGCCGCACTCCAATAATCAAGACTGGCCAATAAGAACGGATTCCAATCATGTCCGCCGAAAAGTCGCAAAATGTGCAGGATGTGTTCCTCAACTTCATCCGCAAGAACAAGACGCCCGTCACCATCTTCCTGGTCAACGGCGTGAAGCTCCAGGGTATCGTCACCTGGTTCGACAACTTCTCGGTGCTGCTGCGTCGGGACGGGCATACGCAGCTCGTCTACAAGCACGCCATCTCGACGGTGATGCCGTCGACCCCCATCTCTCTGTTCGAGCCCCCGATCAAGGAAAACGGCGAAGAATAGGTGGGAGAGCCCGGTTCCCAGAAAACGGCGCCCAGCCGCGCCATGGTCGTCCACCCCGCCTTCAAGGGCGGGGAGGGCAACCGCCTGCCCGAGGCCCGGTTGGCCGAGGCGGTGGGGCTGGCCGGGGCCATCAATCTGGACATCGTCGCCGCCGAGGCGGTGAACGTCTCCAAGGTGCGGCCCGCCACCCTGATCGGCAAGGGTGCGGTCGAGCGTCTGGCCGAACTGGTCGAGGAGCGTGATATCGCCCTGGCCGTGGTCGACGGCCATCTGACGCCGGTGCAGCAGCGCAACCTCGAAAAGGCCTGGGGCTGCAAGGTCATCGACCGCACCGGCCTGATTCTGGAAATCTTCGGCGCAAGGGCGCGGACCCGCGAGGGCACGCTGCAGGTGGAACTGGCGGCACTGTCCTACCAGCGCTCGCGCCTCGTGCGGTCCTGGACCCATCTGGAGCGCCAGCGCGGCGGCTTCGGCTTCCTGGGCGGCCCCGGCGAGACCCAGATCGAGGCCGACCGCCGCATGATCGGCGAGCGCATCGTCAAGCTGGAGCGCGAGCTGGAGGACGTCAAGCGGACCCGCGACCTGCACCGCAAGGCGCGCCGCCGGGTGCCTTACCCCATCGTCGCCCTGGTGGGCTACACCAATGCCGGCAAGTCGACGCTGTTCAACCAGCTGACCCGGGCCGAGGTGCTGGCCAAGGACATGCTGTTCGCCACCCTGGACCCCACCATGCGCGATCTGGTGCTGCCGTCGGGGCGCAAGATCATTCTGTCGGACACCGTGGGCTTCATCTCGGACCTGCCCCATGAACTGGTCGCCGCCTTCCGCGCCACCCTGGAGGAGGTGCTGGAGGCCGACGTGGTGGTGCATGTGCGCGACGTTTCCCACCCCGATACCGAGGCCCAGGCCGCCGATGTGGACACGGTGCTGAAGGAACTGGGGCTGGCCGAGGTGGTGGACCGTGGCCTGGTGGAGGCGCTCAACAAGATCGACCTGCTCGACGACGAGCGGCGCCAGGAGGTGCTCAATCAGGCACGGCGCCGCGAGGGCGTCATGGCCCTCTCGGCGGTCACCGGCCAGGGCGTGGACGAGTTGCTGGCCGAACTCGACCGCCGGCTGGGCCATGCCCGCGAGACCATCGACGTCGCCCTGTCCCTGGGCGACGGCGCCTCCATCGCCTGGCTGTACCGCCATGGCGAAGTGGTGGCCCGGCGCGATGACGAGGCCCAGGCCTTCATGAGGGTCAAGCTTGATCCCGCCGACGTCAAACGCTTTCATCAGCGCAAGGCCGAGGGCAGGGGGCATTGATGGATTTCGACAAAGTGGCCTCCATCATCCGCGAGACGGCGGCCGAGGAAATCCTGCCGCGGTTCAAGAATCTGTCCGCCGGCCAGATCCACGAGAAGCGGCCCGGCGAGCTGGTCACCGAGGCCGATACGGAAGCGGAACGGGTGATGACCCGCCGCTTGCGCGACCTTCTGCCGGGCTCGAAGGTGGTGGGTGAAGAGGCGGTGGCCGCCGATCCCGCCCTGCTGACGGTGCTGGAGGGCGAAGGCGGCGTCTGGATCATCGATCCGGTGGACGGAACCGGCAATTTCGCCAAGGGCAACGCCCGCTTCGCCGTTATCGTCGCCCTGGTCAGGGATGGCGTGACCGTGGCGGGATGGATCCTCGACCCCCTGGGCGAGCGGATGATCACCGCCGAACTGGGCGGCGGCGCCTGGGCCGGGTCACAGCGCCTGGCCGTCCTGCCAGCGGCGCCGCTGTCGGACCTGACCGGTTCGGTCAAGCGCTCCGGGCGTCTGGCCTCCCTGGTGGCCAAGACCGGCCGCAAGGGCAGCGCCGCCCACGATTATATCGATCTGGTCACCGGACGGCTGCATTTCGCCCATTACAACCGCCTGATGCCTTGGGATCATGCGGCGGGCGTCCTGATCCACGCCGAAGCCGGCGGCCACGCCGCCCTGACCGACGGCCGCCCCTACCGCCCCAGGGCGGAAGAGGGCTGTCTACTCCTGGCGCCCACCCCGGGAACCTGGACCTCGCTTCAGGCGGTGATCGAGTAGCGCCCTCTCAGCACATATGCGCCAGCAGGCGCCGCAGGAAATCCTCGCACTGGGCCACCTGCTCCAGGGTGATGAACTCGTCGGGCCGGTGGGCCTGGGTGATGCTGCCGGGGCCGATCACCACCGCCGGAATGCCGGCCTGTTGGAACAGCCCGGCCTCGGTGGTGAAGGCCACCTTGCTGGTCTGATTGGCGCCCGACAGGGCGCAGACCAGACGCACCGCCGCATCCATTTCGTCCATGCCGAGGCCGGGGGTCGAGTTGTGCTCGTCCAGGGTGATGCCGCTGGCTTCGCTGACCGCCAGCATCTCGGGCACCAGATCCTGGGCCCAGCCCCGGACCTCGGCCATCAGGGTCTCCGGGTCGTGATCGGGCAGATTGCGAATCTCGAACTCGAAGGAGCATGATTTCGGCACGATGTTCAGCGCCGTGCCCCCCTGCATGGTGCCGGTATGAACGGTGGTATAGGGCGGCTGATAGCCAAGGTCGAAGGGCCCCTGTTCCCGGATGCGGCGCTGCAGGGCGCGCAGGCGGGTAACCATTTCGGCGGCGATCTCAATGGCGTTGACGCCCTGATGGTTGAGGGCCGAGTGGCATTCGTGGCCCTCCACATGGCAACGGACACTCTTCTTGCCCTTGTGGCCGATCACCGCCTTCATGTCGGTGGGCTCGCCGACGATGCAAAGGGCCGGGCGCACCGGCAGATGGGCGAGATCGTCGATCAGCCGGCGGACGCCGACACAGCCCACTTCTTCGTCATAGGAAAAGGCGAAGTGGACCGGCATGCGCAGGGGCGCGGCGGCGAATTGAGGCGCCATGGCCAGACAGATGGCAATGAAGCTTTTCATGTCGGCGGTGCCGCGGCCATACAATTTGCCGTCGGCTTGGACAAGGTGGAAGGGGTCTCTAGACCAGTCCTGTCCGTCGACGGGAACGACATCCGTATGCCCGGACAGGACAATTCCCGGAACATCACTGGGGCCAATTGTGGCGAAGATGTTCGCTTTGTTCTTGGACTCGTCCCAAGTCCTACGGACAGAAGCCCCAAGACCGGAAAGGATTTTGTCCACCAGATCGATTAACTGTAAATTAGTCTTGTAACTTGTAGTGTCGATGGCGATCAGCTTGGCGATCGTTTCGATGCTGGCCGGCAGGGGCGTTTTGGTATGTTGGCTCAAGGAACCGTTCTCGCTCTGGGACGCTTTGTGGGCAGTGGCCATCATAGTGCGCGCCCCAGCCTGAAGGCCAGTCTTCCGCTACAAATTATAACCAATATCTTGTGGTTATTACGGATCCGAGGCGCTATTCTCCCGCTTGCCGACGGGGGCCGGGGGCGGCGGTTTTGTTGGTGTTTGAGGGAGCGCGGCGTGCAGCCCGTGGTGCTTACGCAATGAGTGATCCCGCGGCCGGACAGCAGAGTGCAGCCGACGCCCCGGCGTTCAGCATCGCTTCCCTGTCCACATTGAAGAGCAACCTGTTCGACCTCGCCATGGCGTCGTTGTTCCTCAATATTCTCGGCCTGGCGCTGCCCATGGCCCTGCTGCAGGTCTACGACCGCATTCTTCCCAACAAGTCGGTGGGGACCATGGTGTTCCTGATGGGCGCCGTGCTGGGCGCCCTGCTGCTGGAATCCACCCTGAATTTCTGCCGTTCGTGGATCACCGGCTGGGTGGGGGCCAAGTTCGAGCACAATGCCGGCTGCACCGCCCTGAACCATCTTGTGATGGCCGGTGTCGACGAGTTCGAGAAGGATGGTTCCGGCGCCCATCTCGAGCGCATGAACTCCCTGGCGACGGTGCGCGAGTTCTATGCCGGGCAGGCCATGCTGACCCTGCTGGATCTGCCGTTCGCCATTCTGTATCTCAGCCTGGTGGCCATGATGGGCGGCATTCTGGTCTTCGTGCCCATCACCATCCTGGTGCTGTTCTGCGTCACGGCCATCATCCTGGGCGGCAAGCTGCGCGGCGCGCTGCAAAAACGCATGATTGCCGACGACAGGCGTTTCAACTTCATCATCGAGGTGTTGGGCGGCATTCACAGCGTCAAGGCCTTCGCCATGGAGGCGCAGATGGTGCGCCGCTACGAACGCCTGCAGGAGACCTGCGCCGAGGGTGCCTATCAGGTGGCGCTGAACTCGTCGACCGCCATGGGTGTCTCGTCGTTCTTCTCCCAGGCCACCACCGTCTGCGTCGCCATGTTCGGAGCCCTGGTGGTTCTCAACGGCGAGATGACCACCGGCGGTCTGGCGGCGTGCTCCATGCTGGCCGGCCGGGCCATGGCGCCCATCCAGAAGGCGCTGGGGGTGTGGACCCGCTTCCAGTCCTTCATGCTGGCCCGCCACCGTCTCAGCGAACTGTTCAAGCTGAAGCCGGAATCGGCCAAGGGCCTGCCCAAGATGACCTCGCCCAAGGGGGCGCTGGAGCTGAAGGACTGCACTTTCCGCTACGGGGAAAAGCTGCCGGTCATCATCCAGCACGCCTCCATCGATATCCGCGAGGGCGAGTGTATTGCCATTTCCGGCGGGAACGGCAGTGGCAAGACCACGTTGCTGACCCTGATGCAAGGGGCCATCAAGCCAACCACCGGAGAGGTGCTGGTCGACGGTCAGCCCATGACCATGTTCGAGCCACAGAGCGTGCGCGACCACATCGCCTTTCTGCCGCAGATGGGCGTGCTGTTCCAGGGCACGATCCTTCAGAACATCACCATGTTCCGCAAGGAGTTCGACGACGTGGCGGTGGAGACCGCCGCGCTGCTCGGCCTGGACGAAGTGGTGGCGACCATGGCCCTGGGCTACGACACCCCGGTGGGCGATGGCGCCTATGATTCCCTGCCGCGTGGCATCAAGCAGCGCATCGCCATCGCCCGCGCCCTGGTCAACAATCCCCGGGTGGTGTTGTTCGACGAAGCCAATACGGCGGTGGACACTACCGGCGACAACTTCCTGCGCGTCTGGCTGGAGCGGGCCAAAGGCAAGCGTACCCTGGTCCTGGTGACGCCGCGCCCGTCGCTGGTCAAGCTGGCCGACCGCGTGTTCGACCTCAAGGATGGGACGCTGATCGCCAAGGCTCCGCGAGAGGAACGGCCCATGACCCCTGACATGCCGGCCGGGCTGTTGCCGCAAGGGGGGCCGGCATGACCGCAGCGGCCAATTTCACCCCGTCGCACAAGCCCAATCAGCAGGCGATCGAACAGTATGAGCAGCAGCTGGCGCAAAACGCCTTGGGCGGCTTTTCTGCCGCCTCGGATCTGGCCGCCTGCCTGCTGCCGCTGCTGAAGTCCCTTGGGTGGAAAGGCGATCCCCGCCACGTGGCGGAATCCCTGCCGCACTTCGCCAATGACCTGGACCTTACCGGTCTGCGCAACGTCATGGCGACACTGAATTTTTCCAGCCGCCCCGAGCGCCTGGAACTGGAAGTCATCGACCCCCGGCTGCTGCCCTGCCTGTTCCTGCCCGATGAGAGCCACGCCCTGGTGGTCAAGAAGATCGCCGACGATGGCGAGGCGGAAGTCTTCGACAGCTCCCAGGGACTGACCGTCAAGTTCGATACGGTCGGCGTGGTGGGGACGGCCTATTTTTTTACAAACCTGGGAGGGGATGCCGCCGCCGCCAAGCCGGCCAGCTGGTTCAAGAGCGTGCTGGAGCGCTTCCGTCCCCTGTATTGGCAGGCGTTCTTCGTGACCTTCGTGCTCAACGTCTTCTCGCTGGGCACGCCGCTGTTCACCATGTCGGTTTACGACAAGGTGATCGGCGCCGAGTCGTACTCCATGCTGGTGTCGCTCTCCATCGGCGTCACCATGGCATTGGCCGCCGATGCCGTTCTGCGCGAGGTCCGCGCCCGCATTCTGGCCTTCGTCGGCGCCCGTCTCGACAACATCATGGGCAACAATATCTTCCAGCACATCCTGGCATTGCCGCCCGGTTTCACGGAACGGGCGACCATTGGCGCCCAGGTGGCCCGCATCAAGGACTTCGAGTCGGTGCGCGAATTCTTCACCGGACCCTTGGCCACGGTGTTCATGGAACTGCCCTTCGCCATCTTCTATTTCACCGTCATCGCCTTGCTGGGCGGGGTGATCGCCCTGGTGCCCGTGGTCGGCACCATGCTGTTCCTGGTGGGCGGCTGGGCGGTGATGCCCGTGGTGCGCAAGAATGTCGGCATCGCCTCGCGGGCCGGCTCGCGGCGCCAGGAATTCCTGGTCGAGGCGCTGGGCAAAATGCGTGCCGTCAAGCTGGCCGCCGCCGAACACACCTGGGTCAAGCGCTACCGCGACATGTCGGCCCGCGCGGCCATGGGTGGGTTCAAGAACGGCATGTTCGCCGTGGCCATCAGCACCGGCTCCAATATTCTGATCATCTCGTCGGGTCTGGCGACCATCATGGTGGGTGTGCTGGGCGTCATCGACGGCGCGCTGTCCATCGGCGGCCTGATCGCGGCCATGATGCTGGTGTGGCGCGTGCTGTCGCCGCTCCAGACCGGCTTCACCATGCTGCAGCGGGTGGAGCAGGTGAGGGGGTCCATCCGCCAGATCGACGGCCTGATGGGTATCAAGCCCGAGCGCGACCCCAAGGCCATCGTGGCGCCGCTGAAGAACATCAAGGGGCGCGTGGTCTTTTCCCGCGTCTCGTTGCGCTATAATAACGAGTCCGACCCGGCCCTGGTCGGCGTATCCTTCGAGGTCGAGCCGGGCGAGGTGGTCTGCGTCACCGGCCGCAACGGCTCGGGCAAGTCAACCATCCTCAAGGTGCTTCTCGGCCTTTACACGCCCCAGGCCGGCGCCGTGAAGATCGACGCCACCGATATCCGCCAGATCGACCCCATCGAGATGCGGCACATGATCTCGTACACGCCGCAACAGTGTAATCTGTTCTTTGGCACCGTGGCGCAGAACCTGCGCCTGGCCCATCCCACCGCCACCGATGCGGACATCCGCTGGGCCTGTGATCAGGCCGACGTCTGGGAGGAGATCATGAGCCTGCCGCGTGGCCTCGAGACCCGCATCGGCGAGGGCGCATCCGAGCATCTGCCCACCAGCTTCGTCCAGAAACTGTCCCTGGCGCGCGGCTATCTCAAGCGCAGCCCGATCATGCTGTTCGACGAGCCGGTCAACGGCCTTGATTTCGAGGGCGACCGTACCTTCATGCAGTCGGTCGAGAATTTCCGTGGCCAGTCCACCATCTTCATGGTTACCCATCGCCCCAGTCACTTGCGCGTCGCCGACCGTATCCTGGTGTTCGATGGCGGTTATCTGCGTCTCGCAGGTCCGGCCGAAGAGGTCCGGGCCCGCATACCGCCGGATCTGATCTGACATGAGCACGAATTCGAACCCCGGCCAGAGCCTGGTCAACGTCCCTCAGCCCGACAAGACGCCGCAGGCCGCCGCGACCGGAAAGTCCCTGGTCAAGCTGTCCAACCGGCAGTCGCGCCATCTCGCCCAGGCCCTGGTACTGGAAGAAAGCGGAACCTCGGGCCTGATCCGCTTCACCATGCTGCTGGCCAGCACCACCACGGCTGCCTTCGTGGTCTGGGCCTCGTTCACCGACGTTCCGGAAATCGCTACCGCCGAGGGGCAAATCATCCCCACAGGCCAGGTCCAGGCGGTGCAGCATCTGGAAGGTGGGATTGTCCAGGATATTCTGGCCCGCGACGGCGATCTGGTTGAAGCGGGGGCACCAATCGTCCGGCTCAATGCCGCCCAGGCCATCTCCGACCTGGAGCAGACCAGGGCCCGCGAAGCCACCCTGCTGATCAAGGCCGAGCGCCTGCGCGCCCTGGCAGAGGAGCGCCAGCCCGATTTCAGCAACATGCCCAAGGGGTATGACCGGCTGATGTCCGACAACATGGCCATTTTCAACAGCCAGTCCCAGGCTCGCGACACCTCGCGCTCGGTGATCCTGTCCCAGATGGAGCAGAAGCGTTCCGACCTCCGGCTGCTGGAATCCCAGGAGCGGTCCCTGCGCGAGCAGTTGGGGCCGCTGCAGGAAGAAATGACCATGCGCCAGGAACTGGTCGCCAAGGGTCTGGTATCACGGGTGGTTTTCCTGGATACCAAGCGCGAATTGTCACGGGTGCAGGGCGAACTCGCCCGTCTGATCGGCCAGGAAGTCACGGCACGCGAGGCCCTGTCCGAGGTGGAAAACCGCCTGATGGACAACAAATCGTCGCTTCAGAAGTCCACCATGGACGACCTCGGCACCACCATCAATGAACTGGCCCAGGTACAGGAAAGCATCGGTCGCCTGGAAGACCGGGTGGCACGCCTGGAAATCATCGCCCCGGTGCGCGGACTAGTGAAGGGTCTCACCGTCAAGAACCAGGGAGCGGTCATCCAGGCAGGCGGCAATGTCTGTGAAGTGGTTCCGGTCGAGACCCAGATGAAGGTCGACGCCAAGATCAACACCAAGGATGTCGGCCATCTCAAGATCGGCCAGCCGGTCCGCGTCAAGGTCACCACCTACGACTTCGCGCGCTATGGCGCGGTGGACGGCACCCTGACCAAGATCTCGGCCTCCAGCTTCGCCGACGAGAAGGGCAATCCGTTCTTCAAGGGCGTCATCGACCTGAAGCACAATTACGTGGGTCTGACCCCCGGCCGCTACGGCATTCAGCCCGGCATGTCGGTGACAGCGGAAATCATCACCGGCGACAAGACCTTGCTGCAATACATGCTGAAGCCGATCTTCACCCAGATCCAACAGTCCTTCCACGAGCGCTGAGGGCGTCGGCACGGGCCCAAAGAAAAACGGCACCGCCTGTGGGCGGTGCCGTTTGCCTTCGTACGAATTGGCACTCAGAACGGGATTTCGTCATCCAAATCAGCCGGCGGCTCCCAGGACTGGCCGCCGCCACCGCCGCCACCCTGGCGCGGGGCGCTTCCGCCCTGGCGCGGGCTGTCGTCATAGCCACCACCACCACCACCGCCGCCACCGCCGCCACCGCCTTCACGGCCGCCCAGCAGAGTCAGCTCGCCCTTGAAGCGGCCGATCACCACCTCAGTGGTGTACTTCTCCTGGCCGGACTGATCGGTCCATTTGCGGGTCTGCAGCGCACCCTCGACATAGACGCTGGAGCCCTTGCGCAGGTAGCGCTCGGCCACGTCGGCCAGATTGGGATTGAAGATGACCACCCGGTGCCACTCGGTCTTCTCCTTGCGCTCGCCGGTGCCACGATCCTTCCAGGTCTCGGAGGTGGCGATGTTCAGGTTGACGATCTTCGACCCGTCCTGCGAGGTGCGGACTTCCGGGTCGCGGCCCAGATTGCCGACGAGAATGACCTTGTTGACGCTGCCAGCCATGGCGATTGGGCTCCCCTAGGAAAAATGTGGCGCGGATCATATTGCATGGAGACGCCCCGAGAAAGGGCTAATGCTTCGCCTTGCTTGGCGGGGCGGGAAGCAGGCGGCCCAGCATGGAGGTCAACGCCTTGGCAAAGGCGGCCACGCCGCTGCGGTGCATGCGAAGGGCCATTTCCGCGCCCTTGGCCAGTTTGAAGCCCAGCACGATATGCTCATCGTCGGCCTCGGGCTGAATGGTCCAGCGGTCCACCGATTGGGCCGGGACCGTCGACCCCGTGCCGGCGGCCGGCAGCGGCGAGTCCTCGGCCGGAACGCGCCCAGCCTGTTCCAGCCAGGCCGAGAGCAGGGCCAGTTGGTCCAAAGGCAGGATCACCAGATGTTCCTCGCCCGCTTCGTCGGCCAGGACGACGCGGACCGCGTCGCCGGTATCCGACGCCCTGGCCGAAACCACCTGGGCCGCTGAAATCTCGTGCTTCATGCTTCTTCCCGAGGCAGGAGCCGCCTGAGGACATTATGCCAGAGCGCGGCCCTGAGTTCATCCCAATACCCTCGGGTTGTCCGGACTCACGATATCTGGTAGCGTGCGCCCGCGTGGACCTGTGTCCACCCCAAATTCTGGTTGCTCTTTTGAAGCCGATGGGAAGATTTCTTTGACCACGCTCCCTGCGTCGCCACAATTCGACATTACTCCCGTCACCATCGAAGACGAGATGAAGCGCTCCTACCTCGATTACGCCATGAGCGTGATCGTCAGTCGTGCGCTTCCCGACGTCCGCGACGGGTTGAAACCGGTCCACCGCCGCATTCTGTTCGCCATGAATGAGGCGGGCTACCACTTCAACAAGCCCTTCCGAAAGTCGGCCCGCATCGTCGGCGACGTCATGGGTAAGTATCACCCCCATGGCGATTCGGCCATTTACGACGCCATGGTCCGCATGGCCCAGAATTTCTCCATGCGGCTGCCGCTGGTGGACGGGCAGGGCAATTTCGGCTCCATGGACGGCGATCCGCCGGCGGCCATGCGCTATACCGAGGCCCGTCTGGCCCGCTCGGCCCATTCCCTGCTCGAGGATATCGACAAGGAAACCGTCGACTTCCAGGCCAATTACGACGAATCCACCCATGAGCCCATGGTGTTGCCGGCCCGGTATCCCAACCTGCTGGTCAATGGCGCCGGTGGTATCGCCGTGGGTATGGCCACCAACATCCCGCCCCACAATCTGGGCGAGGTGATCGACGCCTGCTGCGCCTATATCGATGACCCGGAAGTGACGGTCGAACGGCTGATGGAACTGGTTCCCGGCCCCGACTTTCCCACGGGCGGCACCATTCTCGGCCGTGCTGGCATCCGTGCCGCGCAGTTGACGGGCAGGGGCTCGGTGGTGATGCGCGGGCGCGTGCATATCGAGGAGGTCCGCAAGGACCGCGAGGCCATCGTCGTCACCGAGATTCCCTATCAGGTGAACAAGGCCCGCATGCTCGAGCAGATCGCCGAGCTGGTCCGCGACAAGAAGATCGAGGGCATCTCCGACCTGCGCGACGAATCCGACCGCGACGGCGTCCGGATGGTGGTGGAGATCAAGCGCGACGCCATCGCCGAGGTGGTGCTGGCGCAGCTTTACCGTTTCACGCCGCTGCAGACCAGCTTTGGCGTCAACTCGCTGGCGCTCAATGGTGGCCGCCCCGAGATGATGACCCTCAGGGACATCATCGTCGCCTTCATCGCCTTCCGCGAGGAGGTGATCACCCGCCGCACCATCTTCGAACTGGGCAAGGCCCGGGACCGCGCCCACGTCTTGGCCGGTCTGGCCATCGCCGTGGCCAATATCGACGAGGTGATCCGCCTGATCCGCGCCGCCCCCGATCCGGGCGAGGCGCGCGAGAAGCTGATGACCCGGGCCTGGCCGGTGGGCGACGTGGAGCCGCTGATCCGCCTGATCGACGAGCCCGGTCGCGCCATCGAGGACGGCTGTTACCGTCTGTCCGAGGTTCAGGCCAAGGCCATCCTGGATCTGCGCCTGCATCGCCTGACCGGCCTCGAGCGCGATAAGATCGGCGACGAACTGCGCGAGATCGGCCATCAGATCGAGGCATACCTGCTGATTCTGTCGTCGCGTCCCCGCCTGATGGAAGTGATGCGCGGCGAGTTGATGGAGATCCGCGAGCAGTTCGCCACGCCGCGTCGCACCACCATCGAGGAAAACGAGTTCGAGGCCGATATCGAAGACCTTATCGCCCGCGAGGATATGGTGGTGACGGTGACCAACACCGGCTACATCAAGCGGGTGCCGCTGTCGGCCTATCGCGCCCAGAAGCGCGGCGGCAAGGGCCGTTCCGGCATGAACATCAAGGACGAGGATTTCCTCACCCAGGTGTTCGTGGTCAACACCCACACGCCGGTGCTGTTCTTCTCGTCTACCGGCATCGCCTACAAGCTGAAGGTCTACCGCCTGCCGCTGGGCAATCCCCAGGCCCGCGGCAAGGCCATGGTCAATCTGCTGCCGCTGGATGATGGCGAGACCATCTCCACCATCATGCCCTTGCCCGAGGACGAGACCACCTGGGGCGACCTGCACGTCATGTTCGTCACCTCCAAGGGCGACGTGCGGCGCAATCCGCTGTCCGACTTCACCGAGGTGCGCGCCAACGGCAAGATCGCCATGAAGCTGGGCGAGGGCGAGCGGCTGATCTCGGTGCAGACCTGTTCGGCCGAAAGCGACGACGTGCTGCTGGCCACCCACCGGGGCAAGGCCATCCGCTTCCCGGTGCAGGACGTGCGCGAGTTCAAGAGCCGCGATTCCACCGGCGTGCGCGGCATCCGGCTGGATGGGGAGGACGAGGTCATCTCCATGTCCATCCTGCGCCACACCGACTACGATTCCGAAACCCGCGACGCCTTCCTCAAGGGCGACCTGCCGGCCGATCAGATGGACAAGATGGTCGCCGAGCAGCAATTCATCCTGACCGTCACCGAAAACGGCTTCGGCAAGCGCACCTCGGCCTTCGAGTACCGCATCACCGGTCGCGGCGGTTCGGGTATCGCCAACCTGGACATGACCGCCAAGACCGGTCTGGTGGTGGCGTCCTTCCCCGTCAACCACGAGGATGACATCATGCTGGTCAGCGATGGTGGCAAGCTGATCCGCATGCCGGTGGACGACATCCGCATCGCCGGGCGCAAGACCCAGGGCGTGACCCTGCTGCGCACCGCCGAGAATGAGCGGGTGGTATCGGCGGCCAGACTGTGCGATATCGGAAGCAATGGCGACGAGCCCGACGAGACGGACGAGGGAGCCGGGGATGCAGCCGAGGATATGGCGGGAGGCGAGGATGCCTAAGCGCGTCGGTCTTTATCCCGGGACCTTCGACCCGGTGACCAACGGCCACATGGACATCGTCGCCCGGGCCGCCCGGGTGGTCGATCACCTGATCGTCGCCGTGGCCGCCAATGCCGGCAAGGGGCCGCTGTTCACGCTGGAGGAACGGGTGGCCATGGCCGAGTTGGAAATGGCCGAACTGGCTCAATCCATCGGCGCAAGCATCGAGGTTCGCTCCTTCGACACCTTGCTGGTGGATTTCACCGCGGGTTGCGGCGCCAACCTGATCGTGCGCGGCCTGCGCGCCGTGTCGGACTTTGAATACGAATTCCAGATGGCGGGCATGAATGCGCGGCTGTCCCCCGACATCGAGACCATCTTTCTGATGGCCTCGGAGCGCTGCCAGTTCATTTCATCCCGTTTCGTCAAGGAAATCGGCCGCCTGGGCGGCGACATCTCTCAGTTCGTCAGCCCGCGCGTCAAGGCGCAGCTTGATGAAAAATTCGGCTTCTCGGCTTAAGGAAGACCCCCGTGGATCTGGAAAACACCCTGTATCTCGACCTGAAGGACGGCCGCGTCGTCATTGAACTGCGCCCCGACCTCGCCCCCAATCACGTGGCCCGCATCAAGGAACTGGCGCGCGCCAAGTTCTATGACGGCATCAAGTTTCATCGGGTGATCGAGGGCTTCATGGCCCAGACTGGCTGCCCGCTGGGCACCGGCACCGGTGGCTCGGGCACCAAGCTAAAGGCGGAGTTCAATGCCGGCAAGCATGTGCGCGGCACCTGCTCCATGGCCCGCGCCCAGTCGCCCGACAGCGCCGATTCCCAGTTTTTCATCTGCTTTGACACCCAGTCCTACCTGGACCGCCAGTACACCATCTGGGGCCAGGTGGTCGAAGGCATGGATCTGGTGGACAACATCAAGAAGGGCGCACCGCGCTCGGGGGCGGTCACCGATCCCGATTGCATCGTCACGCTCCGTGTCGCTGCTGATGCTGAGGGTTGATACCATGCTGAAGCGTTTGCTGATTGCCGTCGCTGCCCTGGTCCTGGCCGCCGCCCATCCGGCCCTGGCCGCCGATCCGGAAAATACCCTGCTGCTGGAACTTCCCACTGGCAAAGTGACCATCGAACTGCGCCCCGATCTGGCCCCAAAGCACGTGGCCCGCGTCAAGGAGCTGACCCGCAAGGGGTTCTATGACGGCACGGTATTCCACCGCGTCATTCCCGGCTTCATGGCTCAGGGCGGCGACCCCACCGGCACCGGCACCGGTGGGTCCGGCGTCAAGCTGCGGGCGGAATTCACGGGCGAGCCCTTCGTACGCGGTGTGGTGGGCATGGCCCGTTCGGCAAGCCCGGACAGCGCCGATTCCCAGTTCTTCATCATGTTCGGCTCGGCCCCCAGCCTGGACGGCCGCTATACCGCCATCGGCCGCGTGGTGGACGGCATGGAAAGCGTCGACCGCATCAAGGCGGGCGATCCGGGCGACAACGGCATCGTTTCCAAGCCTGATAAGCTGATCCGCATGCAGGTTCTGGCCGACGTCAAGAAATAGAGGGTTTGCCGTCATTGACGAAAGGCGCTCGCCTGCCTATGGTGAGCGCCCTTTTCGGGTCCGTAGCTCAGTTGGTAGAGCAAGCGACTTTTAATCGAGAGGTCCCGGGTTCGAGTCCCGGCGGACCCACCAAGACCTCGAAAGCCCGCCGGTTTCGCCGGCGGGTTTTTTTATGCCTCGGGACTTGTCCAGTCGATGCCCTCGGGCACTGGCTCGGCCGGATCCTCGACCACCATCTGCCCCATGCAGCGGCGCTCGAAGCCATGGCGCCTGTCCTGGTTGCTCCGGCGCTCGGCGAAGGCCGTATGGCCGCAGGCCTTGCAGATCAGCAAGATGCCGTTCTCGGCCGCGTGCCGCTCCACATCGGAACCGCAAACGGTACAGCTGGACAGGGAGGGCTGGGCGCCATCCAGGGCGTCACCCAGCCGGTTGGCGACATCGGTCAATTCCTGCTCGATATTGGATTCCGAGCGTTGGACTCGGTGCAATTCGTCGACCATTTCGCGGATGGCGACCAGGGTGGCTCGCGCCTCCTGGTGCGTGGACAGCACCTCGTCGCGCAGGCCGCGAAGCTCGGCCAGGATCATCTGCGCCTCGGCTGAGATGGGCTCGAGGTTGGTCACCGCACCCTCCTGCATTCCGTCAATATTGATCATAGGGCCAGTTGGTCGGAAATGGCATTGGGGATACTGCCTAGGGGATTTGGCCGATTAACGGCTTTTTCATGGCTGCGATGCTAGGCTTTTACTGTCAGTAACTCCCGTCGCTCTGACGGAGGCCGCCATGATACCGCGCTTTCTTCTTGCTGCCGTGACTGCCCGACTTGCCGGGGAAGGGTACTCGGTCATGACGGCGCCTCCCAGCCTGATCAAGGCCGTGGTCGCCAGAGTGGCGGCAGAGCGCCAAGACGGAAATTCCCCGAGCAATTGACCGGAAGCGCTGCGCCATCTTGACAGCCCGACCGGGCCGTAGCACCGTCAACCCAAGTGTTGACGAGGGGGATATGGACCTTTTCGATCTGATGAGCCAGGGGCGGGAGGATAAGGCCCTCGACCGCCTGGAGGGGATGCTGGCCCTCTACGAATCCGAGACCGAGGCCGAGCAAGACGAGGCGCTGGAGCGGGCGCGGGCGTTCTGCGATCTGGAATGGGGCAGCTATCCCGCCGGATTGGACATTCTGGCGCGCCGTTGGGCCCGGCGCACCGGCGATGGCGCGGAGGCCGCCATGCAGGCCCTGCGCCTGCACGAGGAGGGGGCCAAGCCCGGAGCCATCATTCGTGCGGTGCGCCTGCGCCGCCTGCGCGAACTCAGCCGCATGGACGAGCGGGAAATGCTGATCGCCCGCCATGGCAGTGTCGAAGCCGTGCTGCGGCCCACGGAGTTCGAGGAAATCTTCGTCGCGGCGGGTGAGGGGTGCGATACCGCCGCGGCCCTGGACGCCGCGGTGGCAGCCGCACACCCCATGCCCGCCAGCGTCGAGGCTGCGCGAGAGGAATGCCTTCGTTGGGATGCGCGGCTGCGGCAAATGGAACTGGTCTCGGACACCGAGACCCTCCCGCCGGCCCTCCCACCGGCCTGTGCCGCCCGCCGGCGGCAGGTGGAGGCCGCCTGGGGCAGGGGCCGGCCGGCCGTGACCATAGCCGACTTTTCCGCTCGCCTGGAATTCTGGTCCGGACGAGGCGGCGATGATTGCAGCGGCTACGGCATCCTGGTCGCCGATTTCCAAGCCTTGTCCAAGGCATTGAGCACCCGGGCGCCGGGACAATCCACCAAGGACCGGGCCCGCGCCCTGAAGCAGGCCAATCCCGAATGGTCCTTGGCTCGCATCGGCAAGGAGCTGGGAATCTCGCGCCAGGCGGTCCACAAGCACCTCAAGGCATCGACCAAATAGCCGATTGGCGCCGTGGGTCTTGGCCTGTATGGTTTGACGGTAACGCCAATGTCACGGAAGTGCACCATGCGCCGTCTCGTCGTCATCCTTGCCGCCATCGTCGCCGCCCAGCCGGCCCAGGCGCAGTTGATGGATGTGCTGACCGCCCCGAAGACTCTCATCGACCGGGCCATCGAGGCGCGCTCGGCTTCGGACATCGCCAAGGACAATCTGATCGTCGCCAAGGTCAACGGCTATATGGGCAAGCACACGACCATCAAGGCGTCCACGGAGATCTACGAGCAGCGCCTTCTGATCACCGGCCTGTTCGACGATAAGTCGACCTACGATCAGTTCCAGCAGGATGTGCGGAGCATCGAAGGCGTTAAGAAGCTTTACTGGCACGTGACCTACCTGCCCAAGGACGACCCCAAGCGCAAGACCCTGCCCAGTTGGGCGGATACGGTGGAGATGGGGATCAAGGCCCAGGGCCGGCTGATCGGCACCAAGGGCGTCGCCGACGTCAATTTCCGCACCACCGTGGATTCCTACGGCAATCTCTACGTCATCGGCCGGGCCCGCTCGCAGGAAGAGGCCAAAAAGGCCGTTTCCCGCCTGAGGGAAGGCGAGGGTATCCGCAAAGTCGTCAACTATATCGATGTCAGGCCCTGATCCATGAGCCCATCTCCCCGCAAGAAAGGTCTGCCGCGCCACGTGATCGGTGCCGCCTGGACGGCCTGCGGCTTCGTCGGCGGCATTACCTTGCTGCTGGTCCTGCCCAAGGTTTTCGGTGTGCCGCCCAAGGTGGCCGGCTTGATCAGCATGGTTGTCTGGCTGGCCTCCACCTGGGTGTTCTGGACCGGCGGCGAGGCTCCGCCCCAGCGGCCTCAACCGGCAGAGCCGCCCAAGGCCGAAGGGTGACGACGCCCATGCGGGACCACGCCTGGACCAGGGCCATGCCGGGCGTGTTCGTTCTGCTGTGGAGCACCGGCTTCATCGGCGCCAAGTATGGACTTCCTTATGCCGAGCCCTTCACCTTCCTGGTGTTGCGCTTCGTCATCGTCATCATCCTGCTGGGGGCCGTGGTCGGACTGTGCCGCGCGCGGTTCCCGACCGATCCCAAGCTGTGGCTGCATCTTGCCGTGTCGGGACTGCTGGTGCATGCCATCTACCTTGGAGGCGTCTTCGCCGCCATCCGTCTGGGGGTGCCCTCCGGTCTCACCGCCTTGGTGGCCGGGCTGCAGCCGCTGTTGACCGCCGCCGTGGTGGGGCCGCTGCTGGGCGAGACGGTCGGCCCCCGCCAGTGGGGCGGCCTCGCCCTTGGTCTGGTAGGCGTTGCCCTGGTGCTGTCCACCCGGTTGACGGGGGTAAGCTTCGACGGATTCGGCTGGGACGGCATGGCCTTCGCCGTGGCGGCCCTGCTGGGCATCACCGGCGGCACTCTTTATCAGAAGCGCTTCTGCACGGGCATGGACCTGCGCACCGGCACGCTGATCCAATATTCGGCCGCCCTGGCGGTGACGGCTCCGGTGGCGCTGGCCACCGAGACTATGTCCATCCAATGGACTCTGCCCTTCATCCTGGCGCTGGGTTGGCTGGTGCTGGTGCTGTCCCTGGGCGCCATCAGCCTGCTGATGACCCTGATCCGGCTGGGCGAGGCCGCCAAGGTGGCCAGCTTCTTCTACCTGGTGCCACCCATGACGGCGCTGCTGGCCTGGCTGCTGTTCGACGAGGCCCTGACGCCGGTCGCCTTGGCCGGCATGGCGGCCACGGCCGTCGGCGTGGCGCTGGTGGTGCGGAAGTAGGATTTCTTCGCTTCGCGGCACCGAAGGGTTCGGGAAGCTGTGCTTCCCGATCGGGGGACCGGGGGCAAAAGCCCCCCGGGTGGAGCCTGATTAAGAGCGGTGAACCGCGAAGGCCGCCGAAGCCTGACAAACCGGCATCATCTCGATGCGGTTGATGTTGACGTGGGCGGGCAGGGAGGCCGACCAGAACACCGCCTCGGCGATGTCTTCGGCGGTCAGGGGCTCGGTGCCTTCATAGACCTTGGCGGCTTTTTCGGCGTCGCCATGGAACCGCACCTGGGAGAACTCGCTGCCGCCGCACATGCCGGGCTCGATATTGGTCACCCGCACCTTGGTCTTGACCAGATCGGCGATGAGATTCAGCGAGAACTGGGTGACGGCGGCCTTGGTGGCGCCATACATGTTGCCGCCGGGATAGGGATAGGTCCCGGCGACCGAGCTGATATTGACCACATGACCCCGGTTGCGCTCCACCATACCGGGCAGGATGGCGCGGGTCATGTACATCAGGCCCTTGATATTGGTGTCGATCATGGTTTCCCAGTCGTTCAGGTCAGCGGCCTGGGCCGGTTCCAGCCCCAAGGCCAGGCCGGCATTGTTGACCAGGACGTCCACCGGCCAGGGCAGGGCGGCGGCAAAGGCCGCCACGGCGGCGCCATCGCGAACATCCAAGGTCGCGGCGTGGCAGGGAACGCCCCCCAGTTCGGCCTTGAGAGCCTCCAGGCGCTCGGTGCGGCGGCCGCAGATCACCATATTGGCACCGGCGGCGGCAAAGCGTCGGGCGGTGGCGGCGCCGAAACCGGCGGTGGCGCCGGTGACCAGCACGGTGCGGTTCTTCCACATGCTATTTAAGCTCCGAGGCACGGGGGGCTAGGGGACGCTCGGGATCCACATCACGGATCATCACCAATTCAGGCATGGCGGACAGGGCGTTCTCGATCTTCCAGATATAGACCTTGGCCGCGCCGAAGGGTTTCACCTGGGTGGCGTTGTGCTTGACCACGTTGCCATCGGTGGTGATGCGGAACTCGCCCTCCATGTTGAGCCCCAGCTCGGCCAGGATCTGGGCGTCGGAGGGTTTCATGGCATTGGCCTTGACCACGATGGCGCCGTTTTCCATGGAGCGCAGGGAAAGCATCCGGGCGTCGCGGCGGATCAGCGATGTCAGCTGGACCTTTTCCAGCCGCCCGACCCGTTCGTACTCCACGGCAAAGCGCCCCTTGCCCTTGGACTCGATCTTGCGGAAGGCGATGTCGCGGGCCAGATCACGGCGGATGTTCTCCTGCCGCTCGGCCTCGTCCTCGGGCTTGATCTTGTTCTTGCGGTAGTCGTCCAGAATGGGGGCGAACATCAGGTCGCCCTTGTAGGTCAGCGAGTAGTCGCCGTACTTGGACAGGCGCAGTTCGCTTCGAAACTTGTCGGGGATATAGCACGACGACAGCAGCAATACCGCCGCCATGACGCCGATCCGTTTCAGCCAATCACCCGCCACCATGCCCTCCGGCCTTCTCCAAGGTCTTGGCAGCCTGCCACAGTGCCTCCATCTCGTCGAGGGTGGCGGCTTGGGGCGTGCGGCCGGTGGCGTTCAATTCCGTCTCGATATGACGAAAGCGGCGTTCGAACTTGGCGTTGGCGCGCTTCAGGGCGCGTTCCGGGTCGATGTTCAGCTTGCGGGCGAGATTGACGCAGACGAACAGAACGTCGCCCATCTCGTCCTCCAGCCGATCGAAGGGCGCCTCGGCGCGAATTTCCTCGGCGATTTCCTGGGCTTCCTCGGCCAGCTTGTCGAGGATGGTCTCGGGCCGGTCCCAGTCGAAGCCGACGCGGGCGGCGCGGTTCTGCAGCTTCAGGGCGCGGGTCATGGGGGGCAGGGTGCGGGCCACGCCGTCCAGGACGCCCATGTTGGCGCCCTTCGCCTTGGCGGCACGCTCACGGGCCTTGGTCTCCTCCCAGGCCTCCACCTGACCGGCGGAATCCCGGCCGTCATCCTCGACGAACACATGGGGATGGCGACGGATCATCTTGTCGGAGATGGCCGAGGCGATGGCGTCGAAATCGAAATCGCCGTTCTCCTTGGCCATCTGGGCGTAGAACACCACCTGGAACAGCAGGTCGCCCAGTTCATCCTTCAACTGGGGCATGTCGCCATGCTCGATGGCTTCGGCCACCTCGTAGGCTTCCTCGATGGTGTAGGGGGCGATGGTGGCGAAGGTCTGCTCCAGATCCCAGGGACAGCCGCCCTGGGGGGAGCGCAGGCGGGCCATGATGGCCAGCAATCGGTCGATGGGCTTGTCCTGGCTCATCCCGGCGCCTTGGCCTCGGCGGCGAAATCGGCGCCCTTGTCCCAGGGGTCGTCGGTCATCAGCAACGGGCAGTGCCGGCGATAGGTCTCGGTGATCTCGTCATAGGGGACGTCCCAGAAGCTGCCGTGCTGGGCCACATACTCCATATGGCGGCGGTCCTGCTTGTCAAAGGGGTGGAAAACAGAGTCGTTTTTCCCATCCCATTCAAGGGGATGGACGCCGAACTTCTCGCAAAGCGCCAGGTTGAAGGCGGGGGTGGCCTTGACCCACGCGTCTTCCGCCATGATCTCGGCGAAGGCATGCCAGCGGAATACGTCGCCACCGTTCTTTTCCAACAGCTTCGGCGTCGCCAGGTGGTTGCGCACATCGGCAAAGCCGATGCGGGCCGGAATTCCCATGGCGCGGGCGCAAGCCGTCAGCAAGGCCGCCTTGGGGATGCAAAAACCGCTGCCCTTGGCCAGGACATGGGCGGCGGAATAGGTCTCCGGCGCGTTGAAGCGCACATAGGGGTCGTAGATCACCGCGTCGCGCACCGCGTAATAGAGCCGGATGGCGGCGTCCAGGCGGTCGGTGGCGCCGGCGGCGGCCTCATGGGCGAAGGCGACGATAGCCGGGTCATCGCTCTGGATGAACCGGGAGGGCTGCAGGGCGCGGGGATCGACGGTCATGGAATTTCCCGATTGTTAGGACAGGGCCAGCATAAAGCTAATCCTTGGCCGGGGGAACGCTGCAGCACTGATGAACAATGGCGGCCTGATCACGCCGGTTATCGTCCTTGAACGCCAGCCAGCGGCGCCACAGGCGAGACGGCAAGGATTTGGAAAGCGGCAAGCCGTTGGCTGCCAGCCATGCTTCCAAAGCCGGGATCGTCACGTGGCGCAGGTCGTAGGTGACGGTGATATTGCCGCCATGAGCATCAAATCGCAGATCCAGAATCCCCTCGGGGCGGCTGGGCATCGCCGTGATGGCGGGGGTGGCGCGGACCTCGAGGGAGAGGCTGAGGGTGCGGGTCAGGCGGTCGGTTTTGCTCATGGGGGTCTCCAACACCCAATACCAATTTGTCGCATAATGTATAGATTGACAACGGTTGGGTGCAAAATGTTCTTAAACCGTTCCGCGCTCAAATGTCCAGCTCTCCAGTTTAGTTGATATAGCCATCCGCACATTGACTCTTCAATGAGGCGGAAATGGGGCAGGGCCTCCGTGAAATACATCTGTGTTTCATGTCTCACTGCATCGCAAGATGTAGTATCGCACTACAATTAGTGCACCAATACTCACGGCACACAACATATTGACGGCACGCCATTACTTGTGGCTGCTTTGTCGTCGCTACACAAGATGCCCTCCTGAGTTCCTGGCAGGTTCTAGGGAGGGGGCGACGGCCGGAGTGCAAGCTCTCGGTTCGCGGGACTGGCCGGGGGAGGTTTTTCAAAACATCTCGCCCGGCCAGAGCCTTCTTAAACCTGCCAAGGCCGCGCAGCGGCCGCCTGACAACCTGCCAAGTGGAGAACCTGCCTCATGAAGACCAATCGACTGATCATCGGCGCCGATGGCAACGGCGAGGGCAACTACACCTCGTTGCGCCAGTCCATCACCTTCCTGTTCGAGAAGAACCCCGAGCACAAGGCCACCGACAGCAACAGCCCGTCCCATCTGGTGCACCTGAAGGGCAACGGCGGCGCGTTCGAGGCGGGGGCGGCCTGGACCAAGACGGTGCAGGAAGGCCCCAACCGGGGCGCCAAGTTCTTCTCGTTCTCGCTGGACGATCCCAGTTTCGACGCGCCGTTGAACCTGACCGCCTTCGTGCTGGTCAAGGCCAAGGATAAGGACGACTGCACCGAATACGAGGTGGTGTGGCGCCGCCCCCGCCGGGATGCCGCGTGATGCACACGGCCAAGGTTTTCGGCTTGGAGATGCCCTTCGCGGTGATCGCCAACCCCGTCAACGGCGAGGTGTCGTGCATCGTCCGCATCGCCGGCCAGGAACACCGCTTCACCCTGACCCCCGAAGTGGCGGGCATCGTCGCGGACGAACTGTGGGCGGCCATGGAGAAGGCCGAGGAGGCGGGAAATGTCGGCGCATCTTAGGCGCTTTCAGGAGGAGGGGCCGGAGCGATCCGGCCTTATCCTTTTCGACGCTTACGCCCCCCACGAGAACGCTGTGTGGGGCATGCGCGTTTCCCAGGCCGGGAAAGAGGCCCTGGTAGCCATCGGCCCTGTGCCGCGCTACGGCCAGCCCGACACCATCATTCCCATGACCACCTTCTGGGCGAACTGCGCCGACGTCTCCACCATCGCCCACTTCATGCAGGTCCTCATGCCGGGGCCTGCGCGGGACAGCTATGAGCTGATGTTGCGCGGACAGGTGAAGCGGTAATGGCGACGGAACAATCTGCAAGCCACATGGCCTACTGCATCGCGACGGGCGACTTCGGGGCAATCAGCTGCGACCCCGAAGCCGCCTGTGTCGTCATGAGGGCTGATGGCGGCTATTCGGTCGCCACCGAGGCCGATACTAAGCGGTTGATGCCTTTCCGCCCCGGAGCTCGTGTGGTGGCGACATTCCGGCCGAAGGATGCCCGCTCATGACCGGCTGGGAAGCGCTCTATCTGCATCGCCTCTGGGTGGACAAGTGGGGCCTGTGCCGTGAGATGGCGGCGGATTACTGCAAGCGCGTCTTCGTGCGGCAAGGCTTCACGATCCATCACGGGATTTACGCGTCGGGGGCCTGCTCATGACCCCCATGCTGATCCCAGCACTATTCCAACTTGTTGGCGTGATTGTTCTGGCCTTGTTCGCCGTGGCGTTCCCGCGCTTCGGTGTGGGGATCTGGATTGGGCTGTTCATCGGTTGGGGGCTGTGGTCATGACCCCTCTCGGGAACATCGCAAGTAATGTAACCCCCCCCCTCCCCGGAGGCGAAGCCGGAGCCGGAGGGGGGCCCCTGGCTGAGCCTGTCCGCCGGCTCAAGTGGCGTCTCCGCGACCACGCCGGGCGGATGCTCCCCAAGCAGTCCATTCCTGGCCTGGATGGCGTCACCCGCGAGCGCCTGCACCGGGTGGCTCGATGTGGCCGCCACATCCTCGGCGGACAGGTGGCCGTGGTGGCGGGGGAGGGCGGCGCCCGGTTCCTCGGCCTGGAAACATGCGGCTCCGTGTGGCTGTGCCCGGTTTGCTCGTCCAAGATCGCTGAGCACCGCCGCGCCGACATCGAAACCATGTTGACGGCCCATTGCGCGGGCCAGCGGCGGCGGTTCACCAAGGCCCCTGGAGACACCTGGGGCGGGGCCTGGGAAACCTATGAGGCGGCTCCCGGCGCGGTCTACATGGCCACCTTCACCGTGCCCCATGGCCGGTGGGATAGCCTGGAACGCCTGCGCGACGACGTGGCCGAGTGCTGGCGCCGCGTGCAACGTGGGGCGGCCTGGGCGCGTCTCAAGGCCCGCTGTGGCATCGTGGGCGTGATCCGGGCCATGGAACTGACCCACGGCGCCAACGGATGGCACCCCCATCTGCATGTGCTGATCCTGGCAAAGCCGGGGGCCTGCGTCGAAATGACCCTGCGCCATGCCCTCTATGCCCGCTGGGCGGCCTTCGTCGGCAAGATGGGCCTGGGGGTGGTGTCGGAAACCCATGGGGTGGACCTGTACCGCGCCCATTCCGTCCAAGCCGCCGGTGACTACGTCGCCAAGTGGGGCTGCGACGCCGAGTTGACCAAATGGCACGTCAAGAAGGGGCGGGGAAAGAACCGCTCCCCCTGGCAACTGCTGGCCGCCGCCGCCGAGGGCGACGTTGAGGCCCGCATCCGGTGGCGCGAGTTCGCCGCCGTCATGCCGGGGACCTGCCACATCACCATGAGCCACGGCCTGCGCGACCTGTACTTGGACGGTCCCGACCTGTCCGACGCCGAGATCGCCGCCATGGAGCATGGCATCGACCCCGCCGAGATCGTTCGGAATACCGGGGAAACCATTGTCGGGCATATCCGGCGGGGCGTGTGGGTCCGCGTCATGCGGGCCGGGCTCGCCGTGGACGTGCTGGAAGCCGTGGAAACGGGCGGGTGGGCCGCCGCCCTTTCCATGCTGGTGGATCGTGGCCTTGCACTGAGGAGGGCCAGCGATGGCGGATGAGGAAACGAGGTCGGGGACGGTGGTTGGGTATGGCCCGTGTAAGTTCTGTGGGAACGAGGGCAAGTATCAGGTCAACAAGCGCGGGAAATTGTATTTCTACTGCCCAAAGAGCGGGGATGGCGGGTGCGGGATTGGGTCGCAAGGGCGATGTGATCAGAAGAGCAATCTGCTTCTAGCAAAAGAGGTCAAAAAATGGGTGAGCCCGGAATACCGCAAGAAGTACCTCGGTGAGGCCGCCGCCCCCGCCGAACAGCCGAAAAAGTCAATCTGGGACATGGAGATCAAGCTGTGAGTGCCGATGAACTGAACACGTTACGTGCGGAAGTGGCCGTCGAAGCGGCCGCCGAGGTCGAGGCGGCGGTGCCTGCCCCCGAGCCGCCCCCCGTGGCCGAGGAAGGCTTGGTGTCCGCCATGGGCATGATGGTCAAGGGGCTGTCCGCTCCCTTGTGCCGCCGCGCCAACGTCACCGGCCTGGACGATACCGAGGCGGCCATGATGGGCGCTGCCATCGCCCAACTGGTCACCGTCTACGATATCGGCCCCAAGGACCCCAAGGGCGCCGCCTGGATGGGCTTCGGCATGGCCGCCATCGGCATTCTGGGAAATCGCCGTCCCTTGGCGCCGCCGCCCGAGATCGCAGCCCCGCCGGTGGACGCGCCGCCGCCGCCCGCCTTCGGCCAGCCGGGGCAGGTGTCCTTATCGCCCTTGGACGCCACGCCGTGCGCCTAGACGCCGCCGACATTCGGCTGTGCCTGGGCAAGAGCGGGTCGGGGAAGAGCACCCTGGCCCGCTCGTGGGTCGCCAAGGAAAAGCGGGTGCTGATCTTCGACCCCAACGGCGAGGATGCGTGGGCCAAGGGGGCGGTGGTCACCGAGGATCGCGCCGAACTGGTGGAACTTGTGAGCAAGCCGGGCCGGGTCCGCATCTGCTGGCGCGGCGTCATGACGGGCGGGGAGGGGGCTTTCGAGTTCGCCAACCGCTGCGCCTGGGCGGGTGAAGACATGTTCGTTGTGTGGGACGAGGTGGACCGCTTCACCGACCCAATGAAGCTGCCGCCGGTGGCGGACAACCTCGTCCAGGCGGGCCGTCACCGGGGGCTGCATATCATCGCCTGTTCCCGCCGTCCGTACAGGATGAACCGGACGCTGACCGCCCTGGCGACCCGCATGGCGATCTTCCGCACCACAGAGCCCCGCGACCTGCGCTACTTCGGGGACTACGTGGGGGAGGCCGCAAGCCAGCTTCCCACGTTACGTGATTATCACGCTCTGGATTGGGTCGAGGCGGGCGTGTCGATAAAAAAATCGCCGTTCCGCTAAAATTCCTGCCTCCGCACGTAACGTATACGTTACGTGGATGATGCCACCAGATGTTGTGTGGCAACCCGGTTGACAGTGCTTCAACTGTCAACTGGGGGACCCCCATATGAGCGTTTCCGGTATCGCCAAGATCGCCGCTGGCGTGATCGTCGGCATGATCGCCTACGAAAAGTTCGTTCGCGGCAAGATTTGATCGGAGGACACGTAGATGCCCTCCAATCCCACCCTGCACAAGCGCAAGCTCGGCCAGATCAGGTTCACCGCCGGTGGCCGCGAAAGCCTGGAACTGGACAAGAACGGCGTGCTGCTGCGCTTGTTCCTGCGCCTGCGCTACACCGTCACCAACGGCGCCACCGGCCCCGTGGGGCCGCTGTTCCAGACCCTGGCCCGCCTGATCAACCGGGTGGAAATCCTGGCCGGCGGCCGGGACATGGTCCAGTCGGTGCCTGGCTACTTCCTGGCCGAGCGCGCCTTCCTGGAAAACAAGGGCATTCCCGCCCTCGGCATGGGCACCACGGTGGTCACCACCAACAGCGCCGTCACCACCTACGACATCTGCTTGCCGGTGGACTTCACCCTGCCGCTTGGCCGTCGCGAGGATGACTGCGCCCTGGACACGTCCAGCCTGTCGCAGTTGTCGGTCATCGTCACCTGGGGCAAGACCGATGCGTCGGACCTGTTCACCACCCCGAACAGCGCCGCCATCTCCAATGTCTCCCTGGACGTCGAAGGCCACTACATCGCCAACCCCATGCGCGCCGCCAACGGCCAGCCCGTTTCCGGCCGCACCGGCAAGCCCTATCTGGTCCGCCAGTTGGACTACACCGAAGTGGACATCTCGGCGTCCAACACCGCCTTCGCCACCATCCTGGACAGCCGCACCGGCCTACTGGTGACGTCGTTCCTGGTGGTGCAGTTGGCCGACAACGTCGGGTCCGACGCCGTCGTCAACAGCCTGCGCATGGAGGCGGCCAGCTTCGTCTACGCCCTTCAGGACGCGCAGTTCATCCGGGCCGCCAACGTGCGGGACCTGGAGCTGGTGACCGGCGCCAACCATACCGGCGTGCTGTACCTGGACCCGCGTCTGGACGGCTCGGTGATCAACGCCATCAACACGGCCGAGCTTCAGGGCGAACTGAAGGCGATCATGGACGTCACCAAGACGGGCGCCAACTGCAAGCTCGCGATCCAGCGCGAGGCCATCCGCCCCCTGATCCTGTAGGGGGTGCGGCATGGACCCGGACATTCTCGATCCGGCGTGGCTTGACGGAGTGCTGGGGGCGGGTGACGCCTCCAGCACCTCAACCGATGAGGGGGGGGGCAGCATGCCCGACTGGCTTGACAGCGTCCTGGGTACCGTTGGCGATGTGGCGAACACCGCAGGCGGCGTCCTGGGGGGCATCTACACTCAGCAGCAGCAGGCCAAGGCCGCCCAGGAACAGCGGGCCTATCTTGCCCAGCTGGCTCAGACCAACACCATCCTCGGCTCTCAGAGCAACCGGCAGGCCCTCTACATCGGGGCCGCACTGGTGATGATGCTGTTGCTGCTGCGCCAGACCTCCCAGAACAGGTGACCCCATGGCGATCCTCGGCGGTGATAGCTCTTCGTCCAGTTCGTCCGTCGCGTCGAACCAGATTTCCTTCAACCCCATCATCACGGCCCTGACCGGCACGGGCAGCACCACGCCCACCGTCACGGCCCCTCAGAGTCTCACCCCCACGTCCTCGGCCCTGGCCTATGACGGCGCGGACAGCCTGTCCCTGCCCACGTCCCTCTTGGGGGGCGGAGCGGGGCAGGCCACTCGGGGCGCCATCGGCGCGGGCCAGACCATCCCCGGTGTCACTACCGATCCCAATGCGGTTCAGTTGGGGGTCAAGACCAATCCCCAGACCATGATTTGGGTGCTGCTGTTCGGCGGCTTCGCCCTGGTCATGCTGACCGGCGGCGGGGGGCGGCGGTGATTACCTTCGAAATCCCCGCCGTGTTCGATCCGGCCACCGTGGCACCTGCCGTGCCCGGTGGTCGCGTCGATCTGCTGCGGGGCGTTACCGGCGTGTATGTCAAACGGGATGACGTGCAGGTCGGGGCCATGGCCGTCGCCATGGCTGATGACGGCTTCGGCCGGGACCTGTTCATCCGCGCCCTGGCCGGCCGTGATCCTGACCTGGTTAAATCTGCCGATCAATACGTCCGGGCGGCGGTGATCGCCGGTGGCTTTGACGGGGCTCGGGCCTTCACCATGCGGCCCGGCGCCATGCGCCACCTTGAGCGCCTCGGCTGGACGGAAATCGGCCGCTACTACCGGTTGGTCCCATGAGCGACCCTTTCGACAGCGGGGGCGGCGGCGGTTCGTCCAGTTCGTCGACGGCCTCCAATGATGTGACCGTCAATGTCACGGTGGACAACGCCGACGTCGCCAAGGCCCTCACCATGGCGTCCGAGGCGCAGGCCCAGGCCCAGACCGCCAGCGCGGCGGTCAATGCGGAGGCCATCAAGGCCGTGGCCGCTGGGATCGCCGCCACGGCGGTCAAGTCGGTGCAGGCCATTCAGGACAACACCAAGGCCACCCTGGACGCCTACGCGGCCCATGTGGATGGCGGGTCGAAAGCAACCATCATCGCCGCCCTGATCGGGGCCGCGGCGGTGATCTACCACAAGAGGTGATCCATGGGTTTCGCACGCGGCCCCATCTTCCAGCTCGTCCCCATTGACCTGAGTTCGGCCGGGTCCAAGACCTTCCACGATGTGGCGGGCGTCGTGTCGTTCGTCCGTGCTGAGGACACGGGCAAGGCGGAGGTGCTGGGCGCCAAGGTATCCGTCATGCTGGGCGACGTGGTCATGGACCAGGTGCCCCTGACCACCAACAGCATCATCCGCATCCGCAAGACGGTGTCCCTGTGCAAGTTCACCTGGGACGCCCAGCCCGGTGTGACCGCCTACATCCTGGTGGCGCCCGACGAAGATGTGATGATCCATTCCCCGCCGTCGCGCCAGCTGGTGACGCAGTCCATGGCCTCCGCCCTGGCGGCCTCGGCGGCCAGCATCGGCACCTCGGCGGCCTTGGTGGCGGCGGCCAATGGCTCCCGCCAGAAGCTGACCGTCAAGAACAACTCGGCCTCGGCCACCATCTACCTGGGGGCGGACAACGCCGTCACCACGGCCAGCGGCTTCCCGCTCGGGCCGGGGGAGGGGTTCACCTTCGAAGGCACCACCGGAGCCGTCTATGCCATCGCCAGCGCCGCCGGAACGGACGTGCGCATCCTGGCGGAGGGCTGATCATGGGCATCCTGCCCCCCAACCTCCGCCCCGACATCGAAGCTCTGCGGGTGGACATGGCCGTCGCCAATCTGCGGGACGCGGTCAAGGACGGCTGGTCCGTCCTGGCCCTGTCAACCGGCATGGTTGACGCTTTCACCGATCAGACGGGAATCGCCAGCCTGGGCGGGGCGACATGGGCGTCGGGGGCTCTGTCAAATCGGTCGGCGGCCACGGTCGGCAATACTCGCGCAACGGACGGGTCGCCGGGGGCTTCGTGGACTTACACCGATCGGGCGTATTCGATCCCCAACGGCGTCACGGTGTCGTCGGTGGGCATCTGGTCCAACGCGACCAGCGGCAATGGTACGCTCTACATCATGGAGCGGGTGGGGGCGGGCAGCTACGTGGTGCGGGCCAGTCAGGCGATCACGTTCACGGCGACAGGCTGGCTCGACGTCGCGCTGTCATATGTCGTCCCAGGCAGCGGCACGTTCTACGTCGGCGCGTGGGTGAACAATGCCAGCGTCGGAGTTACCCCGAGCGGAGCGTTTGCCACCTATAACGGGCAGGCGTCGGGCAGTTTTTCGGCGTCCGAAACCACGGGGTCGATGCACACCACGCGGGTGACCTATAGCGGATCGCCGGGGGCTGTGACGGTGGTGTCTGGTGCCTTCGCCCTCGGCTTTCAGCCCTCCGTGGCGCGCATCGTCTCGCCGGTCGAGTTGGGTGGCGGTGCCATCGGCACGGACTGCTTGCTTGACCTGTCCCGCGACGGCGCGGCCTGGGCGGCGGTGCCGCTGTCCGACCTGGGGAAATTCGACGCCTCGACGCGCATCGTGGGCGGACTGGTGAGCCTCGCCGGCCAGCCAGCCGGGTCGAGCATCTATTGGCGCTGGCGCGCAACGGCCGCCTACGCCGGGAAAAACCACGGTATCTGGCTGCAGTGCAAGTGAGGTCGATCATGCCCCCCATGCCCATTCGCCCCGGCGAAAACCCTATCCCCGACGATTTCCGCCCCCCGGTGCCCGAATGCTGGTCCGCCTGATCGGCTTCGGCATCCTCGCCTATGGAGTTTACATGCTGACCTCGCAGCAGGCCCGCACGGCCATCATTTCCAGCTACGACACCATGCCGGAGCCCGACGCCGATGTTGACGTCGTCGCCCGCACCATCTGGGGCGAGGCGCGAGGCGAGGGCGTTACCGGCATGACCGCCGTCGCCAACGTCATCGCCAACCGGGTCGCCCACCCGGGATGGTGGGGCAGGGGGTGGCGCGGCGTCTGCCTCGCGCCCTACCAGTTCAGCGCCTGGAACGCCAATGACCCCAATCTGGTCAAGCTCTCCACCGTCACCACGGCAGACCCCTCGTTCGCGGCCGCCGTGGAGATCGCCGCGGGGGCTGTCTACGGCACCTTGGCCGACGTCACCGGCGGCGCCACCCACTACCACACCCTCAACATCCATCCGGCCTGGGCGGACGAACTGACCCAGACCGCCCGCATCGGGAGCCATGTGTTCTATGCCTGAGATCATCGCCAGCATGGCCCAATTGATCGCTCCGGGGGCACTGCCCGCCGGGGCGATCCTGTACGCATGGTGGAAGCTCGACAAGCGCATAACCGTGCTGGAAGCCCAGTGGGAAATCCTCTGGGAACATCACAAAAGCAAGGAGGATTAAGCATGAAGTGGTTTCTGAAGCGCCTGCGCGAGAATTCGACCAAGACCGCCCTGGTGGCCGCCGTGGGGGCTGGCGTCGGCGCTGCCACCGGCACCGTGGACCCCGGCACCGCCTCCGGTGCCCTGGTGGCCGCCATGGTGGCCTTCCTGACCCCCGACAACGAGGTGCCCCATGGCTAAGGGCCGCACCGCCTCCGGGCGCGTCAAGAAGGGCTATCGCATTACCAAGGGCGGCGCGGTGGTCAAGGCTAGGACCAAGCGGCGCAAGCGCCGGTAGGGGGTTGCTGCCGTGCCAACTGTGATTGACATCAACAACTACAGATGGGTCGAGCAGGCGACGTGGAGCAGTTGGAGCCAGGAAGAGCGCCAAGACTTCATTGCTCGTGTCACCGCTCATGGGTTTACCCCGATTGATCCTGTCGATGGGGATGCATCGCCTCGGTTGCTCCCGCCGGATGGGGCCAATGGAGAGGACGGGGGGGCGGCAGCAATCAACGCAGTTACCTATGACGGTGGTTCCGACGCCGGCACTCCGATCGGAGATGGCGCCACCGGCCTCGGGCTCGGCTGGCCGGATTGGGGTATCCTGGCGCAAACCAAGCAATTCCCCTGGCTGCTGCTGGGGGCGGGATTGATTTTGATGGTGATGGCATCCCGCCGTCACAGGGGGCGGTGATGGCGACAGAAGAGGAATATCGGGCGGGGGCGGGCTGGAAGCCGGGTGATGTGCTTCCGCCGAATGCGGCCCGCCCTTCCGATTTGGTCACCTATGACCAATATGGGTCGGACGGGAAGGGGTGGTTCTGGATTGGCACCGTCGCCATCCCCTCCCAGGCGGCCTATTTCGCTATCGGGTCGTTCTTCCTCATCGCGTGGTTGGCGACCCGCCGATAATTTCGCGGACAGCCTTTTCCACGCTGCTTTCCTGTTTCGGAATGGGTTGCCATTGCAAGTGGGGGCAATTGGCATTTGGCGGAACGGTGGCGTTGTCGTCTAGAAGAACGAGGCGGCGGAAGCTGTCTTTTTGTTCATGCCTAACTTGAAGCGCATATGGACGGCCTGTAATCCCGCCTTTAAAGCGAATGACGGCGGTGTTCGGGGTCGACATGGTGCATTCTTGATACTTTGCGGTCGGATGCAGGCATCCGACGATGTTTGCGGCGCTATCGCAAAGGGCTGATGCCTGAGCTACGGCGGGCAGGGTCAGCAGGGCAAAAATCTGAATGGCCATTCTCGTTTTCATGGGTGGGCTCTCCTCTTGACGGCTGAAGCAAGCTGGGCGGCGGTGCGGAGTGATACCCCCAGGCGATAGGCTATGCGGTCGTTGCGGTAGCCCTGCCAAACCATCTCCGCCACAGCTTCCAGTCGTTGCTTGCGGGCTTCCTTCTCGCGATGTTTCATGGCAAATCGAAGGTGAGCAAGGGCTTGCTCGTCTCCGAGCCCTGGAAACTGCCGTTGCATTTCCGCCACACCTGCAGGGTTGTTGATGTCGCCGGAAACCTTGTCCAGTGCGGCTTTGGCGATGTTTTGCAGGGTGCGGAATTTGACAGTTGCATTCTTGCTACATACTTCAAGCATAGTCTCTCTTTTGGCACGTTCGCGCACCTCAGAGAGCATTCTGTCTAAGAACTTCTCAAGGATAGGCAAAGTCTCGCGTGGGATGTCGTAAATGAACTTTTTCATGGTGCCCTCGGTCGAATGCCCATTCTGGGGCGTTGTCCTGTGGCCTTTGGCCGGGCTGGAAATTATGGAAGTTCAAGCCGGTAGCAAGTGTTTTTCGTCGCCATAATATACATTATGCGACAAATTGGTATTGGCATAAACCGTTGATATTAGGTTGTTTTTTGTGCGCGTTCCGCGTGCTAAATGCCTCGCCCTCCTACCCGTTCAGAGAGGGAATGCCATGCAAGAAATGCTTCGGTATATCGACCCGAATGCTTTGCCAGAATTTGCAAAGTACTTGAAACAGCTTCTCGGTCAGATACATACAAAGGTAGTATATGCGGAGAGGCATGAGTATAGGATGGCCGAATTCGCCCGCCGAAAGCAGGCCACTGAACTCTGCGCACGCCGAGCCCATGCCCGCATTGTCGGCGGAATGGACCGAAACGAAAGCATCCGCCGAGCCGTCCAGGAACCGCCCTACCCGCCCGAGGCTGTTATTGCCTACCACGTCAAAGTGATGGAAAAGAAGCGAGCCGCACGGCTCCGCGCACGCCGGGCTGACCGCATTTTCGCCATGATGCGCGAGGGTAAATCCAATGCCGCAATCGCCCGAGACCTGGGCGTATCGCCGTCGACCGTCGCCAAGACGCTATCGAAAGGGGAACCGAAATGACCGCCTATTTCTTGATCCTGTGGTTCGCCAACGCGCCGTTCCAGATGGTGCCCATGCCCGATATGGCGACGTGCCAAGCGATGATGCGCGCTGGTCGCGGGGCATCCGGTGGCCCTGGGAATACCGTGACCGGCGGAAAATGCGTCACCGTTGAGAACGGAGCAGTTACCGGCGGGTCAAACCCCAGGCAATAAGCAAGAACGACCCAATAGCGAAATAGGCGGCGGCGGAGGGTATGGCGATTGTTCCGATCCAGAACCACCCCTTCCCGTCCGATCCATACCGATCTTCCGTGACAAGATCGGTCGGACGGGCTGGCGGCGGCCCATCGGCTGGCGTCCATCCGGGGCCCGCCTGATATTCTTCTTCCGTCGCCATTACCGCCGCCCCCGCCGATTGCTCGCGACCACCACAGCCGCGACCCCGAGAGCGATCAGAGCCCACGGGATTTCCGGGAGCTCTAACAGGCTTTTCAGCCATTCCTTCAACGCGCGGATCAGCTCATCCAGCGAGAAATCGCCCATGGTCGGATATTGAGCCCCTAGGCCGGTGGCGCTGTCTCCGATCGGAGAACCTGACGCAGATCCGAGACGCCCCCCGGTCAGTTCGGCAATCGCCAGAAGGCCGCCATTCATGTCGTACTTCGGGATACCATCATCCGGAGGCGACTGGCCTGGAAGCAGGACCGTTACGCGCCTGTCAGAGCCCGGAAGGCTATCGTCAAATAGCGTCCACACCCCAAGGCGATCTTCCTGCCATTCCAGAGCCATCCCGATCTCCATGCAAAATGACGGGTAGGATCGATCCTACCCGTCAGATGTTACCGGCGCTTGCGCCGCTTGGCCTTGGCCTTGACCACCGCACCGCCCTTGGCGATGCGATAGCCCTTCTTGACGCGCCCGGAGGCGGTGCGGCCCTTAGCCATGGGGCACCTCGTTGTTGGGGGTCAGGAAGGCCGCCAGGGCGGCCACCAGGGCACCGGCGGCGGTGCCGGGGTCCACGGAACCGGTGGCGGCGCCTACACCAGCCCCCACGGCGGTCACCAGGGCGGTCTTGGTCGAGTTTTCCTGCAGGCGCTTGAGAAACCACTTCATGGTCAGTCTTCCTCATGTTCGAGGTGCATTTGCACCTTGGTTTCGAGACGAACCAGCTTCATCTCGATGCGATAGATGGCGAAGGCAATCGCCACCAGTGCCACGTTGCCACCCGCTTGGATGGCCTGGAGAAGCTCAGGCATAGAAGACATGGCTCCCGATGCGGGCGGTCTGGGTCAGTTCGTCCGCCCAGGCCGGATGGATGTTGAGGGTGTGGTAATGGGTGGCGCCGCCGGTGATGTCGGCCAGGGTGCCGTAGACGGCCCCCGCGGCGATCTCCACGGCGGCCGCGAACGAGGGGTCTGCCGTGGTGACGGTGGAGAGCTTGACCAGATTGGGGTCATTGGCGTTCCAGGCGCTGAACTGGTAGGGCGCGAGGCAGACGCCGCGCCACCCCCTGCCCCACCATCCCGGGTGGGCGACCCGGTTGGCGATGACGTTGGCGACGGCGGTCATGCCGGTAACGCCCTCGCCTCGCGCCTCGCCCCAGATGGTGCGGGCGACGACGTCAACATCGGCGTCGGGCTCCGGCATGGTGTCGTAGCTGGAAATGATGGCCGTGCGGGCCTGCTGCGAGGTCAGCATGTAAACTCCATAGGCGAGGATGCCGAAGCCGATCAGACGGACCAGCATTCGGGCACCGGGGGGCGGAAATCGTCGGGGATGGGGTTTTCGCCGGGGCGAATGGGCATGGGGGGCATGATCGACCTCACTTGCACTGCAGCCAGATACCGTGGTTTTTCCCGGCGTAGGCGGCCGTTGCGCGCCAGCGCCAATAGATGCTCGACCCGGCTGGCTGGCCGGCGAGGCTCACCAGTCCGCCCACGATGCGCGTCGAGGCGTCGAATTTCCCCAGGTCGGACAGCGGCACCGCCGCCCAGGCCGCGCCGTCGCGGGACAGGTCAAGCAAGCAGTCCGTGCCGATGGCACCGCCACCCAACTCGACCGGCGAGACGATGCGCGCCACGGAGGGCTGAAAGCCGAGGGCGAAGGCACCAGACACCACCGTCACAGCCCCCGGCGATCCGCTATAGGTCACCCGCGTGGTGTGCATCGACCCCGTGGTTTCGGACGCCGAAAAACTGCCCGACGCCTGCCCGTTATAGGTGGCAAACGCTCCGCTCGGGGTAACTCCGACGCTGGCATTGTTCACCCACGCGCCGACGTAGAACGTGCTGCTGCCTGGGACGACATATGACAGCGCGACGTCGAGCCAGCCTGTCGCCGTGAACGTGATCGCCTGACTGGCCCGCACCACGTAGCTGCCCGCCCCCACCCGCTCCATGATGTAGAGCGTACCATTGCCGCTGGTCGCGTTGGACCAGATGCCCACCGACGACACCGTGACGCCGTTGGGGATCGAATACGCCCGATCGGTGTAAGTCCACGAAGCCCCCGGCGACCCGTCCGTTGCGCGAGTATTGCCGACCGTGGCCGCCGACCGATTTGACAGAGCCCCCGACGCCCATGTCGCCCCGCCCAGGCTGGCGATTCCCGTCTGATCGGTGAAAGCGTCAACCATGCCGGTTGACAGGGCCAGGACGGACCAGCCGTCCTTGACCGCGTCCCGCAGATTGGCGACGGCCATGTCCACCCGCAGAGCTTCGATGTCGGGGCGGAGGTTGGGGGGCAGGATGCCCATGATCAGCCCTCCGCCAGGATGCGCACGTCCGTTCCGGCGGCGCTGGCGATGGCATAGACGGCTCCGGTGGTGCCTTCGAAGGTGAACCCCTCCCCCGGCCCGAGCGGGAAGCCGCTGGCCGTGGTGACGGCGTTGTCCGCCCCCAGGTAGATGGTGGCCGAGGCCGAGTTGTTCTTGACGGTCAGCTTCTGGCGGGAGCCATTGGCCGCCGCCACCAAGGCCGCCGAGGTGCCGATGCTGGCCGCCGAGGCCGCCAGGGCGGAGGCCATGGACTGCGTCACCAGCTGGCGCGACGGCGGGGAATGGATCATCACATCTTCGTCGGGCGCCACCAGGATGTAGGCGGTCACACCGGGCTGGGCGTCCCAGGTGAACTTGCACAGGGACACCGTCTTGCGGATGCGGATGATGCTGTTGGTGGTCAGGGGCACCTGGTCCATGACCACGTCGCCCAGCATGACGGATACCTTGGCGCCCAGCACCTCCGCCTTGCCCGTGTCCTCAGCACGGACGAACGACACGACGCCCGCCACATCGTGGAAGGTCTTGGACCCGGCCGAACTCAGGTCAATGGGGACGAGCTGGAAGATGGGGCCGCGTGCGAAACCCATGGATCACCTCTTGTGGTAGATCACCGCCGCGGCCCCGATCAGGGCGGCGATGATGGTTGCTTTCGACCCGCCATCCACATGGGCCGCGTAGGCGTCCAGGGTGGCCTTGGTGTTGTCCTGAATGGCCTGCACCGACTTGACCGCCGTGGCGGCGATCCCAGCGGCCACGGCCTTGATGGCCTCCGCATTGACCGCCGCGCTGGCGGTCTGGGCCTGGGCCTGCGCCTCGGACGCCATGGTGAGGGCCTTGGCGACGTCGGCGTTGTCCACCGTGACATTGACGGTCACATCATTGGAGGCCGTCGACGAACTGGACGAACCGCCGCCGCCCCCGCTGTCGAAAGGGTCGCTCATGGGACCAACCGGTAGTAGCGGCCGATTTCCGTCCAGCCGAGGCGCTCAAGGTGGCGCATGGCGCCGGGCCGCATGGTGAAGGCCCGAGCCCCGTCAAAGCCACCGGCGATCACCGCCGCCCGGACGTATTGATCGGCAGATTTAACCAGGTCAGGATCACGGCCGGCCAGGGCGCGGATGAACAGGTCCCGGCCGAAGCCGTCATCAGCCATGGCGACGGCCATGGCCCCGACCTGCACGTCATCCCGTTTGACATACACGCCGGTAACGCCCCGCAGCAGATCGACGCGACCACCGGGCACGGCAGGTGCCACGGTGGCCGGATCGAACACGGCGGGGATTTCGAAGGTAATCACCGCCGCCCCCCGCCGCCGGTCAGCATGACCAGGGCGAAGCCGCCGAACAGCAGCACCCAAATCATGGTCTGGGGATTGGTCTTGACCCCCAACTGAACCGCATTGGGATCGGTAGTGACACCGGGGATGGTCTGGCCCGCGCCGATGGCGCCCCGAGTGGCCTGCCCCGCTCCGCCCCCCAAGAGGGACGTGGGCAGGGACAGGCTGTCCGCGCCGTCATAGGCCAGGGCCGAGGACGTGGGGGTGAGACTCTGAGGGGCCGTGACGGTGGGCGTGGTGCTGCCCGTGCCGGTCAGGGCCGTGATGATGGGGTTGAAGGAAATCTGGTTCGACGCGACGGACGAACTGGACGAAGAGCTATCACCGCCGAGGATCGCCATGGGGTCACCTGTTCTGGGAGGTCTGGCGCAGCAGCAACAGCATCATCACCAGTGCGGCCCCGATGTAGAGGGCCTGCCGGTTGCTCTGAGAGCCGAGGATGGTGTTGGTCTGAGCCAGCTGGGCAAGATAGGCCCGCTGTTCCTGGGCGGCCTTGGCCTGCTGCTGCTGAGTGTAGATGCCCCCCAGGACGCCGCCTGCGGTGTTCGCCACATCGCCAACGGTACCCAGGACGCTGTCAAGCCAGTCGGGCATGCTGCCCCCCCCCTCATCGGTTGAGGTGCTGGAGGCGTCACCCGCCCCCAGCACTCCGTCAAGCCACGCCGGATCGAGAATGTCCGGGTCCATGCCGCACCCCCTACAGGATCAGGGGGCGGATGGCCTCGCGCTGGATCGCGAGCTTGCAGTTGGCGCCCGTCTTGGTGACGTCCATGATCGCCTTCAGTTCGCCCTGAAGCTCGGCCGTGTTGATGGCGTTGATCACCGAGCCGTCCAGACGCGGGTCCAGGTACAGCACGCCGGTATGGTTGGCGCCGGTCACCAGCTCCAGGTCCCGCACGTTGGCGGCCCGGATGAACTGCGCGTCCTGAAGGGCGTAGACGAAGCTGGCCGCCTCCATGCGCAGGCTGTTGACGACGGCGTCGGACCCGACGTTGTCGGCCAACTGCACCACCAGGAACGACGTCACCAGTAGGCCGGTGCGGCTGTCCAGGATGGTGGCGAAGGCGGTGTTGGACGCCGAGATGTCCACTTCGGTGTAGTCCAACTGGCGGACCAGATAGGGCTTGCCGGTGCGGCCGGAAACGGGCTGGCCGTTGGCGGCGCGCATGGGGTTGGCGATGTAGTGGCCTTCGACGTCCAGGGAGACATTGGAGATGGCGGCGCTGTTCGGGGTGGTGAACAGGTCCGACGCATCGGTCTTGCCCCAGGTGACGATGACCGACAACTGCGACAGGCTGGACGTGTCCAGGGCGCAGTCATCCTCGCGACGGCCAAGCGGCAGGGTGAAGTCCACCGGCAAGCAGATGTCGTAGGTGGTGACGGCGCTGTTGGTGGTGACCACCGTGGTGCCCATGCCGAGGGCGGGAATGCCCTTGTTTTCCAGGAAGGCGCGCTCGGCCAGGAAGTAGCCAGGCACCGACTGGACCATGTCCCGGCCGCCGGCCAGGATTTCCACCCGGTTGATCAGGCGGGCCAGGGTCTGGAACAGCGGCCCCACGGGGCCGGTGGCGCCGTTGGTGACGGTGTAGCGCAGGCGCAGGAACAAGCGCAGCAGCACGCCGTTCTTGTCCAGTTCCAGGCTTTCGCGGCCACCGGCGGTGAACCTGATCTGGCCGAGCTTGCGCTTGTGCAGGGTGGGATTGGAGGGCATCTACGTGTCCTCCGATCAAATCTTGCCGCGAACGAACTTTTCGTAGGCGATCATGCCGACGATCACGCCAGCGGCGATCTTGGCGATACCGGAAACGCTCATATGGGGGTCCCCCAGTTGACAGTTGAAGCACTGTCAACCGGGTTGCCACACAACATCTGGTGGCATCATCCACGTAACGTATACGTTACGTGCGGAGGCAGGAATTTTAGCGGAACGGCGATTTTTTTATCGACACGCCCGCCTCGACCCAATCCAGAGCGTGATAATCACGTAACGTGGGAAGCTGGCTTGCGGCCTCCCCCACGTAGTCCCCGAAGTAGCGCAGGTCGCGGGGCTCTGTGGTGCGGAAGATCGCCATGCGGGTCGCCAGGGCGGTCAGCGTCCGGTTCATCCTGTACGGACGGCGGGAACAGGCGATGATATGCAGCCCCCGGTGACGGCCCGCCTGGACGAGGTTGTCCGCCACCGGCGGCAGCTTCATTGGGTCGGTGAAGCGGTCCACCTCGTCCCACACAACGAACATGTCTTCACCCGCCCAGGCGCAGCGGTTGGCGAACTCGAAAGCCCCCTCCCCGCCCGTCATGACGCCGCGCCAGCAGATGCGGACCCGGCCCGGCTTGCTCACAAGTTCCACCAGTTCGGCGCGATCCTCGGTGACCACCGCCCCCTTGGCCCACGCATCCTCGCCGTTGGGGTCGAAGATCAGCACCCGCTTTTCCTTGGCGACCCACGAGCGGGCCAGGGTGCTCTTCCCCGACCCGCTCTTGCCCAGGCACAGCCGAATGTCGGCGGCGTCTAGGCGCACGGCGTGGCGTCCAAGGGCGATAAGGACACCTGCCCCGGCTGGCCGAAGGCGGGCGGCGGCGGCGCGTCCACCGGCGGGGCTGCGATCTCGGGCGGCGGCGCCAAGGGACGGCGATTTCCCAGAATGCCGATGGCGGCCATGCCGAAGCCCATCCAGGCGGCGCCCTTGGGGTCCTTGGGGCCGATATCGTAGACGGTGACCAGTTGGGCGATGGCAGCGCCCATCATGGCCGCCTCGGTATCGTCCAGGCCGGTGACGTTGGCGCGGCGGCACAAGGGAGCGGACAGCCCCTTGACCATCATGCCCATGGCGGACACCAAGCCTTCCTCGGCCACGGGGGGCGGCTCGGGGGCAGGCACCGCCGCCTCGACCTCGGCGGCCGCTTCGACGGCCACTTCCGCACGTAACGTGTTCAGTTCATCGGCACTCACAGCTTGATCTCCATGTCCCAGATTGACTTTTTCGGCTGTTCGGCGGGGGCGGCGGCCTCACCGAGGTACTTCTTGCGGTATTCCGGGCTCACCCATTTTTTGACCTCTTTTGCTAGAAGCAGATTGCTCTTCTGATCACATCGCCCTTGCGACCCAATCCCGCACCCGCCATCCCCGCTCTTTGGGCAGTAGAAATACAATTTCCCGCGCTTGTTGACCTGATACTTGCCCTCGTTCCCACAGAACTTACACGGGCCATACCCAACCACCGTCCCCGACCTCGTTTCCTCATCCGCCATCGCTGGCCCTCCTCAGTGCAAGGCCACGATCCACCAGCATGGAAAGGGCGGCGGCCCACCCGCCCGTTTCCACGGCTTCCAGCACGTCCACGGCGAGCCCGGCCCGCATGACGCGGACCCACACGCCCCGCCGGATATGCCCGACAATGGTTTCCCCGGTATTCCGAACGATCTCGGCGGGGTCGATGCCATGCTCCATGGCGGCGATCTCGGCGTCGGACAGGTCGGGACCGTCCAAGTACAGGTCGCGCAGGCCGTGGCTCATGGTGATGTGGCAGGTCCCCGGCATGACGGCGGCGAACTCGCGCCACCGGATGCGGGCCTCAACGTCGCCCTCGGCGGCGGCGGCCAGCAGTTGCCAGGGGGAGCGGTTCTTTCCCCGCCCCTTCTTGACGTGCCATTTGGTCAACTCGGCGTCGCAGCCCCACTTGGCGACGTAGTCACCGGCGGCTTGGACGGAATGGGCGCGGTACAGGTCCACCCCATGGGTTTCCGACACCACCCCCAGGCCCATCTTGCCGACGAAGGCCGCCCAGCGGGCATAGAGGGCATGGCGCAGGGTCATTTCGACGCAGGCCCCCGGCTTTGCCAGGATCAGCACATGCAGATGGGGGTGCCATCCGTTGGCGCCGTGGGTCAGTTCCATGGCCCGGATCACGCCCACGATGCCACAGCGGGCCTTGAGACGCGCCCAGGCCGCCCCACGTTGCACGCGGCGCCAGCACTCGGCCACGTCGTCGCGCAGGCGTTCCAGGCTATCCCACCGGCCATGGGGCACGGTGAAGGTGGCCATGTAGACCGCGCCGGGAGCCGCCTCATAGGTTTCCCAGGCCCCGCCCCAGGTGTCTCCAGGGGCCTTGGTGAACCGCCGCCGCTGGCCCGCGCAATGGGCCGTCAACATGGTTTCGATGTCGGCGCGGCGGTGCTCAGCGATCTTGGACGAGCAAACCGGGCACAGCCACACGGAGCCGCATGTTTCCAGGCCGAGGAACCGGGCGCCGCCCTCCCCCGCCACCACGACCACCTGTCCGCCGAGGATGTGGCGGCCACATCGAGCCACCCGGTGCAGGCGCTCGCGGGTGACGCCATCCAGGCCAGGAATGGACTGCTTGGGGAGCATCCGCCCGGCGTGGTCGCGGAGACGCCACTTGAGCCGGCGGACAGGCTCAGCCAGGGGCCCCCCTCCGGCTCCGGCTTCGCCTCCGGGGAGGGGGGGGGCTACATTACTTGCGATGTTCCCGAGAGGGGTCATGACCACAGCCCCCAACCGATGAACAGCCCAATCCAGATCCCCACACCGAAGCGCGGGAACGCCACGGCGAACAAGGCCAGAACAATCACGCCAACAAGTTGGAATAGTGCTGGGATCAGCATGGGGGTCATGAGCAGGCCCCCGACGCGTAAATCCCGTGATGGATCGTGAAGCCTTGCCGCACGAAGACGCGCTTGCAGTAATCCGCCGCCATCTCACGGCACAGGCCCCACTTGTCCACCCAGAGGCGATGCAGATAGAGCGCTTCCCAGCCGGTCATGAGCGGGCATCCTTCGGCCGGAATGTCGCCACCACACGAGCTCCGGGGCGGAAAGGCATCAACCGCTTAGTATCGGCCTCGGTGGCGACCGAATAGCCGCCATCAGCCCTCATGACGACACAGGCGGCTTCGGGGTCGCAGCTGATTGCCCCGAAGTCGCCCGTCGCGATGCAGTAGGCCATGTGGCTTGCAGATTGTTCCGTCGCCATTACCGCTTCACCTGTCCGCGCAACATCAGCTCATAGCTGTCCCGCGCAGGCCCCGGCATGAGGACCTGCATGAAGTGGGCGATGGTGGAGACGTCGGCGCAGTTCGCCCAGAAGGTGGTCATGGGAATGATGGTGTCGGGCTGGCCGTAGCGCGGCACAGGGCCGATGGCTACCAGGGCCTCTTTCCCGGCCTGGGAAACGCGCATGCCCCACACAGCGTTCTCGTGGGGGGCGTAAGCGTCGAAAAGGATAAGGCCGGATCGCTCCGGCCCCTCCTCCTGAAAGCGCCTAAGATGCGCCGACATTTCCCGCCTCCTCGGCCTTCTCCATGGCCGCCCACAGTTCGTCCGCGACGATGCCCGCCACTTCGGGGGTCAGGGTGAAGCGGTGTTCCTGGCCGGCGATGCGGACGATGCACGACACCTCGCCGTTGACGGGGTTGGCGATCACCGCGAAGGGCATCTCCAAGCCGAAAACCTTGGCCGTGTGCATCACGCGGCATCCCGGCGGGGGCGGCGCCACACCACCTCGTATTCGGTGCAGTCGTCCTTATCCTTGGCCTTGACCAGCACGAAGGCGGTCAGGTTCAACGGCGCGTCGAAACTGGGATCGTCCAGCGAGAACGAGAAGAACTTGGCGCCCCGGTTGGGGCCTTCCTGCACCGTCTTGGTCCAGGCCGCCCCCGCCTCGAACGCGCCGCCGTTGCCCTTCAGGTGCACCAGATGGGACGGGCTGTTGCTGTCGGTGGCCTTGTGCTCGGGGTTCTTCTCGAACAGGAAGGTGATGGACTGGCGCAACGAGGTGTAGTTGCCCTCGCCGTTGCCATCGGCGCCGATGATCAGTCGATTGGTCTTCATGAGGCAGGTTCTCCACTTGGCAGGTTGTCAGGCGGCCGCTGCGCGGCCTTGGCAGGTTTAAGAAGGCTCTGGCCGGGCGAGATGTTTTGAAAAACCTCCCCCGGCCAGTCCCGCGAACCGAGAGCTTGCACTCCGGCCGTCGCCCCCTCCCTAGAACCTGCCAGGAACTCAGGAGGGCATCTTGTGTAGCGACGACAAAGCAGCCACAAGTAATGGCGTGCCGTCAATATGTTGTGTGCCGTGAGTATTTGTGCACTAATTGTAGCGCGATACTACATCTTGCGATGTAAAGCCCTGTGAAACTCTAGAAGATTTCACGCAGCATTGTGCGGTTGCGGTCATAGTCTTGCCACAATCAACGCGCTAGCTATTTATTGTTACTGGATAGAGCCGTTTAGCACAATCAGCGAACATCGTGCAGGCGATTGCGCGGGTTTGTATATTATGACGACGAAGATCGGCACCTCAAAAGTACGAGGGAGCCCAGGATGGCCGAAAGCGCGGAGCCCGCCAAGACGCCGACTTTCACCGCGTCGGACGATGCTGGGAGTTCGCCGAAGGCCAGCGCTCCAATGAACAGGCTCATGGTGAAGCCGATGCCGCACAGGACGGCAACGCCGTAGAGCTGGGCCGTGCCGGCACCCTCGGGCCTCGCGGCGAACCCAAGCCAGATGGCCATCCAGGCCGTGCCGAATACGCCGATCTGCTTTCCAAAAAGCAGGCCTAGAGCGATTCCCAGCGGTAACGATTGCAGGACCCGTGATGGCTCCAATCCCGCGAACGACACACCGGCATTGGCAAACCCAAAGATCGGCACGATGCCGTATCCGACCCATGGGGCCAGACCATGCTCGAGCCGATGCAGCGGCGAGTGCTGCTCGTCGCCCATGGGAATGGTCAGGGCCAGGGCAATTCCGGCGACGGTGGCATGGACGCCCGACTGCAACATGGCGCCCCATAGCCCCGCCCCCACCAGCAGATAGGGCCAAAGGGACCTGACTCGAAGACGGTTGAGCGCCGCCAGGAGAGCCAGGATCGCCGCCACGGCCACCAGGGCCGGCCACGAAAGTTTGGCGGTATAGAACAAGGCGATAACCAGGACGGCGCCGAGGTCATCGATGATGGCCAGCGCCGTCAGGAAAATCTTGAGGGAGGCCGGCACTCTCGGCCCCAGAAGAGCCAGGACGCCCAAGGCAAAGGCGATATCGGTGGCGGTGGGAACGGCCCACCCCCGCACGGTCTCCGGCGATTTGGCGTTGAGGGCCAGGAAAACCAGGGCCGGCACCACCATGCCACCCAGGGCGGCCAATCCGGGAAGGATGCGCTGCGACCAATTGGACAATTGTCCGCCCAGCACCTCGCGCTTGATTTCCAGACCGACCAGCAGGAAGAACACCGCCATCAGTCCGTCATTGATTCCATGCAGCACGCTCATGCCGAGGAACTTGGCCTGCAAGAAGGCGAAATAGGCGCCTGAAAGCGGCGAATTGGCGATGACCAGCGCCAAGGCCGCCGTAACCATCAGAATGACGCCGCCGGCCGCCTCGCTGTCCAGGAAGTCCCGAAAAATGGAAGAAGGCTTCTCAGCCGCCATGCTCGATAACCAGTCCGTCGTGGGCTGGAATGACGTGTGGCGGAACAGCCCGCCGCACCGCCTCGTAATCGAGCCGGGAGCCCATATGAGTGATATAGGCGCGTCTGGGCTTGACGCAATCGATCCAGTCCAGGGCTTTGGCGATATGGGCATGGGTCTGGTGGGGATAATCCACCAGGCAGCCGATAATCCAGGTGTCGACGCCCTCCAGCGCCTTGAAGGCCTGGGGCGGTAAGTCGACCACATCGGTGCTGTAGGCGATGGAGCCGAAACGCAGGCCCAGGGTTCGGCAATAGCCATGGTCCTGGTCGAAGGGAATCACCCCGATCTCGCCGACATGGAACGGTCCGGAGATTTCCCGGACCTCCAGCAGCGGCCGGTAGATGAATTCCCCTATGTCATCCAGCGGCTCGAAGGCATAGGGAAAGCGCGCCCTGGCCGTGGCCAGCGTGGCGGCATCGCCCCAGACGGGCAGCCATTTGCGGGTGACCCGGTTGACCTCGCGCAGGTCATCGATGCCGTGCAGATGATCGGCGTGGTCGTGGGTGTAGATCACCGCATCCACGCTCTTGACGCCCGCCGCCAGAAACTGGTCGCGCAGGTCGGGCGAGGTGTCCACCAGAATGCGGGTATTCCCCTCCTCCACCAGGATGGAGGAGCGCAGGCGGCGGTTGCGCGGATTGGCGGGATCGCAGGCCCCCCAGCCCCCGGAAATGGTCGGAACGCCGGCGGCGCCGCCACAGCCGAGGATGGTGACCTTCATGGCCGCGCCACCTTCTTGAACAGACGGTGGAAGTTGTCGGTGGTGGCGGTTTCCATCTCGGCCATGGTGACGCCCTTGACCTCGGCCAGCCGGGCGGCGGTGTGGGCCACATAGGCAGGTTCGTTCCGTTTGCCGCGAAACGGGATGGGCGCCAGATAGGGGGCGTCGGTTTCCACCAGCAGGCGGTCCAGCGGCACGCCGGCCAGGGTGTCGCGCAAGATGTCGGCGGTCTTGAAGGTCATGATGCCAGACGCCGAGATGAACAGGCCCAATTTCACAGCCTTTTCAGCGAAGTCCGGCCGTGAGCTGAAACAGTGAATCAGCCCGGTGAAGGCCCCCTTCCCCATCTCCTCGGCCAGGATCGCCGCAGTATCGTCGTCGGCATCGCGGGTATGGACGATCACCGGCAGACCCGTTCGCCGGGCTGCCTCGATATGGATGCGGAACGAATGCCGCTGCTGCTCGCGTGGGCTCTTGTCGTAGTAATAGTCCAGCCCGGTCTCGCCGAACGCCACCACCTTGGGATGCTCGGCCAAGCGCAGCAGGGTGTCCAGATCGGCGTAGGGCTCGACGCCCGCCTCGTGCGGATGGATGCCCACGGTGGCCCAGACATTGTCGAAACGCTCGGCGACCTTGACGACCTGATCATAGCGGGTGACGTGGGTGCCAATGGTCAGCAGCACCCCTACTCCCGCCGCGCCCGCGCGCCCGACCACGCCATCGAGGTCGTCGGCGAAATCGGGAAAATCCAGGTGGCAGTGGCTGTCGACCAGCATTTAGGCGGAAACCTCTTCCACATAGCGCGGGAACACGCCCTGGGGCGTCGGCAGGGAAATCCCGGCCTTCAGGGCATGACCGGGGCCGAAGAAGGCGAAGCTCCGCTCGGCCTCGGGCACCATCAACTGGTCGAGGATGCGGGCCGAGGCCGCCGGCATGAACGGCTGGGTCAGCAGGGCCAGGCAGCGGATGGTCTCGGCCAGAACCCAGAGCACCGTGCCCATGCGGGCGGGATCGGTCTTCTTCAGCGCCCAGGGCGCCTGCTTATCCACATAGGCATTGGCGGCGCGGACCACCACCCAAATGGCCTCGATGGCTTCGTGGTAGAGCTGGCGGTCCATGGCGTCCCGCACCTTGGCCAGCATGCCATAGGCGGCGCCCAGCATTTCCTTGTCCTCGTCGGTATCGGGCAAATGGGCGGGCGTCACGCCGCCGCAATTCTTGCCGATCATGGACAGCGAGCGCTGGACCAGATTGCCATAGTCATTGGCCAACTCGCTGTTCATGCGGCCCATCATGGCGCGATGGCTGAAATCGCCGTCATTGCCGAACGGCACTTCGCGCAGCAGGAAATAGCGCACCTGATCCAGGCCGTAGGTCTCGATCAGCGACAGCGGGTCGATGACGTTGCCCACCGATTTAGAGATCTTCTGGCCCTCGTTGGTCCACCAGCCATGGGCGAAGACCCGCTTGGGCGCCGGCAGGTCGGCGGCCATCAGGAAAGCCGGCCAGTAGACGGCGTGGAAGCGAACGATGTCCTTGCCCACCATATGAATGACGTTGGGCCAGTAGCGGGCGAAATCGCCGGTGGTGTCGGGATAGCCCACGGCGGTGATGTAATTGGTCAGGGCGTCCAGCCAGACATACATGATGTGGGCATCGTCGCCCGGCACCGGAATGCCCCATTTGAAGCTGGTGCGCGACACCGACAGGTCCTGCAGCCCGCCCTTCACGAAGCTCATCACCTCGTTGCGGCGCGATTGGGGCGCCACGCAATCGGGATTGTCCTCGTACCACCGGAGCAGGCGGTCCTGCCAGGCGGACAGGCGGAAGAAGTAGCTGGGTTCCTTCACCCATTCCACCGGTGCGCCGGTGGGGGCCAGCTTGGCGCCGTCGGCGCCCTTGACCAGTTCATCCTCGGCGTAGAAGGCCTCATCACGCACCGAGTACCAGCCCTCATAGGCGCCGAGATAAATGTCGCCCTTGGCCACCAGCTTGTCCCACAGCGCCTGACAGGCGGCCTTGTGGCGAGCCTCGGTGGTGCGGATGAAATCGTCGTTGGTGCAGCCCAGGATCTTGGCCAGCTCACGGAAATTGGCGGAATTCTGGTCGGCCAGGGCCTGAGGGGTGACGCCGAAGGCTTCCGCCGACTTCTCCACCTTCTGACCATGCTCGTCGGTGCCGGTCAGGAACTTGACGTCGAAGCCGTCCAGGCGCTTGAAGCGCGCCAGCACATCGCAGGCCAGCGTAGTATAGGCATGGCCGATATGGGGCTTGTCATTGACGTAGTAGATCGGCGTGGTGACGTAGAAGGTCCCGGCCCCGGTCATGGGAATGCTCCGCTAAATCAAGTTGTTGCCCGCTATCTTGAACCCTGGCGGGCGAGGCGTTCAACCGCCATGAAGGCGCCGAGAACGGCCTGCTTGCGGTCGAGATGAACCGCTTCGGTGCGGGCGAACAGGGTGGTGATCTTTTCCCACACCTCCAGCCAATGTTCAAGGCTGGCCGCCGCCAGCAGGCGCTCCATCAGGGCGCCCTCGCCCGCCACCACCTCGGCCATTCCGGCCCCCTGGCGCCCGCCGGCGCGAATCAGGCGGGCCAGCCACCAGCCCAGCAATTCGGTGACGGTACGGAACGATCCATCGTTTTCGGGCCTTGCCACCTTGTCGCCGAAGGCATGCAGCGCCGGCACATCCAGGCGCGGCAGCCCTTGCAGCAGGTTCAGCAAGTCCCGGTACAGGTCCAGCCCGCCTTCGTCGGCCAGGGCCAGGGCCTTGCCGATGCTGCCCTCGCCCAGCTTGGCCAGGGCCGCCACTTCCGTGGGTCCCACTTCCGGGCGCTGGCGGGTCAAAAGGTCGGCGACCACATCTTCGCCCAGGGGCTGAAGCATCAGGCGGCGGCAGCGCGACCGGATGGTGGGCAGCAACCGGCCCGGCGAATGGGAAATCAGCAACATCAAGGCGTTGCGCGGCGGCTCTTCCAGAACTTTCAGCACCGCATTGGCGGCATTGCGGTTCATTTCGTCGGCGGAATCGATGATCACCACCCGCCAGCCGCCCTCGGCCGGGGTCAGGGACATGAAGTGGCCGATGCCGCGCACGTCCTCGACCACGATCTCCGAGCGCAGCTTGCTCTTCTTGTCATCGGCCCATCCACGCTCCACCGTCTCCAGGTCGGCATGGCCCTGGGAGGCGATGCGGCGGAACACTGGGTGATCGGGGCGGATCTCCAGGCTGGACGGCACATCGCCGAACAGCCCCCCACCGTCCCCGCCGCCGGCCAGGGCGAAGCGGGCGAAGCGGTAGGCCAGGGTCGCCTTGCCGATGCCCTTGGGGCCGCACAGCAGCCAGGCATGGGCCAGCCGGCCCGAGTTCCAGGCATCCAGCAGCGCCGACTCGGCCGCTCCGTGGCCGAACAGCTCGGAGGTCTCGCGAGGGTGTGGAGAGTCGGTCATGGCACCGGCAGCCGCGCCCTGACCGTGGACATGATGTCGCCGTGCACTTCGTCAGGCGACCGGGTGGCGTCGATGACGGCGCAGCGCATGGGATTGGCGGCGGCAATCCCCAGGAATCCCTGGCGCAGGCGCTGGTGAAACCCCAGGCCCATGCGCTCGTAGCGGTCTTCGGCGCCGCCCCTCAGCCCCGCCCGCTCCAGCCCCTTTTCCACCGGCAGATCGAGGACCAGGGTCAAGTCGGGGGCGAAATGACCCACGGCCACCCGATACAGGCTGGCGATCACGTCGGGGTCGAGGCCGTGGCCGAAGCCCTGATAGGCCAGGGTGGAATCGGCGAAACGGTCGCAGATGACCCAGGCGCCGCGGTCCAGCGCCGGCCACACCGTCTTGACCAGATGATCGCGGCGCGCCGCGAAATGGAGCAGCGCCTCGGTAACTCCGTCCCAGCGCTCGGGTTCGCCCTCCACCAGCAGGGCACGGATGGCCTCCGCCCCGGCCGAGCCGCCGGGCTCGCGGGTGGTGACCACCATCAGGCCTTCGTCGCGCAGGGATTCCGCCAGCAGTCGGACCTGGGTGGATTTGCCCGCGCCTTCTCCGCCCTCGAAGGTGATGAAGCGTCCGCGAGCTGTCTCCATGCCTGTTAACCCTTCTTGCCCCAGATGACGCGCTTGAAGGCGGTGGACATGCGCCCGGCAAAGCCCAGCTTCTCCACGTCGGCACCGGCCACCATGGGAACCTCGACAGGCGCCATGCCGGGAGCCGTCACCACCACCTTGCCCACTTCCTGCCCAGCCTTGACCGGGGCGGCGATGGGGCCGTTATAGACGGTCGTGACCTTCATCTCGAGGCGGTTGCGCCGCTGCATGCTGACTTCCAGGCTGTCCTTGATCAGCAGCGGCACGGTTTCCTTCTGGCCCAGCCAGACCTCGGCATCGGGGATGACCTCCTCGCCCGCCTTGAACAGGGCGTAGGTCTCCCACTCGCGGAAGGCCCATTCGGTCAGGCGCCGCGATTCCTCGGCCCGCTCCTTCATGGAGGACATGCCGTTCAGAATCATGATGATGCGGCGGTTGCCCCGCTTGATGGATGCGGTCAGGCCATAGCCGGCGGCCTCGGTATGGCCGGTCTTGAGCCCGTCGGCGCCTGGCGTGTTGTACAGCAGCGGATTGCGGTTGCCCTGCTTGATGCCGTTGAACACGAATTCCATCTGGCTGAACAGCGGATAGTATTCAGGGAAATCGGCGATCAGGTGGCGGGCCAGTACCGACAGGTCGCGGGCCGTCATCAGGTGACCGGGCTCGGGCCAGCCGCTGGCATTCTTGAAGACGCTCCGGGTCAGGCCGATCTGCCGGGCTCGGCGGGTTTCCTCCTCGGCGAAGGCTTCCTCCGAGCCGGAATGGGCCTCGGCCAGCACCGAGCAGGCGTCGTTGCCGGACTGGATCACCACGCCCTTCAGCAATTCCTCGACCGTGGCCGTGGAATTGACGGGCAGGAACATCAGCGAGCCTTCGGACTTGTAGTGCCGCTTCCAGGCGGTCTCGCTGACCGGCAGCCGGTCCGAGGGCTTCCAGGCGCCGGTCTTGAGCTTGTCGAAGACCATGAACACGGTCATCAGCTTGCTCATGGAACTGGGCACCATCAGCTCATCGGCGTTCTTCTCCATCAGCACCTGGCCGCTGGCATAGTCGATGATGATCGCCTGCTTGGCGGCGGTCTCGATGGATTGAGCCCCGGCCGTGGCCGAAAGGGCCATCAGGGGAACGGCCAGGGCCGCGGCCAGGGAACGGCGGAAGAGAGCGAGCATCACGGCGCCTTTTCTTTGTTAATCAACAACCACGCGGGCGTCTTCCGCCCCCGTGGCGACCACGGAATCGAGGACGCGGTCGGCCTCCTCGACGCTGGTCATGGGTCCCAACCGGACCCGGAACAGGGTCTTGCCCTGCACATGCACCTGCTGCAGCTGCGCCTTGCCCACCTTGGACAGGCGCGCCACCATGCGGTTGGCATTGTCGTGGCGGCCGTAGGACCCGGCCTGGACATAGATGGAGGTGGGGCGCACCGGGACGGATTTCACCTCCTGGGCGGCCACCTCGCGTTCGACGGATTCCGGCGTCATGCCCGAGCGCTTCGGCTGGACCGACGAGGCAATGGTGACATTGTCGCCGCCGTTGTTCTTGACGCCGGGAGGCGGCGGCAGGGATTCCGCCGAGACCGAGCCGCGTGGGGCGGCGCTGGCCACCTTGGGCTCGTTGCCGGCATTGTCGGGCTTGAGCTTGCCGGCCAGCACGCGGCTTTCCTCAGGCAGGATCTGCACCCGCACCTTGGCGGTGCCCCTGCCCTCCATGCCCAGCAACTGGGCCGAGCGGCGCGACAGGTCGAGAATGCGGCCATTGACGAAGGGGCCGCGATCATTGATGCGCACGATGATCGAGCGCCCGTTCTCCAGATTGGTCACCCGGGCCACCGACGGCATCTGCAGCGTCTTGTGGGCGGCGGTGACGGCGTTCTGGTCGAAGGTTTCGCCGTTGGCGGTCAGCTTGGCGTGAAAATTGGGGCCGTACCAGGAGGCGATGCCGGTCTCGTCATAGGCGAAATCTTCCTGGGGATAGTACCAGACGCCGGCCACCTGATAGGGCTTGCCCACCTTGTAGTTGGTCGATGCCGAGGCCGAAGGCGGCGGAGGCTCGTCCCCGCCCACCGCGCTCTTGGCCAGATGCCCGAACAGGTTCATCTCGGCGCAGCCCGTCAGCACGGTCCCAGACAGCAGCAAAGCCGCCAAGCGCGTCCTCCGCGACATCTAGTCCCCTCCCCGCCTGCTTGCCCAAAGATGTTGTAGTCTACTTGCCACCGATGCGGTCCGCAAGATGCCCCGCCGCCAAGGCGAAGAAGGTGGAGCGGTTCCACTTCATGATGGTGCGGAAATTGTCATAGACCAGGAAGGCCGGACCCTTGGTGCCCTCGGCCAGGACGATGGAGGCGCTGATGTCGCGGGCCGGCAACGGCTTGCCGTCCGAGCCCTTGACCCCCAGGGCCGCCCATTCCTTCACCGTCTTGCGGGTATCGACGCCCAGGGCGGTACGCGGGAAGTCGGCGGGCAGCTTTACCGCCCGTCCCCAGGTCTGGTCACCCTTCCAGCCCTCCGACGACAGGTAATTGGCCGCCGAGGCCAGGGCATCGGCACGGTTGGTCCAGATGTTGCGCTTGCCGTCGCCATCCCAGTCCACCGCGAACTTAAGGAAGGTGGACGGCATGAACTGGCACTGGCCCATGGCCCCGGCCCACGAGCCGATCATGTTGGCCGGCTGGATATGGCCCTGGTCGAGGATGGTCAGCGCATTCATCAACTCGGTGCGGAAATATTTCGAGCGCCGTCCGTCATAGGCCAGGGTCGCCAGGGACGACACCACCGACATGCCGCCGGTGTTCTTGCCGAAATTGGTCTCGATGCCCCACAGCGCCACGACGAAGCGGGGCTGCACGCCATAGCGACGCTCGATCTCGGTGAGCAGCGCCTTGTTCTCGGCCAACTTGCGCCGCCCTTCTTCGACCCGGGCCTGGGACACGATGCGCCCCAGATACTCGTTGAAGGTCAGGGTGAATTCCGGCTGCTTGCGGTCCAGCTCGATCACCCGGTCGATATGGGTGACGTTGGCCAGGGCGGCGTCCAAGGTCTGGGACCGCAGCCCCTTCTCCAATCCTTCCGCCCGCACGCCGGCCAGAAAGGCGCCAAAGCCGCTTTCCGCCGTCGCCACCTGCGGCTCTGCCTGGGCCACCGGCTCCTCGGCCGAGGCGGCGCAACCGCCCAGGGCGAGCGCCGCCGTGGCAAACCCGGCCATCATCCAAGATTTCGTCGCCCAAGCCATGCGCCAAACCCCAAATCTGGTAAGCATCCGGGTGTTGTGCCACATTTAAGCGGCCCAGCGCAATGTTAAGGCTGTGGCAGCAGCGTATCGGTCCACCCCATCAGGCGGTAGATGATCAGCCCCAGGCCTTCGTGGATCAGCGGTCCCAGGCCGGATATCCCCTTCTGGGGGCTGAACCGCAATTCGGACCACCAGGGCCGGCTGATCCCCGATGTCTGGTAGTCGACGGGAATGGGAACGACCGGCCAGCCCACGGCGCGGAAGCAGCCCACGGCACGCGGCATGTGCCAGGCCGAAGTGATCAGCAGCCAGGTTTCGCCTGGCTTGGGCTGCATAAGCTCCTTGGAAAGAGTGGCGTTCTCGCGGGTATTGCGGGAATCCCGCTCGAAGACCATGCGGCCGGTCTCGAATCCGATGTCGCGATAGAACATCTCGGCGTAATCGGCCTCCCGATGCTCCTGATCGAAGGCATTGCCCGAGCCGCCCGTGAACACCACCCGGGCCTCGGGATAGCGCCGGGCCAGCGGGATCATTTCCGTCATGCGGGTGACGGCGCTGCCCACGGAAACCTGTCCCCGGGCGGCGCTCTGTTCAGGGGATATGGCCCCGCCCAGGATGATGATGCCATCGACCTTGTCCGGCAGCGGATCAGGGGTTTGGAACCGATCCTCCAGCCAGGCCAAAGCCCACTTTTCCACCGGAAAAACTGACGTGAAAACAAGGGTCAGCAACGTGATGCTGAGAATCTTGCGGCCCAAGGACAGCCACCGGCGCGACAGAACCAGCAGCCAACCCAAAAGGATCAGCAGCATGAAAATCATGGCCGGATCGGTGACGAAGCCAAGCAGTTTGGACAGCAGGAACATGGGACCTACATGCCATGGCGGCCTTGGAAAGTCACGGGTGGCGTGAAGCGGAAGACGGCCCGAAGACCGCCTTCCACCCCGCCTTGACTACTTCTTGACCATGGGACAGGCCGAGCTTGCCAGGGGCTTGAACGCCTCGGCGGCGGGAATGGTGGCCTGGATGTTATAGAAATCCCAATCCCCCTTGGATTGGGCCGGGGTCTTCACCTTGACCAGTAGCATGTCGTGGACCACTCGCCCGTCGGGACGAATGGCGGCGTTGCGCATCACCGCGTCGGAAATGGGCAACTCGCGCATCTTGGCCGCCACCGCCTTGGACTCGGTGGTCTTGGCCGCCGCCACGGCGCGCAGGTAATGCAGCACGCTGGAATAGGTGCCGGCCTGCACCATGGTGGGCTTGCGGTCCTTGAAGGCCTTTTGGAAGCGGGCGGCGAAAGCGCGGGCCTGATCGTCCTGGTCCCAGTAGAAGCCTTCGGTGAAGGTCAGTCCCTGGGCGATGTCCAGACCGAGGCTGCGGATGTCGGTCAGGAAGATCAGCAGCGGCACGACCTGCTGGCCACCCTGGACGATTCCGAACTCGCGGGCGGTCTTGATGGCGTTGATGGTGTCGGCCGCGCCGTTGGCCAGGGCGATCACCTGAGCCTTGGAGCTTTGCGCCTGCAGCAGGAAGGACGACATATCCGAGGAATTGAGCGGATGACGGACGCTTCCCACCACCTTGCCGCCCAACTGGTTGACCATGGCCATGGAATCGGCCTCCAGCGAATGGCCGAAGGCGTAGTCCACGGTCAGGAAATACCAGCTTTTGCCGCCCATCTTGGTGATGGCCTGGGCCGAGCCTGCCGCCAGGGCATAGGTGTCGAACATCCAGTGAAAGCCGGTGGCCGAGCAATCCTCGTTGGTCAGCTTGGTGGTGGCCGGGCCGGAATACATGGCGATGAAGTCGTGATCGAGGGTCAGCTTCTGCACCCCCAGCGCCACGGCCGAATTGGTCAGGTCGGCGATGGCGTTAACCTTGTTGACATCCGCCCATTCCCGAGCCTTCTGGACGCCGATGTCGGGCTTGTTCTGGTGGTCGATGGACAGCAGCTCGACCTTCATGCCCTTGCATTCCTTGGCCTGACAGTCGTCGATGGCCAATTGCGCCGCCGCCACCGAGCCGGGGCCGCCCATGTCCGAATAAGGTCCGGACATGTCAGAGAGAATCCCAATCTTGACCGTCTGCTCGGCCAGGGCCGGCATGGCGGCGAGCGTAAGGGCCATGGCGCCGGCCAAAGCCGGAATCCTTGCGTTCCTGATCATGAGAGCGTTTCCCCATCTGTGAAACCGGCGGGGGCTTCGCCCCTCGTTGCCTTCATGAAAACACAGCAGGGGGTGGCAAAGAAACGAATATATGTTCGTTTAAAAACTAGGGTTGCTGCCCCATTGCGCGGCCGGCGCCAGTGCGCTAAATCTGCGGCCCAGAGGATGGGTGGCAGAGTGGTCTATTGCACCGGTCTTGAAAACCGGAGGGGCGCAAGCCTCCGTGGGTTCGAATCCTACCCCATCCGCCACTACGGCCCACCACCCAACAAGGCTTCCAGGGCCTGGCATTCCTCGGCCGAGAGGGCGAAGTCCGCGATCTCCAGATCCTCGCGCATGTGCACGGCCGAACTCGTCCCAGTTAGCGGGATGATTTCCTGCTGGCTGAGATAGCGGAAGAAAATCTGCGCCGCGCTCCGCCCGTGCCGGGCCATCAGCGACCTCGTCACGTCATGGGCGAGAATGTCGGGGTTGGCGGTCAGCGTCCAAAAGCTCTGATAGAAAATACCGTTCCGGCGGCAGTAGAGGCGCAGGACGCGATCGAAGCCGGTGGCTGCGTAGAAGCGATTCTGGACCACGGCCGGCTTGATACGGGAGGTCTCGCACAGGTGGCGCAGCACCTCGGGATCGTAGCAATTGCTGATCCCCAGTTGCCGCACCCCGCCGCCATCGACCAGGGCCTCCATGGCTCCCCACACTTCCCGGAAATCGGAGGGATTGGGCAGAGGCGAATGCAGCACCAGGCCATCCAGGGTCTCGACGCCAAGATTGGCCCGGGACCGCTCGAACGATTGCGCCACCTGCCGGGCCAGGGGGGCCTGGGGATCATAAGGAAGGCGCTGGGGGTCCTGACCGGCCAGCGGCGTGAATTTGGTCTGCAGATAAAGGTCTTCCCGCCGCAAGCCCTTGGCCAATGCGGCGGCCAGCCCGGCGCCCACGCCGGCCTCGTCGTAGTGTTTGGGCTGGCAGGCGGTGTCGATGCCGCGAAAACCCGTGGCCAGGGCCAGTTCGACCAGCCCGGCGGTCCTGTCCTTCTTCCAGGCCGTGCCATAGAGAATCCGGGGGATCGCCACGCCGTGAATGGATGTCCAGGTTCCGTCTACCGCGCCGTCCATGGAATGCCCCCTGCCCAGATGCCTCGACTAGGTCGGGGCGATGGCCGCCGAATTCAAGTCTAACAGGCTGAGGAAAAGCCCCGCTTCGCGGCAGGGCACCCGCCCTGACCCGTTCGGAGGCACAGCCTCCGAACCTCCAGATTCTTTTTATCTCAATGGATTAAAAAACTGAAGGGTTAGGGAAGCTGTGCTTCCCGATCGGGGGATCGGGGGCAAAAGCCCCCGAAGTGGAATTGTTCCGCAGCCTGCTAAAGCCCCAAATAGGCGGCCCTGACCCGGTCGTCGCCCAGCAGGTCGGCGCCCCTGCCCTCCATGACCACATGGCCGTTCTCCAGTACGCAGGCATGGTCGGCCATATGCAGAGAAACCGCCACGTTCTGCTCGACCAGCACCACGGTCATGCCGTCTTCGTGCAGGCGGCGGATGATGGCGAAGACCTCGTGGACCATGGCGGGCGACAGGCCCAGCGACGGCTCGTCGAACATGATCATCTTGGGGCGGCCCATCAGGCAGCGGCCGATGGCCAGCATCTGCTGCTCGCCGCCCGACAGCGTCCCGGCCAGTTGCTTGCGCCGCTCCAGCAGGCGGGGAAACATCTCCCAGACCCGTTCCAGGCTTTGCGTCGCCAGCTTGCGGGCCCGCGGCACCATGGCGCCCAGTTCCAGATTGTCCTGGACACTCATGGTGGGGAACACCTGACGCCCCTCGGCCACCTGGCCCAGGCCGAGGTCGCAGATCTCGAAACTTTCCTTGCCGGTGATGTCGTGGCCGTCGAAGCGGATGGAGCCGGCCCGTGGCGGCTCCATGCCGGCAATGGCGCGGATCAGCGAGGTCTTGCCGGCCCCGTTGGCGCCAACGATGGCGGTAATCGAGCCATCGGGCACGGTGAAGCTGACCCCCGCCAGGGCCTGGGCGTCGCCGTAGAACAGGTCGAGGTCCCGGACGTCGAGCATCAGAGCTTCTCCTGTCCCAGATAGCATTCCAGCACCCTGGGGTCGCGCACCACCTCTTCGGGCGCGCCTTCGCAAACCGGCTTGCCGGTATTGATCACCACCACCCGCTGGGACAGCGCCATCACGGCGCGCATGACGTGCTCGATCAGCACGATGGTCAGGCCCGTCTCGCGGTTAAGCCTGCGGAAGGTCTCCACCATGCGGTCGGTCTCGGCCGGGCGCAGGCCGGCCATCACCTCGTCGAGCAGCAGCAGCTTGGGACCGGTGGCCAGGGCGCGGGCCACTTCCAGGCATTTGCGGTCGGGCAGCGTCAGGCCGCGGGCCATCTGGCGGCGCTTGTCGGCCAGCCCGAGAAGCTCCAGCACCTCGCGGGCCCGGCGCCGGGCCTGATCCACGTCATGAGTCCAGCGCAAGGCGCCGATCAGCACATTCTCTTCCACCGAGATGTTGCCGAACGGCTTGACCAGCTGGAAGGTGCGGCCGATTCCGGTCCGGCAGACCTGATCGGGACGCAGGCCGACCAGCGAGGCCCCCTCCATCTCGATCCGCCCCTCATCGGGCTCAAAGACACCGGCGATCATATTGAAAACAGTTGTTTTTCCGGCCCCGTTGGGTCCAATCAGCGCCACGACCTCGCCAGCGGCGACGCTGAACGACACGCCGTCCACGGCGCGCAGGCCCCGGAAGTTCTTGACCAGCCCTTCGACCAGCAGCAACGGCGCGGCGCTCAACGGTCGCCCTCCCCGTCTTCCTCGGGTTCCAGCCCCAGACGGGTCCGAATCCAGGGCCAAACGCCGTCGGGCAGGAACTTGACGATGGCCAGCAGCGACAGGCCGTAGCACAGCTGCTTGATGCCTGCCGCCTTGAATCCCAGGGCCTCGGTGGCCATGGTGATCCCCTCGCCCAGGGGCGTCAGGATCAGCGCCCCGAGGATCGGCCCGAACAGGGTTCCCAGGCCCCCGACGATGGGCGCCAGGATGATCTCGATGGACCGGTTCATGCCGAAGGCCTGATTGGGGAACAGGTTGTTGTAGTAGAAGGCGAAGAACACGCCGCCCAGCGCGGTCAGTCCGGCCGACAGCATGACGGCATAAAGCTTGGCGCGGAACACGTTGATGCCCAGCGCCGCCGCCGCCTCCTGGTCCTCGCGCACCGCCAGCCAAGTGTAGCCGAGGCGCGACCGCACCAGCTTCCGACACAGCAGGAAGATGCCCACGGTCATGGCCAGGATCAGGTAGTAGAACATCAAGGGATGGCCGCGCAGATGGATCAGGTCGATTCCGGTGCGGTCCCCCACCGGCAGGAACAGGCCGCCGGGACCGCCCAGGCCGGGAATGTGCTCGAACAGGATGCGGGTGAACTCGGCGAAGGCGATGGTCAGCAGGGCGAAATAGACGCCCTTGACGCCGAAGCGGAACCCAAGCGCCCCGACGGCTCCCCCCACCAGCACGGCCGCCGCCACCGCCGCGAACAGCCCCAGGGCCGCCGGCACGCCCAGATGGACGAACAGCGCCCCCGCCGTATAGGCGCCGAGCCCCACATAGAGGGTGTGGCCCAGGGACAATTGCCCGGCGAAGCCCATCATGATGTTCCACGCCTGGCCCACATAGGCGAAATACATCACCACCACCAGCACCGACAGCAGGTAAGGCCCGGCCGCCAGCGGGGCCAGGGCGAAGGCGGCCAGCAACAGGCAAAGCAGAATGGCTTGGCGGCTCATTTGCGCGCCCCCATCAGCCCCTGGGGCCGCAGCACCAGGATCAGGATCAGGATGGCGAAGCTGAACATGGCCTTCATGGAGGGCATCAGGAAATAGCCGGCCAGCACCTCGGACACGCCGATCAGGATGCCGCCCAGCAGGGCGCCGCCCATACTGCCCAGGCCGCCGACGATGACGATGATGAAAGCCAGCATGGTCAGTTCCGGCCCGCTGGAGGGCATCACGTCGATCAGCAGCGCCAGCAGCGCTCCGGCCGCGCCGACGCAGGCCGAGCCGATGCCGAAGGTCACGGCGTAAAGCTGCTTGACGTTCAGCCCGATCACCCTGGCGCCCACCAGATTGTCGGCACAGGCGCGGATGGCCTTGCCGGTCATGGTATGGCGGAAGAACAGCATCAGCAGGCCGGAAATGCCAAGCGCCGCGACGGCGGCCAGCAGGCGGACCTTATCGATCAGCAACGGCCCCACCTCGTAGGTGTCGAAGCCGTAGGGAACCTGGATGCCGTGGGCATCGGGGCCGAAGACCAGCAGCGAGCCGTTGACCATGATGATGGCCACGGCGACCAGCAGAATGAACTGCATGTGCTCGGGCTTGGAGACGAAGGCGTCGATCAGGCCGCGCTGCATGAGATAGCCCAGGGCGAACAGCAGCAGCGCGATCAGCGGCAGCCCGACCAGGGGATCGAGTTCCAGCCAGTTGAACAGCGCCCATGCGGCATACATGGCCAGCGCCGTCATCTCGCCATGGGCGAAATTGACCACGCGAACGACGCCGAAGATCACCGAAAGGCCCAGCGCCATCAGGCTGTAGACCAGTCCGGTCAGCAGGCCGGTGAGAATCTGGTTGGCGAGATCAATGCTCATGGGCAAAAAACATCCGACGGCCGCCCTGATCGGCGGCCGTCGGCTTTTACATCATCAGCCGCGCTGTTGCCAGCCCGGAGCCGGGAATACCGGCTTTGCCTCGGCCACATCGCTGGGCAGCACCACCAGCGGCTTGCCGCCGAAATTCTGGATGGTGGCCGAGCGGGTGTTGGTGTTCTGGCCCTTGGCGTCGAAGGCGATGGGACCGCCGATCATCACGTGCTCGGCGATGTTGGTGGTGGGCAGCGCCGCCAGGATGGCCTTGGGATCATTGCTCCCTGCCCGCTTGGCGGCATCGGCGGCGATGAGGATGGCCTCGAAGGTGAAGCCGATGTTCATCTCGAACAGGGCGTCGGGATGGGACTTGCTGAACGCCTTGAGCAGCGCCTGCGACATGGCCGACTTGGGATTGATCCACGGCAGGTTGGTCATGCAATAGTCGGAATACTTGCCCAGCGTCTTGTAGAACTGGGTCTCGTACATGCCGGGGCTGCCGGGCGATACCACCGCCTTGGGCTCGAAGCGCTGCTTGACCATTTCGCGGATGGCGCGGATGCAATCGTCGCCGTGGGGCACCAGCAGCACCAGATCGGCGCCGGTGGCCTTGGCCTTGCCCACTTCCACCGCCAGATCGCGGGCATTGCCGTCATAGGAGATGGTTTCCACCAGCGGGAACGGCATGTCGAGCGTCGGGAACAGCTTGTTGACCGCGCCGGCCATGGCGGTGCCGAAGGTGTCGTTGTTGTGCAGGAACACCGCCTTGGTGGGCGTGGTGCCGGTGACCTTGAACACGTCCTTCATGAGGGCCAGCCCCTCGGTCACCAGCTTGGGCGCCGTGGGGAAGTTGCGGAACAGCGTCTTGAAGCCCTGCTCGGTGATATTGGGCGCGGCGGCGATATTGACCACCAGCGGCACGCCCCGCTGCTCGCAGACCTGGGCCACCGCCAGGGTATGGGCGGAATCGAAGGCGCCGATCAGCACCTGGGCGCCGTCGGCGATCAGCTTCTCCGCCCGGGTGCGTGCCGTGTCGATATTGGTCTCGGTGTCGGCGATCATCAGCTGCACCGGCATGCCCATGTCGGCCAGCAGGCCGGGGGTAACCTCGGCGCCGCGCTTGCAGCTCTGGCCTTCGCGGGCAAGACCGCCCGACAGCGGCAGCAGCAGGCCGACCTTCAACGGCTGGGCGGCGCGCAGAGGCGCACCAAAGCCCAGGACGGCGGCGCCGGCCGCACCGGCGGCGAGGAAACCACGGCGATTGACCGTCGGCGAGGAATGCCCGGACATGACTTGCTCCTTGCAGGAAATGAGAGGGGCAAGACTAGCCTTTCGGCGCCATTGGGGCAATGAGGTCATACCCCCTTATGGCGGACGGCGATCCGTATTATGCTGGGGGTCAATTTTGCAATCGAAGGTTCACGCTCCATGATCCGTCTGGCCAACGTCATCGTAGCCCATACTGACGCGAGCGCCGCCGAAGGGGTCCTGGCGCGCCTGTCCCACAACGGCTACCACGCCCTGCACGCCACCAGCCGCGATCAGGTTCTGAAGCTGGCCGAGTACGAACACCCGGACCTGATCCTGGTGGGCGATGTGGGCGAGGATTCCATCGGGCTGGGCAATTGCCTGAAACAGGAACCGCTACTGGCCGACATTCCCATGGTGCTGCTGGTGGACAAGGTGACGGCCGAGGCGGCGGAAAAGGCCTGTGCCGCCGGCCTGGACGACACCATTTCCATGCATGACGACGACATGGAGATGCTTTCGCGGCTCAGGCCTCTGGTGCGTCTCGCCACCATGCATGCCGAACTGCGTCACCGGGCCTGTGCCGCTCAGCCTTTCGGGGTCACCGCCAGCGTGCGGGCCAGCGTGCCCGAGGGCAACCGCCCCTGCGTCCTGGTGGTCGGCCATGACCGCGACGGCGTGGGCGCCATTCTCGGCGCCTCGGCCGAGGTGATCACCAGCGCCAATCTCTACGATGCGGAAAGCCTGCTGGAGAACCGCAATTTCGACGCCGCCGTGGTAACCACCGACGGGGATCTGGAAGGCTATCTGGCCTTCACCTCCCAGGTGCGCAACAACCCCAGGCTGTTCAACCTGCCCATGGTCCTGGTGGTGGACAGAGGCGTGGCGGCGGCCGAGGTCTATCGCCGCGGCGCCAGCCGGGTGCTGGTCCGGCCCTTCGATTCCGGCATCCTGCGGGCTTCGGTCCTGGGCATGGTGCGTCGCCAGCAATTGCGCTGGGCCATCCGCGCCGCCCTGTTCGAAAGCCTGAAGGACCAGACCCGCGATCCCCTGACCGGCGTCTACAGCCGCGCCTACCTGGACACCTATCTGGCCGAGCGCCTGGAGGTGGCCAAGACCCACGACCGCCATCTGGCCGTGGTATTCTTTTACATTCCCAATATCGAGGGGGTGCGCAGCCATTTCGGCGACGATGCCGCCGAGCATCTGGCCCAGCAATTGGGGCAGTGGATCAACGGCCTGTTGCGGGCCGAGGATCTGACGGCACTTTACGCCAAGAATCAGTTCTGCGTGGTGCTGCCCGATACTCCCACCGTCGAGGCCGAGGTGGTGATGCACCGCATCGCCGGCGTGCTGGCGTATACGGATTTCGCCGTGCGCGAGGTCTATCAGCCGGTGAAGGTCTGGGTTCAGGTGGCTTGCACCGACGCCAAGACCACCGATACGCTGGACTCGCTGCTGGCCCGGGTTCAGGCCAAGCTGGATTGATTTCCGGGAAGGAATCGCGGTGAGGATCGAATACGTCTTCGATACCGTCTGTCCCTGGTGCTACGTGGGAAAGCGCCGCCTGGAGCGTGCCCTGGCCCAACGCCCCGAGACACGGGCGCGGATCATCTGGCGCCCGTTCCTGCTCAATCCCGACCTGCCGCCCGAAGGCATCGACCGGCGGACCTATCTGGACCGCAAGTTCGGCGGATCGGCCCGCGTCCAGCGCGTCCATGCCGCCGTCGCCGCCGCCGGCAAGACCGAAGGCATCGAGTTCGACTTCGAGTCCATCACCCGCATGCCCAATTCGCTCAACTCCCACCGGCTGATCCGATACGCCGGCGCTTCGGGGCGCGAGGGCGAACTGGTGGAAGCGCTGTATCAGGCCTACTTCTCCCAGGGATTGGATATCGGCGATGTGGAGGTGCTGACCTCCCTCGGCGCCACCATCGGGCTGGAGCGGGAGGCGCTGCACGCCTTCCTGACCTCGGACGCCGATGCCGCCAGCGTGCTCAACGACAATGCCCGCGCCCACCGCCTTGGAGTCAACGGCGTGCCCTGCCTGATCCTCGACAGCTCCTACGCCCTGGCCGGCGCCCAGGAGCCCGACATCCTGCTCCGCCTGATCGACATTGTGCGCGAAAGCCAGCCGGAAGCGGCGTTCAGCTGAGACCTTCCATGCAGGCGCCGCCCGAACATGAAAAGGGGAAGCCGAACGGCTTCCCCTGAAATGTTTTCACGATGAGAGAGGGCTACCCCCTCACCTCGGACGCCAGGCTGCGTTCCAGTTCGGCCATGCCACCGGGCATGTCCACCTTGCCGCCGGCGGCGCGCATGGCCGAGCCCAGGGCGTGCAGGGTGCGGAACAGGTTGGGGGCGCGGCTCTGCTCGCCCATCTGGCCGATGCGGACGATGGGCAGGCCGAAGGCGCCGGAGATTTCCACCTTGTGCACCTGGCTCATGATGTGGCGGACCTGATCGGCCGAGATGACCTCGGGCAGTTCGATGCCCACCACGGAGTTGAGGCGGGAATCCTCGGCGATCAGCAGCTTGAGGCCCATGGCCTCGACGCCGTTCTGCAACGCCTTGGAGCACTGGGCATGGCGGCGGAAGCGGCCCGGCAGGGTCTCGTCGCCGATCAGGCGCAGCGCCTCGTGCAGCGCCAGGATGCCCGACACTGGAGCGGTGTAGTGGTAGGAGTGGTTGTGCCAGAACTGGTGGGCCAGACGGGCGTCCAGGCACCAATGGGCCATGGGGCTGTTGCGCGCCTCAATGCGGGCGAAGGCCTCTTCCGAGAAGGCGATCAGCGACACGCCGGGAATGGAGGACAGACCCTTCTGGCCGCCGGTGATGATGGCATCGACCATCCACTCATCCATTTCCATGGGCATGGTGGAGAGCGTGCACACCGCATCGACGATGTTGAGGCAGCCGTATTGCTTGCCCAGGCGACAGATCTCCACCAGATCGCGGTTCCACACCGTGTTGGAGGTCTCGCCCTGCACCACGGTCAGAATCTGGAATCGGCCGGTCTTCAGCGCCTTTTCCACGTCCTCGGCGGAAATGGCCCGCTTGTCGGGGGCGTCCAGGCGGGTGACGTCGCCGCCCACCCGGTCGGCCATCTCGGCCAGACGGCGGGAAAACAGGCCGTTGCAGATGGACAGGACCCGGGTCCCCGGCTCCACCAGATTGGCGATGGCCATCTCCATGGCGGCCGAAGCCGGACCGGCCACGCCCATCACATGGGGGGAATTGGTCTGGAAGACGTAGCGCCCCATGGTCTTCACCTGTTCGATCACCGCATTCATGGTGTCGCCCAGATGGTTGATGATCAGCGAGTTGGCCATGGCCACCTTGGGCGGAATCGGCACGGGGCCGGCGCCCATCATCAACAGGGGTTCGTCAGGCAGGATATTGTCCAGGGGGATGACGGTCGGGGGCGTGGGGTATTTCATGTCAGTTCCTAAAGGCGGGATTCGCCTATACTCCTTTTTCAGGCCGATGCCAATTCCGCCAGTTTGCCGATGACGTTGCGCAATCCGACAATGCGCTGCTTGGGGTCCTCCCAGGCGCGCAGGAAGACGATCTTGTGGTCGGGCCTGATCTTGCACGACCCGGCCGAGCGGGCGATGAACTGCACCAGGGCGGCCGGGTTGGCGAAGACGTTGCCGCGCAGGGAGACCACCGCCCCCTTCGGCCCCGAATCCACCTTGTCGATGCCGGCCAGCTTGCACAGCGCCTTGATGGCCACCACCTCCAGCAGGTTTTCCACCTCCGGCGGCAGCTTGCCGAAACGGTCGATCAGTTCGGCGGCCAGGGCCTCGATCTCCGCCTGATCGGCCAGCGAGCCGATGCGGCGGTAAAGCGACAGGCGCACCGACAGATCGGCCACATAGGTCTCGGGGATCAGCACCGGCGTGCCCACGGCAATCTGCGGCGACCATTCCTCGGCCGCCTCGCCCCCCTGCCCGCCCTTGGCGGCGGCGACGGCCTCTTCCAGCAATTGCTGGTACAGCTCGACGCCGACCTCGCGGATGTGCCCCGACTGCTCCTCGCCCAGCAGATTGCCGGCGCCCCGGATGTCCAGATCGTGGCTGGCCAACTGGAAGCCGGCGCCCAGGGTGTCGAGGGCTTGCATCACCTGCAGGCGCTTTTCCGCCGCCTTGGACAGCACCTTGTCGTTGGGCAGGGTGAAATAGGCATAGCCGCGGGTCTTGCCGCGCCCCACCCGGCCGCGAAGCTGGTAGAGCTGGCCCAGGCCGAACATGTCGGCGCGGTGGATGATCAAGGTGTTGACCGAGGGCATGTCGATGCCGGATTCGATGATGTTGGTGGACAGCAGCACGTCGTACTGCTTCTCGCCAAAGGCCACCATCACCTCTTCCAGGTCGGCGGGCGCCAGACGGCCATGGGCCACGGCGGTCTTGACCTCGGGCACCAGCTTGGCGAGACGCTCGGCCACCCGGTCGATGTCGGCCAGACGCGGGCAGACGTAGAACACCTGTCCGCCGCGGTAGCGCTCGCGCAGGATGGATTCGCGCAGCACCACCGGGTCATAGGGCAGCACGAAGGTGCGTACCGCCAGCCGGTCGATGGGCGGCGTGGCGATGACGCTCATCTCCTTGACCCCCGACAGCGCCATCTGCAGCGTGCGGGGAATGGGCGTGGCGGTCAGCGTCAACACATGAACGTCGGCTTTGAGCTGCTTCAGGCGCTCCTTGTGAGCCACACCGAAATGCTGCTCTTCGTCGATGATCAGCAGGCCCAGGCGTTTGAAACCGATGCCCTTGGCCAGCAGCGCATGGGTGCCGACCACGACGTCAACCGAGCCGTCGGCCACCCCGGCCTTGACCTCGGAGGCGGTCTTGGCGGTGACCAGCCGCGACAGTTGCTCGACCCGCACCGGCAGGCCGGAGAAGCGCTCCTTGAAGGTGCGGTAATGCTGGCGGGCCAGCAGCGTGGTGGGCACCACCACCGCCACCTGCAACCCCTGGAGCGCCGCCACGAAGGCGACGCGCATGGCCACCTCGGTCTTGCCGAAGCCCACATCGCCACAGATCAGGCGGTCCATGGGCTTGCCCGAGGCCAGATCGGCGATGGAATCCTCGATGGCCCGCATCTGGTCTTCGGTCTCGGCAAAGGGGAAACGGGCGCAGAACTCGTCGTACAGCCCTTCCGCCGGCACCAGGGCCTCGCCCTGGCGCATCTTGCGCTGGGCGGCGATGCCGATCAGCTGGTCGGCGATGTCCCTGATGCGCTTCTTCAGCTTGGCCTTGCGGGCCTGCCAGGCGGTGCCGCCCAGCTTGTCCAGCGACACGCCGGCCTGCTCCGAGCCGAAACGGGTCAGGACGTCGATGTTCTCCACCGGCACGAACAGCTTGTCGCCGCCGTCATAGAGCACCCGCAGGCAATCATGGGGCGCACCGGAGACTTCCAGGGCAACGAGGCCGTCATAGCGGCCGATGCCGTGCTCGACGTGGACCACCAGATCGCCTTCGGCCAGGGCCGAGGCCTCGGCGATGAATTGGGCGCCCTTCTTCTTCTTGCGGGCGGGCCGCGCTAGGCGGTCGCCCAGGATGTCCTGCTCGGTGATCACCGCCAGATCGGGGGTGGCGAAGCCATGGTCGAGGCCGAGAACGGCAACGGCGACCCGGCCCTTGTCCAATCCTTGAGCCTCGGCCCAGCTCTCCACCGTCTCGATGCCCTTGATGCCGTGATCGCGCAGCACCCCGGCGAGGCGGTCGCGGGACCCCTGGGTCCAGGCGGCGATCACCACCCGGCGCCCGGCCTTGGCCTGCTCCTCGGCATGTTCGCGCACGCAGTCGTAGACGTTGACGCCCGGCCGGGCCCGCATATCAGCGAAATCACGGCCCAGCCGCCCGCCGGCATCGACGGCACCCTCGTCTCCCTCCACCGCGTCGAAGGGCGACAGGTGCAGCACCGGACGCGCCGCCAGCAGGCGGTCCCATTCGGCGCGCTCCAGATACAGGCGCTCGGGCAGGATGGGGTGATAGACCATGCCGGATTCGGTCAGCCCCGCTCCGGCCAGACCGGCGCGGGCGTCGAAATATTCCAGCACCAGGGCATGACGGGCGGTCAGAGCCTCGTCCGACTGGTGGTCCAGCACCACCGCCGCCTCGGGCACATAGGCGAACAGGGTGTCGAGACCGTCATGGAATAGCGGCAGCCAGTGCTCCATGCCGTTGAACTTGATGCCCTCGGAGATGGCCTCGTAAAGGGGGTCCGGCCCCGAGATCACCCCGAACATCTCGCGGTAATTGGTGCGGAAGCGGGCGATCGACGCGTCGTCCAGGCCCACTTCGCTGACCGGACGGCAGACAAAGCCCGCCATCGGCCCGGTGGTACGCTGGCTCATGGGGTCGAAGGACCGCACCGAGTCGATCTCGTCGCCAAAGAAGTCCAGGCGCAGGGGCTCGGCCGAGCCCGGCGGATACAGGTCGACGATGCCGCCTCTGACCGCGTATTCGCCCGGTTCCATCACGGTGTCGGCGCGCACATAGCCGTTCTTGGACAGAAAGCCGATCAGCTTGTCCATGGACAGACGCGAGCCCTTGCGGGCATCCAGCGTCGCCGAGGCCAGGGCCTCACGCGGCGGCACGCGCTGGGCCAGACCGGGGACGGTGGTCAGGACCACGAAGGCGCCCTTCACCCCGTCGGCGAGACGCGCCAGGGTATCGATACGCCGCGCCACCATGTCCACATGGGGCGAGACCCGGTCATAGGGCACGCAATCCCAGCCGGGGAATTCCAGCACCTGAAGATCGGGTGCAAAAAATGCCAGCGCCTCGGCCACGCGGGCCATGCGGCCCTCATCGCGGGCCACATGTAAAATGCCGCCCTGGGCGCAGCCACCGGCCGCCAGTTCGGCCAGCAGCAAGGCGTCGCGCCCTTCCGGCGCTCCGGCAAGCTTGCGGCGCCCAGGCTGCGCGATAAGATTATCGATATTTTTCAAATTGGTGCGGCTTCACTCTGAACGAATTTCTTGATCATGGCCATCACGTCATGATCCAGCACGGCCGGCACCTCTGCCTTGCCGGTGACCCAGTTGAACAGGTCGGAATCGTTCTCGGCAATCAGGGATTCGAAACGTTCGGCCTGCTCGGATGTCAGTGTTTCCAGGTATTTGGCGGCAAAGCCGCCGAACAGGATGTCGTTCTCGTTGGAGCCCATGTGATGGGCCCTGAACATCAGGCGCTTCAGTCGATCTTGATCCATTGTATCCGGCATTGCGTCGGTTTCGGAGCCGACTAGGATATAGCCCCTCATTGTCCGAATGTCAGCCCGCCATGCGCCCCCAGGTTCTGTTTCCCCTGTTTGCCCCGGTAACCACCCTGCCCGGCATCGGTCCGCGCCTCGCGCCCCTTTACCAGCGGCTGGTGGGGGACAAGGTGCTTGACCTGCTGTGGCACCTGCCTACGGGCGTGGTTGACCGCCGCTTCGCCCCGAAGGTGGCCGAGGCCCCCCACGGCAAGGTCGCCACGCTGACCCTTCGGGTGGATGCCCATTTTCCGTCGTCGTCGCCCAAGCGCCCCTACCGGGTGCGCATGAGCGACGAGACCGGCTTCCTGCATCTGGTGTTCTTCCACGGTCGCGAGGACTGGCTGCGCAAGCAATTGCCCGAGGGCGAGATCCGGGTGGTCAGCGGCCAGGTCGAGCACTTCAACAACGAGATCCAGATCAGCCATCCCGACCACATCGTGCCCCTGGACCAGATCGCCCAGGTGATGGCCGTCGAGCCGGTCTACGGCCTGACCGCGGGTCTCACCGGCCGCGCAGTGGCCAAGACCGTCGCCGCCGCTGTGGCCAAGGCCCCGGAGCTTCCCGAATGGCAGGATGTCCATTGGCTGGACCGGCAGAACTGGCCCACCTGGCACGCGGCGCTGACCGCCCTTCACCATCCCGCCGATGAGCACGGCGCCATCGGCGACACCCCGGCCCGGCGGCGCCTCGCCTTCGATGAATTGCTGGCTAACCAATTGGCGCTGGCCATGGTCCGCGCCCAGATGCGCAAGCTGAAGGGACGGCCGCTGGTGGGGGATGGCTCCCTGCGCTCCAAGGTGATGGCCGCCCTGCCCTACACCCTGACGGGGGCGCAAAGCCGCTCGCTGGCCGAGATCGACGCCGACATGGCCCAGCCGCTGCGCATGCTGAGGCTGCTGCAGGGCGACGTGGGCAGCGGCAAGACGGTGGTGGCGCTGCTGGCCATGCTCACCGCCGTCGAGGCCGGCTGTCAGGCCGCCATGATGGCGCCGACGGAAATCCTGGCCCGCCAGCACTATGCCGGCATCGCCCCGCTGGCCGAGGCGGCGGGTCTGAAAGTCGCCCTGCTGACCGGGCGCGACAAGGGAAAGGCGCGGGACGCCGTGCTGGCCGGGCTGGCCTCGGGCGAGACCCATATCATGCTGGGCACCCATGCCCTGTTCCAGGAGGACGTGGCCTTCAAGGATCTGGCCCTGGCGGTGATCGACGAGCAGCATCGCTTTGGGGTGCATCAGCGGCTGGAACTGGCGGCCAAAGGCCTCGCCGTCGATATGCTGGTGATGACCGCCACCCCCATTCCCCGCACCCTGCTGCTGACCGCCTATGGCGACATGGATGCGTCCCGCCTGGACGAGAAGCCGCCGGGCAGGAAGCCCATCGACACCCGCGTGGTCCCCCTGGCCCGCCTGGACGAAATGGTGGCCGGAGTGGGCCGCGCCATTTCCGGCGGGGCGCGGGCCTATTGGGTCTGCCCACTGGTGGAGGAATCGGAAACCTCGGACCTCGCCGCCGCCGAGGAGCGCCACCGCCACCTCTCCCAGGTGTTCGGCGACCGGGTCGGCCTTGTCCATGGCCGCATGAAGGGCGCCGCCAAGGACAAGGTGATGGCCGAGTTCGCCGCCGGGGAGTTGGACATCCTGGTGGCCACCACGGTGATCGAGGTGGGCGTCGACGTGCCCGCGGCCAACATCATGGTCATCGAGCACGCCGAGCGCTTTGGGCTGGCCCAGTTGCACCAGTTGCGCGGCCGGGTGGGACGCGGCACCCGGGAATCCCGCTGCCTGCTGCTCTACGGCCATCCCCTGGGCGAGATCGCCAAGGCCCGCCTGGAAATCATGCGCGCGACCGAGGACGGGTTCCGCATCGCCGAGGAGGATTTGCGCCTGCGGGGCGGCGGCGAGATGCTGGGGACCCGGCAAAGCGGCCTGCCCGAATTCAGGCTGGCCGATCTCGCCATTCACGGCGAATTGCTGGCCGCCGCCCGCGACGATGCCCGCCTGATCCTGGACCGTGACCCGGAATTGTCCGGCCCAAGGGGTGAGGCCTTGCGGGTTCTGCTCTACCTGTTCGAGCGCGACGCGGCGGTCAGGACGTTAAGGTCGGGGTGAACCACGAAGGAGCGAAGGCACGAAGGAACACGAAGAAGATATCCTTCCCCTTTCCTTCGTGCCTTCGTGGTTCAAATCATCGTTTCACCCCTTAACCCATCACCGCCTTGCCCACATCGGTTAGCGCCAGGACGCCCAGGATGGCGAACAGGGCGGCGGCGACCATACGCACCAGCTTGAGCGGCAGCTTCTCGGCCATGGCGTTGCCCACGAACACGGCGGGCACGTCGGCGATCAGCATGCCCAGCGTGGTGCCCATGGTGACGAACAGCAGGTCGCCAAAGCGCGCCCCCAGGGCGACGGTGGCGATCTGGGTCTTGTCGCCGATCTCCACCAGGAAGAACGCCACGGTGGTGGCGACGAAGGGACCGGCCTTCTCCCACATCCTGGGCTGCTCGTCCTCGTCCATCTTGTCGGGGACCAGGGTCCATGCCGCCATGGCGATGAAGGAAAGGCCGACGATCCAGCGCATGGTTTCTGGGCCGATCCAGCGGGCGGCCTCGACGCCCAGCAGGGCCGCAAGGCCGTGATTGGCCACGGTGGCCACCAGGATACCGGCGACCACCGCCCAGGGCTTCCTGAACTTGGCGGCGAGCAGCAGGGCGAGAAGCTGGGTCTTGTCGCCGATCTCGGCGGCAGTGACCACGGCAAGGGAAACCAGCAGCGATTCCATAAGGCACCAAATGGGGGATTGGGCAACGCATGACCGATGGCCCGGAAACCCGCCCAATCCCGTGGACGCAAGGAATCCGAAGCCAAAGGTCTCGCCAGGCTGATCTGCCGGACGCGCCATGGGCCAAAGGCCCAAGTCTGTTGACGCGCCCCCTTCTGATACCCGAAGGCGGCTACTCCCCAATGACGCGCGGACCATACCCATGCCAGCCATGCCGGGCAAGCCCTTTATCCCGCCAGAGAATCTCTCTAACATCCGCCCTTCATTTGTTCCGTCACCCCCGCGCAGGCGGGGGTCCATGGAGACGCAATCTCCGTGTGTCCGGCATGGATTCCCGCTTTCGCGGGAATGACGGGGAATTCAGGCGGTCAGGATAGTCAGTATGAGCGGCTTTATCCGGGTGCGTGGCGCCCGCGAGCATAACCTGAAGAATATCGACGTCGACCTGCCCCGCGACAAACTGGTGGTGATCACCGGCCTGTCGGGTTCGGGCAAGTCGTCGCTGGCCTTCGACACCATCTACGCCGAGGGACAGCGCCGCTATGTGGAATCCCTGTCGGCCTATGCCCGGCAGTTCCTGGAGCTGATGCAAAAGCCCGATGTGGAGAGTATCGAGGGCCTGTCGCCGGCCATCTCCATCGAGCAGAAGACCACGTCGAAGAATCCCCGTTCCACCGTGGGCACGGTCACCGAGATCTACGACTACATGCGCCTGCTGTGGGCGCGGGTCGGAGTCCCCCACTCGCCCGCCACCGGTCTGCCCATCGAAAGCCAGACGGTCAGCCAGATGGTCGATCGGGTCGAGACCATGGCCGAAGGCACCCGCCTGTATTTGCTGGCGCCCTTCGTGCGCGGCCGCAAGGGCGAGTACCGCAAGGACCTGATCGAGCTGCAGAAGAAGGGCTTCCAGCGGGTCAAGGTGGACGGCACCCTCTACGAAATCGACGAGGTGCCCCAGCTCGACAAGAAGAAGAAGCACGACATCGAGGTGGTGGTCGACCGTCTGGTGGTGAAGCCGGGCCTCGGCAACCGCCTCGCCGATTCCATCGAGACGGCGCTGTCGCTGGCCGACGGTCTCGCCATCGCCGAGAATGCCGAAACCGGCGAGCGCACCGTGTTCTCCGCCAAGTTCGCCTGCCCGGTGTCGGGCTTCACCATCGAGGAGATCGAACCTCGCCTGTTCTCCTTCAACAATCCGTTCGGCGCCTGCCCGGCCTGTGACGGATTGGGGGTCAAACTTTATTTCGATCCCGAACTGGTCATTCCGAATCCTGGGCTGTCGCTCCGCGAAGGCGCCATCGCGCCCTGGGCCGGGTCCACCTCGCAATACTACGTCCAGACCCTGCAGGGATTGGCCGAGCATTACCGGTTCAAGCTCGATACCCCCTGGGAAAAGCTCCCCGAGCGCGCCCGGGAGGTCATCCTGCACGGTTCGGGCAACGAGGAAATCCGCATCGCCTACGAGGATGGCTTCCGCGGCTATCACACCGAGAAGTCGTTCGAGGGCGTCATTCCCAACATGGCGCGCCGCTACCGCGAGACCGATTCCTCGTATATCCGCGAGGATCTGTCCCGCTTTCAGGGCACCGCGCCCTGCGAGACCTGCGGCGGGGCGCGGCTCAAGCCCGAGGCCCTGGCGGTCAAGGTGCGCGGTCTGCACATCTCGGAAGCCACCGAGTTCTCCATCCTGAACGCCCGCGATTGGTTCGCCGACCTGCACAACCACCTGCGGCCCAAGGATCAGGAGATCGCAAGGCGCATCCTGCGCGAGATCAACGACCGCCTGGGCTTTCTGGTGGATGTGGGGCTGGAATACCTGACCATGGGGCGCGGCTCGGGCTCGCTGTCGGGTGGCGAGAGCCAACGTATCCGGCTGGCCAGCCAGATCGGCTCGGGGCTCACCGGCGTGCTTTATGTCCTGGACGAGCCCTCCATCGGCCTGCACCAGAGGGATAACGACCGTCTGCTGGCCACTCTGCGGCGCCTGCGCGACATCGGCAACACGGTGATCGTCGTCGAGCACGACGAGGATGCCATCCGCAGCGCCGATTATCTGGTGGACATGGGACCGGGGGCCGGTATCCATGGCGGCCAGGTGGTGTCGGAGGGCACGCCCGCGCAGGTGATGGCCGATCCCAACAGCATGACCGGGCGCTATCTCACCGGACAGGACCACATCCCGCTCCCCGCCCTCCGCCGTCCCGGCAACGGCAAGCGGCTGTCGCTGATCGGCGCCAGGGGCAACAATCTCAAGAACGTCGATGCCCATATCCCCCTGGGGACGCTGACCTGCGTCACCGGCGTGTCGGGCGGCGGCAAGTCCACCCTGGTGATCGAGACCCTGTACAAGGCCCTCTCCCGCCGGCTGATGGGCGCGCGCGAGCAACCCTCGCCCTTCGACCGCATCGACGGCATGGAGTATCTGGACAAGATCATCGACATCGACCAGAGCCCCATCGGCCGCACGCCGCGTTCCAACCCGGCCACCTATACCGGCGCCTTCTCGCCCATTCGCGACTGGTTCACCGAACTGCCCGAGTCCAAGGTGCGCGGCTACAAGCCCGGGCGCTTCTCGTTCAACGTCAAGGGCGGCCGCTGCGAGGCCTGCCAGGGCGACGGCGTCATCAAGATCGAGATGCACTTCCTGCCCGACGTCTATGTTCAGTGCGACGTCTGCAAGGGCAAGCGCTATAACCGCGAAACCCTGGAAATCACCTTTCGCGGCAAGAGCATAGCCGACGTTCTCGACATGACCGTCGAGGAGGCCGCCGACTTCTTCAAGGCGGTTCCCGCCATCCGTGACAAGATGGTGACCCTGCAACGGGTCGGCTTGGACTACATCCATCTGGGCCAGCAGGCCACCACGCTGTCCGGCGGCGAGGCCCAGCGGGTCAAGCTGGCCAAGGAACTGTCCAAACGCTCCACCGGCCGGACCCTGTACATCCTGGACGAACCCACGACCGGCCTTCATTTCGAGGATGTGCGCAAGCTGCTGGAGGTGATTCAGGCCCTGGTCGATGCCGGAAACACGGTCCTGGTCATCGAACACAATCTGGAAGTCATCAAGACCGCCGACTGGATCGTCGATCTGGGCCCCGAAGGTGGTGATGGCGGGGGCCGCATCGTGGCGGCCGGGACTCCCGAAGACGTGGCGGCCTGCCGGGAAAGTTACACCGGTCATTACCTCGCGCCCATTCTGGGGCGGAAATCGAGGAAATCTTCTTAACCCATTGGCAGGGGCGGATTTTCCGCCCCTTCTGAATCCTACGTCGTAAAGACGATACTTTAAGAGAAAGACCTGCTTTTCGACTCAGTTCACAGCCGCAACGAATCCTGGACTGGAGTCCTCCGAGTCCATTACTTCAAAAGCTCTGGACAGCCGATTCTTTTCTTGCAACATTGATCTTCTGGATCGCAAGACGAGTCGTCCCATGAAGCTTATCCATCTCATCACCGCGCTGACCGCCCTCGTGGCGGTGTCGGCCTGTGCCGAGATGGAACCTATGGAGCGGCCCACCACCTCGACTCCGATGGTTACAGCGCCTCCTCCGCCGGCCGCCCCCGTGCCCTCCGCACCGATGGCAGCCGACGACGTGGCCCTGCCGCCTTCGCCGGTGGTGGTCCACTTCAATCACGCCAAGGCCGATATCACCGGCTCGACCATGCAGGTTCTGTGGGGTCTGGCTCCCGCCCTCAAGGCGGCTGAGCCGGGCGTGATCCGCGTCCAGGGCTTCACCGATGCCTCGGGCAAGGCGGCCTACAACCGCATCCTGTCCGAGAAGCGAGCCCAGGCGGTTGCCGACCAATTGCGCAAGCTGGGCGTCACCGCCCGGATCGAAGTGTCGGGTCAAGGAATCGTCAAGGGCGGCAAGAAGGGGCACAAGGACCAGGGCGCCCGCCGTGTGGAAATCACCTGGGAGCCCGCCGCCCCCGCCAAGGCGTCGGCCACCTCGCCCGTGTCGTCCGAGACCGTCAAGGCCATGGCCGATGCGCCTGACCTGGGCCTTGCCGGAATTGCCGGCGCCGCTCCGGCGGCTGGTGCGGCCGAAGCGGTGTCTTACGCCGGATTTGCGCCGGTTGCCGGGTCGCCCCTGGTCACGGATTGGGCCGTGTCCTTCGAGGCGACCGGTCCTCCGGCCACTCTTTCCTAGATACTAGATATACGCGGCAATCTGAGCCCGCCGGCGCCGCAGGGCTTCGGCGTCCTCCACCTTGACCACCGGCTTCTGGGCGGGAATGGTCTGGGTTTCGGCGGTCTGCTTGGTGCTGCTCATGTCGGTGTCCGTCCTTGATCTGGAAGGCTGCTTGCCTTCGAGAAAGACGATGCCCCCCAATCATGGCGGCAAACGGGACGCAATCAGGGCATTTTCATGGCAAGCGCACGTCGCGCCACTCGCCCGGTGCCAGACCTTCGAGATTCCACTCGCCCACCGCCCAGCGGATCAGCCGCAGGGTGGGAAAGCCCATGGCGGCGGTCATGCGGCGGACCTGACGGTTACGGCCCTCCCGCAGCGTCAATTCGATCCACGAGGTGGGAATGGCGGCGCGATAGCGGATGGGCGGGTCGCGGGGCCACAGATTGTCCGGCTCGGCCATGGCCCTCGCCCCAGCCGGTAAGGTGGGGCCATCTTTCAGGACAATCCCACGGCGCAGCCTGTCCAGATCGGCCTCGGTGGGAACTCCCTCCACCTGAGCCCAATAGGTCTTGGCCAGCTTGTGCTTCGGGTCGCTGATCCGTGCCGCCAGCGGCCCGGAATCGGTCAGAACCAGCAGCCCTTCCGAATCGCGGTCCAGCCGGCCGGCGGCGTAGACGCCCGGTACCTTGATGAAATCCTTGAGCGTCGCCCGACCGCCTTCGCGGTCGGTGAACTGGGTCAGCACGTCATAAGGCTTGTTGAAGACGATCAGCCGAGTCACAACACCCCTTCCACCTTTGCCCGAAAGGCCCAGCAATGGCACGAGCGCCGTTTCCGCACAAGAAGCAGACGCCCAAACGCCCCGACACCAGCCCCATCCGGCCCGACAGCGACAAGGTCGCCGGGCTGCCGGCGGTCAAGGCGCTGTTCGCCCACGACCCGGCCCGGGTCGAGCGGCTGTTCTACGACGAGCGCATGAAGGATGCGGCCGCCGAGATGTGCAAGGCCATGGCGGCAGCCCACAAGCCCTACCGCATGGCGCCCACCGAGGAGCTGACCAAGATCCTGGGCTCGCCGCTGCACGGCGGCATCCTGGCGGTGACCCGCCCCAAGCCCATCCGCGTCTTCGATCCGGCCGACGCCCATGTCTGGGCCAAGGAAGGCCGCCCGCTGCTGGTGCTCGACGGTGTCGGCAACCCGCACAATCTGGGCGCCATCGCCCGAACCATGGCGTTCTTCGGCCTGGAGCGCCTACTGATCTCCGACCATCCCGGACAGGCCAGCCCGTCCGAGGCCTCCCTGCGGGTGTCCGAGGGCGGCCTGGAATGGGTGGAGGTGATTCGGGCCCAGAAATTCGTTGCGGCCCTGAAACGGCTTAGGGATTCCCACAGGATCGTCGGCACGGCACTGGGCTCGGGCAAGCCGGTGGCCGAGGTGCTCAACCGCCCGGGCAAGCCCATCGCCCTGATCCTCGGCAATGAGGAGGACGGTCTGCCGACCGCCACCCTGGCGGCCTGCGACGACATCGTCACCCTGCCCGGCTCGGGCCGGGTCCAGTCCCTCAACGTCGCCGCCACCGCCGCCATCCTCATCCATGAACTGGCGAAGCAGCGCCGGTAAGGTTATCCTCGACCCTCACCTTTTTTGGAGAGTTCCATGTCTTCCACCGTCCGCGCCTCCCACATCCTCCTGATGTACAAGGGGTCCATGCGCTCCCAGGCCACCCGTTCCAAAGACGAGGCCCTGACCGAGATCAACAACATCAAGGAAGAGATCAACCAGGGCGCCGATTTCGGCCAGATGGCGCGCCAGTATTCCGATTGTCCCTCGAGCGAGGACGGCGGCGACCTGGGCGAGTTCCCCAAGGGCGCCATGGTGCCGGAATTCGAGGTGGCGGCCTTCGCGCTGAAGTCGGGCGAGGTCAGCGGCGTGGTGGAGACTCCGTTCGGCTTCCACCTGATCCAGCGCACCGATTAGGCCGTTTGTCCCACGTCGGCCATCATTCGCTCCATGGACAGATCAACCGAAAGAAGCTTAGGATTCTTTCAGGTTAATGACATCCGAGAGGGGAGAAAGCATGGCCGACGATGGGAACGATTTCAAAACTGAAACCCTGGAGATCACTGCTCCCCCGGCCGAACCTGCGGTCGCTCCCCCTGTCCGCGCCGCTCGAAAGAAGGCTCCGCCGGCGGTAAAGCCCATCACCCCGGCCGGGCAGGCGCGTCACGAACTGGCCGAGATGCGTCACGACCCGGAAGCGGTTCGTCACGCCTTCGAGACGGGCGAATACCCCTATAAGAGCCATATGGGCCGCGCCGAGTACGAGGCCAAGAAGGCCGCGCTGCAGGCCGAACTGCTCAAGGTCCAATTATGGGCCAGGGACACCGGCCAGAAATTCGTGCTGCTGTTCGAGGGCCGCGACGCCGCCGGCAAGGGCGGCACCATCAAGCGCTTCATGGAGCACCTCAATCCCCGCGCCGCCCGGGTGGTCGCCCTGGAAAAGCCCAGCGAGATCGAGCGCGGCCAATGGTTCTTCCAGCGCTATATCCAGCACCTGCCCACTTCGGGGGAAATGGTGTTCTTCGACCGCTCCTGGTACAACCGGGCCGGCGTCGAGCGGGTGATGGGCTTCTGTTCCCCGGCGGAATACCTGGAATTCATGCGCCAAACCCCCGAGGTGGAGCGCATGCTGGTCCGCTCGGGCATCAAGCTCTACAAATATTGGTTCTCGGTGACCCAGGAAGAGCAACTCCGCCGGTTCAAGTCGCGGGAACGCGACCCGCTGAAGCAGTGGAAGCTGTCCCCCATCGACAAGGCGTCGCTGGGCAAGTGGGGCGAGTATACCGACGCCAAGGAGGCCATGTTCTTCTACACCGACACCGCCGATGCCCCCTGGACCATCGTCAAGTCGGACGACAAGAAGCGCGCCCGCCTCAACTGCATGCTCCACTTCCTCAATTCCCTGGACTATCCCGGCAAGAACGAGAGCCTGGTCCACAGCCCCGACCCGCTGATCGTCGGCAAGGGCGCCCATGTGGTCCACAAAAGCGAACGCATGCTGGGCGCCACCCTCAGCCCGTAGCCCCATGCCGCGCGACGCCCCGGCGGACCAGATCGAGACCGAGTCGTGGGACAGGGATATCGAGTATTTCTGTGTCCGCTGTGGCGCCCCGGTTACCCGGGGACGCTGGGAAATGTCCATGAACGGTGGGTTCGAGCATGTGTTCTTCAATCCCGCCGGTATCGTTTTTCGCGTGCTGTGCTTCAAGGAGGCGCCGGGGGCCACGGCTGTCGGCGCCGCCAGCGGCCAGTTCACCTGGTTCAAGGGCTATCTTTGGCGGCTGGCCGCCTGTACCGGCTGCGACCTGCAGCTGGGCTGGCGCTTCGAGGGCGCGGAGGCACCCCGAATTTTCTTCGGCCTGATCAAAGATAGCCTTACGACCCTGTCACCAGGGCAATCTCGGCCGGGCTGAGCGGCCGCCACTGCCCTTCCGCCAGATCGCCCAGATCCAGCCCGCCGATGGCGGCGCGGTGCAGGCGCTCCACATGGTTGCCGACGGCGGCGAACATGCGCTTGACCTGATGGTAGCGCCCCTCGGTGATGGTGATGCGCGCCGTCTGCGGGCCGCTGACCACCAGTTCCGCCGGAGCCAGGGGCGTGGATTCCGAGCGCAGCATCAGGGTGCCGGAGGCGAACACCGCCCCCTCCTCCCCGCTCAGAGGCCGGGCCAATGTCACCTCGTAGGTCTTGGGTACATGGCGCTTGGGCGAGGTGATGCGGTGCGCCAGCGGCCCGTCGTCGGTCAGCAGCAGCAGGCCGGTGCTGTCCCGATCCAGGCGGCCCACCGGCGCCACGATGGGATTGCGGTGCATGAAGCGCTCGGGCAGCAATTCGTAGACGATGCGTCCCGGGTCCGAGGTAGAGCAGGTATAGCCCTCGGGCTTATGGAGCATCAGCACCAGACCGGGAGGCGGATCCAGCGGCTCGCCATCCACCCGGATGTCGTCGTGGGCGGCCTTGGTGCCGTCGTCCAGCACCGTGCCGTCGGCCAGGGTAACGCGTCCGGCCTTGATCATGGCCTTGACGTCGCGCTGGCTGCCATAGCCCAGATTGGCGATGAGGCGGATCAGGCGCATATCCGTATGCCCCTCAGGCGCCGGGCGGGATGCGTGCCGCATCTCTTAGCTTCTGCGGCTTGTCGGTGATCGTCATTATTTGTCATGGCGGTTGCTGGCCAGATAGACCTTAAAGCCGTCGGCCTCGCGCAGCAGCGTCACTTCGCGGAAACGGCGGCGCAGTTCGGCCTCGTAAGGCAGGCTGCGATTGGCCACCAGGATGAACTTGCCGCGCCGCCGGATGGCCTTCCAGGCGGCGGTGATGAAGCCCTGGCCGATAGCCGGATCGGCCTTGCGCCCCTCGTGGAAGGGCGGATTGCTGACGATCCAGTCATAGGGTTCGCATTTGGGTAGGCCGGCGCCCACATCGAGCCAGTGGAAAGCCGCCTTTTCACTGCCGCCCAGATTGCTGCGCGCATCTTCCAGGGCCAGGGCCTCCGCCTCGAACAGGTCGATGTCGGTGACCTCGGGAAAACGGCGCAGGATCTCGGCCGAGAGATATCCCCATCCCGCCCCCAGATCGGCGCCCCGTCCGGCCAGTCCTTCGGGCAGGCAGTCCAGCAGCAGCCGCGACCCCTTGTCCACGTGATCGCTGCTGAAACAGCCGGCGCGGGCCACGAGGCCGCAGCCTTCCACCGGCCTGGGCTCGGCCGCGGCCAGCCATTCCGCGCAGTCGGCGGGGGGCGAGTCGGTGCCGCGCACCATCCAGAAGGTCCGGGCCTGATGCTTGGACAGCGAGCCGGCAAGGCCGAACACCCGCTCGGCTTCGCGCTCGTGACTGGCCGCCCCCAGGGCATTGGCGCCGCAGCACACCAGTACGCCGCCCGGCTCCAGCAGCCCCCAGGCCCGCGCCAGATTGGCCCGGTTCTCGGCCTTGTGCTTGGTCAGCAACACCAGACCGGCGGCAAAACGGCCTTCCAGCCGCGCCACGGTCTCGAATCCGACCTGGATCAGTCGGTCGAAGGTGGGCTTGAAGCCCTGTTCGCACACCAGACGGGATCGCCACTCGTCCCACAGCGCCTCGTGAGGCTCGGCCCGCATGAGGAAGGCGCGCCGGGGCAGAGGCAGCAGGTCGCGCTCGAAGGGCAGCAGCAGGGCGTCGATGATCTTGGAATCGTTCATGACCGGCGGTGTAGCATGACGGGCATGTGGACGTCGAGGCGTGCTGAGCGTTGACTTGCGCCCGATGGCGGATCAAGGTGCCGCCCATGGCCCGCCAAGACACCATTGACGACGAGGATAAGGTCCGGCTGCTGCGCGCCCTGGCCTTTCAGATCCATCGCAAGCGCCCCGCCGAGGAGGCGCTGGGCGAGTTGCTGGAGCACGAGTCCAAGGGAGGCCGCCGCCGCGCCTTTCGCGCCGGGGTCGATGCCCTGGCCGCCGATGGCTTTACCGCCGCCATGGACGCCCTGGGCTTGTTCAACGACGACGCCCTGGTCCTGCTCGGGGTGCTGGCCGATTCGGGCGATCACCGCCTGCTGTCCAGCGCGCTCGGCAAGCTGGCCGACCTCCTCGAATCAAAAAGCCCCTGATCCAAAGGGACCAGGGGCTTTCCTTGACCGCTTGACCCGCGTCAGCCCTTGGAGGGCGTGACGATCAGGCGCTCGACCGGCGTGTCGTTGCCGAAATGCGAGGTGACGATCTCGTCGATGTCGGCGACCGTTTCGGCCTTGTACCAAATGCCCTGGGGATAGACCACCATCAACGGACCAGCCTTGCAGAAGCCCAGGCAGCTGGACGACGCGACGCTGACGCCCTTCTCCCACAGATTCAGCTCGCTGACCTTCTCCGCCAGCCGGTTGAACAGCGGCTGACCGCCGCCCTTGCTGGTGCAGCAGCCGCGCGGATGCCCGTCGGGGCGGCGCTGGGTGCAGATGAAGGCATGGTACTTGTTGGGGTAATGGGACACGTGCGACCTCCCTCTCATCGGAATTAGGTCATGCAATACCGGTTTATCCGATCCATGACCAGAGGCTAGTCTGTCTGTACGAAAAAGCTCCGCTTTTTCAGGGCTCAAGCGCCGCTCGGGCTTAAGAGTTCTTCGACTTTCCAATTCGGCTTAAGTGCGAAGAACTCCCATACGCCCGGGTATCAGCCCTTGACCTTGAGATTCTTCAGCTCTTCGCCGGTGAACAGGTCGTAGCGGGTCAGGCAGGAATCCACCGATTTCCCGGTCAGCTCGCGCCACTTGTCCAGGGCCTCCTTGCGGGAATAAGGGCCGTGCACCTCCAGAGTGCGGCCTTCGGTGACTTCCTGGAAGGTGGTGTCGGCGTATTCGCCGCCCATCACGTACCACTGGTCCGCAGCGGAATCGTCGGTGCTGCGGATGAAGTAGCGGACCATGGCATTGTCGACGGACTTGCCTGTCAGGGCACGCCAGCAGATATGCGCCTCATGCTCCTCGAAGGGGCCGAAGCGCTCCTCGGTGTGGCCGGGGGCGATAACGGTAAAGGAGGTATCGGCATATTCGCCGCCGACAACGTAATAGGTCTTGGCCATGGGTGTCTCTCTTCCCACTCGAAGGGGTGGCTTCGCGCAAGCTTATACCCCATCCCTGGCCCGGAAGGAATGTCCTTCGTGGCATGGCCCCCGGCAGATTCTGCCGCCTGGCATCGATGGGAAATGGCGGAAAACCGGGAATTCGTATTTGGCACGGCATCTGCATTGAGAAACGCGAACTCTCTCCTCGGAGAACGAACTATGGTTTCTCTCAGCGTCGCCTCCTCAAATCTCCTGCTCAACAAGAAGGACGAAGGGGCAACCCATTCCATCGAGAAGTCGGGCTCGGCCACGGCATTTTCCAGTTATGGCTACGGCCCCCTCGACCTGCCCGATAGTGACAAGGCCCTCACCGCCGAGGGCACCGGCAGCAAGCCGGTCTCGGGAACCTCGTCCATCGCGGCGGTTTCCAGCGGCGCCAGCGCCCAATGGCTGGCCCATCTGGCCGGGTCGATGAATCACCGGTAAAGCTTCTGGACAAGAGGCGCCGAAGCCTCTATTCCCCTCGGCATGACCCGCACCGTCCATGTGATCGGCGGCGGGCTTGCCGGGTCGGAAGCCGCCTGGCAGCTCGCTCAGGCCGACATCCCCGTCATCCTCCACGAAATGCGCCCCGTGCGCACCACGCCGGCCCATCAGACCGATGGCTTGGCCGAGCTGGTGTGCTCCAACTCGTTGCGCTCGGACGATGCGGACTACAACGCCGTCGGCCTGCTGCATGAAGAGATGCGCCGCGCCGGTTCGCTGATCCTCGCCCAGGCCGACGCCCACAAGGTTCCGGCCGGCGGCGCCCTGGCGGTGGACCGCGACGGCTTCTCCCAAGGCGTCCAGGCGGCGCTTGCCGGCCATCCGCGCATCACCATCCTGCGCGAGGAAGTGGCCGGTCTGCCGCCCGAGGATTGGGAACAGGTAGTCATCGCCACAGGCCCCCTCACCTCGCCCGCCATGGCCGAGGCTCTGCGCGGCATGACGGGAGAGGACTCTCTGGCCTTCTTCGACGCCATCGCGCCCATCGTCACCAAGGACAGCATCGACTTCGGCAAGGCGTGGTTCCAGTCGCGCTACGACAAGGGCACCGGCTCGGACTACATCAACTGCCCGCTGGACCGCGAGCAGTACAACACCTTCATCGACGCCCTGATCACCGGCGAGAAGGTGGACTTCCACGAGTGGGAGAAGGACACCCCCTATTTCGAGGGCTGCCTGCCCATCGAGGTAATGGCCGAGCGCGGCAAGGATACCCTGGCCTACGGCCCCATGAAGCCGGTGGGCCTGACCAATCCCAATGGCCCCAAGCCCTTTGCCGTGGTGCAGTTGCGCCAGGACAACGCGCTGGGCACGCTTTACAATCTGGTGGGCTTCCAGACCAAGCTGCGCCACGGGGAACAGGCCCGCATCTTCCGCGCCATTCCCGGCCTGGAGAATGCCGAATTCGCCCGTCTGGGCGGGTTGCACCGCAACACCTTCATCAATGGGCCCCGTGTGCTGGACCGCACCTTGCGGCTCAAGGCCCAGCCGCGCCTGCGTCTGGCGGGTCAGGTCACCGGCTGCGAGGGCTATGTGGAAAGCTCTGCCATCGGCCTGCTGGCCGGGCTGTTCGCCGCCGCCGAGGCCTTGGGCCGCGACATGCTGCGTCCCCCGGCCACCACGGCGCTGGGCGCCCTGCTCAACCACGTCACCGGCGATGCCGAAGCCGAGACCTACCAGCCCATGAACATCAATTTTGGCCTGTTCCCGCCGCCGCCCGAGCGTGACGAGCGTGGCCGCCGCGTCAAGGGCCGCGATCGCAAGAAGCTTTATGCCCAACGGGCGCGGGAAGCGCTCACACCCTGGCTCAATACGATTCGGGAATGAGATCGAGCGGGGCTTTGCCCCGCTCGCGCAGCGATCACTTCGCCTGGATCAGCTCGATCTTATAGCCGTCGGGATCTTCCACGAAGGCGATGATGGTCGAGCCATGCTTCATGGGGCCGGGCGCACGGGTGATCTTGGCCCCGGCAGCCTCCAGCTCGGCACAGGCCTTGTAGATGTCGGGCACGCCGAGCGCCAGATGGCCGAAGCCGCCGCCCAATTCGTAGGACTCGGTGTCCCAGTTGTGGGTCAGTTCGACCACCGTGTTGGAAGCCTCCTCGCCATAGCCGACGAAGGCCAGAGTGAAGCGCCCCTCGGGGTAGTCCGTGCGCCGCAGCAGCTTCATGCCCAGCAGGCTGGTGTAGAAGTGGATGGAGCGATCCAGGTTACCCACCCGGATCATGGTGTGGAGAAAGCGCCAGTCAGCCATTTCGTTGCTCCTTGCCTTGCCGGATGAAGTCGATCACCGCATCGGCGGCCCGCTTGCCCGGGCTTTCGCCGCCCAGCCCCAGCTTTTCCAGGGCACGGCGGGCGCCTGCGGCCTGCAGTGCCCTTGCCGCCTCATCGGTCAGCAGGTGCTCGACCGCCGCCGCCAGCTTATCGGGGCGGCAATCGTCCTGCAGCAATTCCGGCATCACCGCCTCGTCAACCAGAATGTTGACAAGAGTGACGAATTTGAGGCTGAGGCCCAGGAAACGGGTGGCGATGAAGGCCGACACGGGCGAGACCTTATAGGTGATCACCGCCGGCAGCCGCGCCATGGCCAGTTCCAGCGCCACGGTGCCGGACGCTGCCAAAGCGGCATCGCAGGCGGCGAAGGCGTCGTACTTTTCCGGCCCGCGCACGACCATGGACGGCAGAGCCCAGGATTTGACCGCTTGCGATACCTCGTCGGCAACGGTCTCCACGGTGGGAACCACCACCGCCAGGTCTGGAAAGCGCCGGGCCAGCAAGGCAATGGTTTCCCCGAACGGCGCCAAAAGCTTGGCCGTCTCGGAATGGCGGCTGCCGGGCAACACGCACAGCAGTTTCCGGTCAGGGGCAAAGCCGTGCCGAACACGGAAAGCTGCGCCATCCCCCCGGGAGGCCGCCCCTTCGATCACCGGATGGCCCACATGCAGGGTCTTGAGCCCCTCCTTCTCGAACCACTCGGGCTCGTTGGGCAGCAGGGTCAGCAGCAGATCCAGCACCCGGGCCAGGGTCTTGGTCCGTCCCGATTTCCAGGCCCACACCATGGGAGCCACGTAATGGATGCGCGGCACGGGCACGCCCCGCGCCTTCAAGCCCGCCTGAATGCGGCCGTTGAACCCCCAGGAATCAATGGTCACCAGGGCATCCGGGCGTTTTGTTTCGATGTCAGAAATGGTCTGTTTGACGCGGCGCAGGATCTTGGGGATGCGCGGCAGCACCTCCACCAGTCCCATCACCGACAATTCGGTCATGGGGAACAGGGATGTCAGCCCTTCGGCCCGCATGCTCTCCCCGCCGATACCGGCGAAACTCACGCCCTCACCGAGGCGCTCTTTCAGGGCCGCCATCAGCCGCCCGCCCAGCAGATCGCCCGAAGGCTCACCGGCGATGAGGTAAATCAGCATGGCGTGATGCCGGTGACGAACAGGCCCAGGCGGTCGGCCTCTGCGCCCAACGCCTTGGCATCCACCACAAGCGCGCCCCCCGCCTCGATGGCGATGCCGCGCAATCCCGCGGCGGCAGCCTCTCGCAGGGTGGTCAGGCCGATGGTGGGAAGGTCGATGCGGCGGTCCTGCCCCGGCTTCTTCAATTTCACCAGAACACCGCCCAGTCCCTCACGGGCCAGGGGGCCGCAACGGCGCAGCAGGTTGTCGGTGCCTTCGATGGCCTCGACCCCCAGCACGATGCCTTGCTGCACCACCACCGCCTGACCTACGTCCAGGGCGCCAAGGCCCCGCGCCACCTGGATGCCCCGGTCCATATCGGCCTGGGCCTGCTCGTCGGGAACAACGGTTCCGTAGGGGCCGGGCGTGGCAAGGCAATCGGAAAGGACGTCGTCGACGCCCACCACCTTGAAGCCTTCGCTTTCCAGTTCCGAGGCGACGGCGCGCAGCAATCCGTCGTCGCCAAGAGCCTTGAGCCCGACCCGGGCGAAGAAGCGGGCGGTGCGGAAATCAGGCGCCAGTTCCATGATGGTCGGACGGCGCACCGGGCCGATCATCACCACCTCGGCGACACCGGCCTGACGCAGGCGCTCGAACCCGGTCCCGGCTTCGCCCAGGCGAATCCAGTCCTGGGGGGCCTGGTCACCAATCACCTGGGGGTCGGCATGGCCCGAAAGGGCGAGAATATGAAAGGGGCGCCCTTGGGCACGGCAGGCGGCGGCGACCAGTCCCGGCAGGTCGCCGCCGCCGGCAATGATGCCGAGCTTAGGAGCCATTCGGCGTGCTGAGCGAACGCGACGAATCCGAGCGGATGAAGGCCACGATCTCCATCACCACCGGATGGTCCTTGAACTGCTCCTCCACGTCGGAGAGGCGCTCGGCCAGCGTGCCTTCCGGCGCGAACATCAGACGGTAGGCATTGCGCAGCGTGTGGATGTCGTCGCGGGAAAAGCCCCGACGCTTCAGGCCGACGATGTTCAGCCCATTGAGATAGGCCCGGTTACCGATCACCATGCCGAAGGGAATGACGTCCGCCTCGACGCCCGACATGCCGCCGATCATGGCGTGGCGACCGATGCGCACGAACTGGTGCACCGCCGACAGCCCGCCCAGGAAGGCGTATTCGCCGACCGTCACATGACCCGCCAGGGTGGCGTTGTTGGCCATGATGACATTGTCGCCCAGGATGCAGTCATGGGCCACGTGGGCGCTGGCCATGAACAGGCAATTGTCGCCGACCCTGGTCACCATGCCGCCACCCTCGGTGCCGGGATTCATGGTGACATGCTCGCGGATCTGGTTGTTGGCCCCGATCTCCAAGGTGGAGGGCTCGCCCTTGTACTTGAGGTCCTGAGGACGGTGACCGATGGAGGCGAACGGGAAAATACGGGTGCCGGCGCCGATGGTGGTGCGTCCGGCCACCGCCACATGGGACACCAGTTCAACGGATTCGCCCAACTTGACGTCGGGTCCAACCACGCAGAAAGGCCCGATGATCGCCGAAGAGGCGATCTCCGCCTTGGAATCGATAACGGCCGAAGGGTGAATATTGGTCATTTCTCGTCCAGAATCATGGCGGCGTAGGTGGCTTCGGCGACAAGGACGCCATCGACCTTGGCTTCGCCACGGAACTTCCAGACGTTCCCGCGCGAGCGTTCCTTGAAGACGTGAATCATCAGCTGATCGCCGGGACCGACCGGTTTGCGGAACCGGCAGTTCTCGACGCTCATGAAGTAGACCAGCTTGCCTTCCGCCGATTCGCCCAAAGTCTCGACCACCAGCACGGCCGCCGTCTGGGCCATGGATTCGATGATCAACACCCCCGGAAAGACCGGACGCGACGGAAAGTGGCCCTGGAAGAACGGCTCGTTGATGGTGACGTTCTTGATGCCCACGGCGCTTTCATTGGCCACCACCTGTACCACCCGATCCACCATGAGGAAGGGATAGCGGTGCGGAATCATCTGGATGATCCGGCTGATGTCGATAACCTTGCCCAGGTCGGTGCCCTGGTCGTTGTTGGCGGTATCCATACTCACGTCCTGCCTTTGGCCTAACTCTTTTTTCGCGCCATCTTGCCCAGAATGGCCGACTGGCGCAGCCAATCCGCCATGGGCACGGCGGGCGCGCCGCCGACAGTCTCACCCGGAGCGATGTCGCGCATCACGCCGGCCTGGGCGGCGATCTTGGCGCCCGCACCGATTTTCAGATGACCGGTGATGCCGGCCTGTCCGCCCGCCGCGACGAAGTCACCCATGCGGGTGGATCCGGAAATTCCGACCTGAGCCACGATGACGCAACCGCGCCCCAGTTGTACGTTGTGCCCAATCTGGACGAGGTTGTCTATCATCGAGCCATCACCGATCACCGTGTCCGGCCCAGCGCCCCGGTCGATGGTGGTGTTGGCGCCGATCTCCACGTTATTGCCGATCAACACGCGACCCAATTGCGGCACCTTCAGGTGACCCTGCGGCCCCATGGCGAACCCGAACCCGTCCTGGCCGATGCGGGCGCCTGGATAAATATTGACGCGGCTGCCGACCAGTGCGTGGGAAACGGTGGCATTGGCGCCGATGGTGCAATCGTCGCCCAACACCACGCCTTGACCGATCACCACATTGGCGCCGATACGGCAGCGGGCTCCGATCCGGGCGCCGGCGCCGATCACCGCCCCCGGTTCAATACGGCAGCCCTCGCCCACAGCGGCGCTGGCGTCGACCCAAGCCGTGGGGGCCACCCAGGGCTCGGGCGCCGGATTGGGATAGAATGCCTGGGCGATGCGAGCATAGGCACGATAAGGATCGGGCGACAGCAGCAGCGCCATTCCCTCGGGGGCCTTGTCCGCCATCTCGGGGGCGATTACGCACAGCCCGGCCTTGCTGGCCTGGAAGGCACCGACATATTTGCGGTTGTCCAGAAACGAAACGTTGTCCTGGCCCGCCTGTTCCAGCGGCGCCACGTCTACGAAGCTGGCGCCGAGATCGCAGCCCTCCGCCACGGACGCGCCCGAAAGCTCGGCCAGTTGGGCAAGCGTGAAAGGACCGGCAACACGAAAGAAACGGGGATCGGCCATGGTGTCACTTCTTGCCGGACTTGGAGGGCGGAACCTCTGGTGAGGAATGATCATCCACCTGAGGAATGGGGAAATTGACCGTGGGCAGCTTCTTGTTCAAGCGCTCGATCACCTGGGCGGTCACGTCCATGCGGGGCTCGTGCAAGACCACTTGCTGCTTGGGCAGAACCAGATTGGCCCCCATCTCGGCGGCGATCTCGCCCGTGATGGTCAGAATGGCATTCATCAATTCAGCCATGGCGGAATCCGTGGATTTTTCCAGGGCTCGAACCGCCATCTGGGTCTTGTTCTGGAAGGCGACCACCTGCAGTTCGAGGGCCTTGACCTTCTGGTCATAGGCCTCTTGCGGCATGGTGCCCTTCTGCTTGGCCAAATCCTGGTCGCTGCGTTGCAGGGCCTGACGGGCGGCGTTGAACTCGCTTTGGAAGTTTTGCTGGTACTTATCGCGTTGAGCCGCCAGGGCTCTGCCCGGCAGGGAATCCCGCTGCGCCTGCTGGATATCGACGATGATCAGACTCATGGGGGCGCTCGATGCCCGCTGGGCCACGGCGGCGCCACTGAATGACAGCAGCACCACCAGGGCCAGCGATGGCAACGACACCAGACGAGCAGCCAGAGCAAGGCGGCGTGACAGGCTGTTCCTCACGACATCTCTTCCACGTGAAGCCGGGACGTGTCGGCGAGCACGATCAGAACTTGGTTCCAAAGTTGAACCGGAAAAATTCTTTCTTGTCGAACTTCTCTTTGACCAACGGGTAGCCGAGATCGACTGAAACCGGCCCCATAGGCGACTTCCAGGAGATACCGACGCCGGGAGAAACACGGACCGAGCTGGACTGCTGAACCGCAGCAGTGTCGGCCGTATCGGTCTCACCAACCGCACCGATATCCGTGAAGGCCTGACCGGACACCCCGAACTCTTCAGGCAGTCCCAGCGGGAACTTGACCTGGGCCGAGCCGACAGCCTGCCAGATTCCGCCCAGTGCATCGCCGGTATTCTTATCACGCGGGCTGACGCCACCGTTGGCAAAGCCGCGCAGGTTATCGCCACCCACGAAGAACCGATCGGTAATACGGACCCGCTGATCCAAGCCGTAGATATAGCCGACGGAACTGCTGACACCCAGAATAACCTTATCGGTCAGGGTGAAGTACTGGCCACCCGTCAAAGTACCACGCAGGTAGCGGATATCGCCGCCGAGACCGGCTCCGTCGGTTCCCAGCTTGATGAAGTAGCCCTCTGTTGGGTCAAGACGAGAATCCCGGCGGTCATACATCAGACTCTGGCCGATGACCGAACTGACCTTGGAGCCGATTTGCTCCAGCACATAGGGCGAAGTACTGCTGATACCCTTCACCGTATCCTGCTTCAGAGTATAAATAACGTCCTGACGCAGGCTCTCGGACAGACGATATCCGGCCCTCAGGTCGCCACCGATGGACGAGGCATCGTAGGAGCTTTCCTTCTGCAGCTTGCGGTCGATCACAAAGGCATCGAAGCCGGCAGCCACTTCGCGATCCATGAAATAGGGCTCGGTGAACGACAGGTCCAGGCTGCTGCGCTTGGTGCCAAGACCGGCCCCCAGACGCAGATCCTGGCCGCGGCCCAGCAAATTGCGCTCGCGCAAACTTGCCTCGATGATCGGCCCGGCCGAGGAGGCCCAGCCGACGCCAAACATCAATTCGCCGGTGGATTTCTCCTGAACGTCGACCTTGATGATGGTTCGGTCGGGGGCCGTGTCGGACGGAATATTGGTGACCTCGGCCTTCTCGAAGAAATTGAGGTCCTTCAGGCGTTGGCGCGACCTGCGGAGCTTAGCCGAATTGAAGGCATCGCCCTCCACCAGACGGAACTCGCGACGGATCACTTGGTCAAGAGTCCGGACATTGCCGGAAATGTCGATGCGCTCGACGAAGACCCGCGGGCCTTCCTTGATTTCATAAGTGATGTCGATGGTGTGAGTTTCGCGATTACGCTGCACCTGAGGCTTCACGTCGACGAAGGCATAGCCCTTGGTGCCGACCGCGTCGGTCAGCCTCTGGACGATGTCCTCCACCTGGTCAGCATTGTACCATCCGCCGGTTTCGCTGATCAGCAACGGCTGCAGGTCCTCGGGCTTGAGGTCGCGCAATTCGGCGTTGATCACCGATGAACCGAACTTGTAACGCTCGCCCTCATCGATGGTATAGGTGATAAAAAAGCCCTCGCGCGACGGCGTCAGCTCGGCGATGGCGGAGCTGACGCGGAAATCGGCAAAGCCCTGCTTCAGGTAATAGCGGCGCAGCAACTCACGATCATATGTGACCCGGTCGGGATCATAGGTGTCGTCGGTGGTAAGAAAGCGATACCAGCGCTCCTCCTTGGTCTGCAGCACTTCGCGCAGCTTATCCTGGTCATAGCGCTTATTGCCGACGAAGGCGATGCGGCGAACATAGGTGGGCTGGCCCTCGCTGATCTCGTAAACCAGATCGACGCGGTTCTGTTCCAACTGAATGATCTTGGGCTCCACCGTGGCGGCAAAGCGACCGCTGCGGCGGTAGAGCTCCAGGATGCGCTTCACGTCGGCCTGGACCTTGGAACGGGTATAGACCGTGCGCGGACGCAGTTGAACCTCGGTGTTCAACTGCTCTTCCTTGATGCGATTGTTTCCCTCGTAGGCAATCCGATTGATGATCGGGTTCTCGACCACGCGGACCAGCAATTGATCGCCTTCGCGGCGGATAGCCACGTCCTGGAAAAGTCCGGTATTGAACAGTGCCTTCAGCGAGCGGTTGACGCGGTCGGTGTCGTAGAGATCGCCCTCGGCGACCGTCATATACGACTTGACCGTCTCAACCTCGATACGCTGGGTGCCGAGAATGGAGATGGAGCGAATTCGGCCGCCTTCCTGGGCTGACGCCGGCATCACCCCGACCAGAATGCCCAGCAGCACAGCTGTCCACAGCACGAAACGCATCCAGGCCCCCCTTAGGTTCGTAAAGCCGTTCCCTTGGAACCGGCTCACGAAAACAGCCGCTTCACCATATCCCAAACCGGCAGCGACACAAGGTCGTTGCGGGTGGCAAAGACCATCAAGGCCAATACCAGAAACAACCCGATTCGGAAACCATATTCTTGGGCCTTCTCCCCCAGGGGGCGGCCAAGAATGGCTTCGAATGCATAAAACATTAAATGGCCGCCATCGAGGATTGGGATAGGGAAAAGATTAATCAGGCCAAGATTGAGCGACAGCAGGATGGTGTAGAAGACTACGCTGGCCAAGCCCAGTTGTGCCGCCTCCCCTGCCCCCTTGGCGATTCGGATCGGACCGCCCAGTTCGTCGGTGTCGCGAGTGCCGTTGACCATCTGGCCGATGCCGATGAAGGTGGACCGCACCATGTTCTCTGTTTCGGCCAAGGCCTCGCCCAGGGCCGAAATCGGACCGTGACGAACGATGACCGTGCTGGCGGGATCGGCGGAAATACCCAGAACCGGTACTTTCTCCATGTCGCCGAACACACCCTTGCGCTGGATGATCCGGGGGCGGGCCGAGACATCGAACGCCTTGTCCCCGCGGGCCACCGAAAGCGAAAGCTCGTTCTCGATCTCCAGGCGCACCATGCGCTGGATATCCTGAAAGCGCTCCACGGCGCGTCCGTTGATGGCGGTAATGCGGTCACCGGCTTTCAGTCCAGCCGCTTCGGCGGCGGTCCCGGGGTGAACCATGCCGATCACCGGCTGGGTTACCGGCTGGCCAAGCACCATGAACATGCCGGCCAATCCGAGAATGGCGAACAGGAAATTGGCCGCCGGTCCCGCCACCACGATGGCGGCCCGCTGACCCACCCGCTTGTGGCAGAAGGCCTGCGCCCTTTCCTCGGCGGTCATGGGCTGGTCGCTGGCCGTCGCCGAGGCCGCGTCGGCATCGCCGAACATCTTGACGTAGCCCCCCAGGGGCAGCAGACCGATCCGCCAGCGGGTGCCGTCGGCGGCAACCCGTCCCCAGACCTCGGGTCCGAACCCGATGGAGAAGACCTCGACCTTGACGCCGTTCCAGCGGGCGATGAGGAAGTGCCCCAATTCATGGACGAACACCACCACGGTCAGGATGACCAGGAAGATGACCACGTAGTACCAGACGCCGTGCAGGACGCTGTTGAGCAGGCTGGCGAGATCCATGACCTAGCGGCCACCGTCGATGAGGGCCGAGACGAAGCGGCGCGCCTCGGCATCCTGGGCCAGAACGTCGTCGATGCAGGTCAGCTCGCAGTGGCTCACCCCCGCCACGGTCCGCTCCACCAGGGAGGCGATATCAAGGAAGCCGATGCGCCGCCCAAGGAAGGCCGCCACGGCCACCTCGTTGGCGGCGTTCATCACCGCGGCGGCGGAACCGCCCGCCCTCAGGGCCTCGCGCGCCAGGCGCAGCGAGGGGAAGCGCACGGGGTCCGGCGCCTCGAAGGTCAAGGTGGCGATGGCCGCCAGGTCCAGCTTCGGCACAGGCGCCTCCATGCGGTTAGGCCAGCCGAGCGCGTAGGCGATGGGCGTGCGCATGTCGGGAGAGCCCAACTGGGCCAGCACCGAGCCGTCCACATAGGCCACCAGCGAATGGATCACCGATTGGGGATGAACGACGATGTCGATCTTGTCCTCGGGCATGTCGAACAGGTGGTGGGCCTCGATCAGTTCAAGCCCCTTGTTGAACATGGAGGCGGAATCCACCGAGATCTTGGCGCCCATGGACCAGTTGGGATGGGCCACCGCCTGCTCGGGTGTCACGTCGGCCATGAATTCGCGGGTCTTGGTTCGGAACGGACCGCCCGAAGCGGTCAGGATGATCTTGTCGATCTTATCGTGCTGGTCGGCCTCGAAGACCTGGAAGATGGCGGAGTGCTCGGAATCCACCGGCAGCAGGGTGGCGCCGTGCTTTTCCACCTCCGCCATCATCAGCTGACCGGCGCAGACCAGACATTCCTTGTTGGCCAACCCCACCACGGCGCCGCGGCGTACTGCGGCCAAAGTGGGGGCCAGGCCGGCGGCGCCGACAATGGCGGCCATGACCCAGTCGGCGGGCCGTTCGGCAGCGGCAACCACGGCCTGGGCGCCGGCGGCGACCTCGATGCCGGTACCGGCCAGGGCGGACTTCAGGGCGCCATAGGCGCTCTCATCGGCCACTACGGCCAGCTTGGCCTGCAGCTTCCGCGCCTGTTCGGCCAGAATGTCGACCCGCGAGTTGGCGACCAGAGCCTCGACGCGATAAAGATCGGGATTCCGTTCGACCAGATCCACCGTGTTGCAGCCGATGGACCCCGTCGAGCCCAGGATGGTGACGCCGCGCCGACCGCTCATGGTATTTCCTTCATTGCCAGTCCAGGACCGTCTTGCCGGTCGCCAGAGATAGTGCCGCCACCGCCAGGGCGGCGGTCAACAGGCCGTCGACGCGATCCAGCACGCCGCCATGGCCCGGAATGATATTGCTTGAGTCCTTGACGTTGCAACGCCGCTTAATCCAGGACTCGAACAGATCGCCGATCTGTGCAACCACCGCCACTATGGCGCCGGCGGCGAAGACCGCCAGTCCGGCGGCGGCTCCCACGGCCAGGGCGACCAGCAAGGCCGCCAGCCCCGCCGAGATCATGCCGCCGATCAGTCCAGCCCAGGTTTTCTTGGGGCTGACCAGGGGCAGCAATTTGGGGCCGCCGATCAGACGACCGAAGGCATAGGCTCCGATATCGGTGGACCACACCACCAGCAGCAGCCACCAGATCACCGCATTTCCAACGGTCGGGTCGCCCCGCAGCCAGACCAGCGCCACCGAGGGGACACCGCCATAGATGGCGCCGAAGGCCGCCCACCCCCGCCCGGAGCGGTCACCGCCCGCCAGTGCCGACGAAACCACCGCCGCCAGCGCGGCCAGGGCCAATCCCATCTCCGGTCGCGACACCGCCAGCAGCGCCGCGGCGGAACAGCCGAGAGCGGCGACCTTGCCCGACAAGGTGAAGGCGCCATTCAGCATGCGGTGCCATTCCCAGCACATCAGGGCGGCGCACAGGGCGATCAGGGCGCCGAAGGCGTAGCCGCCGGCCCAGGCGGCCAGCAGCGCGGGCGGAGCCATTACCAGGGCGGACAGGGCGCGGGTTTTCAGCACTACACGGGCTACCTGGCCGTACCGAAACGGCGGTCGCGACCCTGGAAGTCGCGAATGGCGGCCTCCAACTCGGGCCGCCCGAAGTCTGGCCACAGCGTATCCATGAACACCAGCTCGGCATAGGCGCCCTGCCACAGCAGGAAGTTGCTGATGCGCTGTTCGCCGCTGGTCCGGATAATCATGTCGGGATCGGGAATTCCCGCCGTGGACAGTCGGGCGTCGATGGCGTCCTCGTCAACGGCATCAGGAGAAAGACGTCCTGCGGCCACATCGCGGGCCAGAGCCCGGGCAGCCTCGACGATCTCCTGCCGCCCGCCATAGGACAGGGCCAGCAACAAGGTCAGGGCGGTATTGCCGGCGGTCTTGGCCTCGGATTCCTCGATCAGGCGGACGATATCGGCGCCCAGGCGGCTCCGGTCGCCGATGACCTTGAGACGAATGCCGTTCTTATGGAGGTTGTTGACCTCATTGCGCAGGTACAGGCGCAGCAGCCCCATCAGGTCAGTGACCTCGCCCGCCGGGCGCTTCCAGTTTTCCGAGGAAAAGGCATAAAGGGTCAGGTAGGAGACGCCCATCTCCCGTGCGGCCTCGACGGTGCGGCGAACCGCCTCGGCGCCACGCTTGTGGCCGGCGGTGCGCGGCAGCCCGCGTGCCTTGGCCCAGCGCCCGTTGCCATCCATGATGATGGCCACGTGCACCGGCGGCGGCGGCTGGTCGGCGGGGGAAAGCATGGGCTCCATACCGGGTCCTCGCCTCCTCAAACCTGCATGATTTCCTTTTCCTTGTGACCCAAGGCCTCGTCGATCTTCTTGATGGTCTCGTCGGTGATGGCCTGGATCTCTTTTTCGTGCTTCTTGATCTCGTCCTCGGAGATGTGGCCGTCCTTTTCCATCTTCTTCAAGGTGTCCATGCCGTCACGGCGCACGTTGCGCACGGAGATGCGGGCCTGTTCGGAGTACTTGCCGGCCACCTTCTGCAGCTCCTTGCGGCGCTCCTCGTTCAGCGGCGGAATCGGCACGCGGATCATCTGGCCGTCGGCCTGGGGATTGAGACCGAGACCGGCATTGGCGATAGCCTTTTCCACGGCCTTGACCTGGGACTTGTCCCACACCTGGACGGTCAGCATGCGCGGCTCGGGAACACCGACGGTGCCACACTGGCTGAGCGGCATGGTCTGGCCATAGGCCTCGACCACGACCGGGTCCAGCAGGTTGATGGAGGCACGGCCCGAGCGCAGGCCCGAGAATTCCTTCTTCAGCACCTCGACGGCACTGTCCATGCGCCGGGTGATGTCCTTCTTGAGGTCGTTCCAGTTGGTCGGAGCGGACACGATCGACTCCCCTTAAGGCTTATTAGTCGTTGGCGATGATGGTGAACAGGCCGCGTCCCGAGACCGTTTCGGCGAAGGCGCCGGGCCGGTGCAGGTCGAACACCACGATGGGAACTTTGTTCTCGCGACACAAGGCGATGGCGGAGGTGTCCATCACGGCTAGGTCGCGGGCCAGAACCTCGTTGAAGGTCAGGCGGTCATAGCGGACCGCGTCCTTGACCTTCTTGGGGTCGGCGGAATACACGCCATCCACCTGGGTGGCCTTCAAAAGGGCGTCACAGCCCATTTCGACGGCGCGAAGCGCGGCGGCGGTATCGGTGGTGAAGAACGGATTGCCGGTTCCGGCGGCGAAAATCACCACCCTGCCCTTTTCCAGATGACGGATGGCGCGGCGGCGGATGAAGGCCTCGCACACGGTCGGCATGACGATGGCCGACTGCACGCGGGTCTCGACGCCCACCTTCTCCAGGGCATTCTGCACCGACAGCGCGTTGATGACGGTGGCCAGCATGCCCATGTTGTCGGCCGCGGCCCGCTCCATGCCGGACGAGGCGCCCGATACGCCACGGAAGATATTACCGCCGCCGATGACCACGCAGACCTCGACGCCGAGGTCGCGGACGGACTTCACCTCGCGAGCGATGCGATCGACGGTCTCGGGATCAAGTCCATACTCCCGCGTTCCCATCAGGCCTTCGCCCGAAATCTTGAGGAGAACGCGGCGGAATTTGGCGTCGCTGGCCATGGGCTCCCTCGAATTGGAAAGTTTTGCCAAGATGCTTGGCGCGGGCGGCGGCGATCATACACCATTCCACCCGCCTGTCTCCCCCCTTGTGGAGAGAAAAAAGGCCGCCCCTTCCGTCAGGAAGGAGCGGCCCTCATTGCGGACCGGAAGGTCAGCCGGCCGGGCGGGTGCCAGCCTGAGCCGCCACTTCGGCGGCGAAGTCGCTGACTTCCTTCTCGATGCCCTCGCCCAGGGCGAAGCGGGCGAAACCGGCCAGCTTGACCGGCGCGCCGATCTCCTTGCCCAGGTTCTCGAGCACCTTGGAGATCTTGTTCTCCTGGTCGATGACGAAAACCTGCTCGGACAGGCAGACTTCCTCGTAGTACTTGCGGATGCGGCCTTCGACCATCTTCTCGATGACGGCGGCGGGCTTGCCCGAAGCCTGGGCCTGCTCGGTCAGCACGTTGCGCTCGCGATCGAGAGCGCTGGTGTCGACCACCGACGGGTCCAGGAACAGCGGGTTGGCGGCGGCCACGTGCATGGCGATCTGCTTGCCCACTTCGTTCAGGCGATCCACGTTGCCGGTGGACTCGAGAGCCACCAGGCAGCCGATCTTGCCCAGGCCGGGAGCGATGGCGGTGTGAACATAGGAAGCGACCACGCCGGCCGACACTTCCAGGCGCACGGCACGACGCAGCGACATGTTCTCGCCGATGGTGGCGATCAGGTGGGTCAGCTGGTCAGCGACGTTCTTGTCGGTGCCGGGGCAGGCAGCGGCCTTGATGGCCTCCACGTCGGCGCCCTTGTCCAGCGCCACGGCGGCGACCGAGGCGACAAAGCCCTGGAACTGGTCGTTGCGGGCGACGAAATCGGTCTCGGCATTGACTTCGACGGCCACGCCCTTGGTGCCGGCGGCGGCGATGCCCACCAGACCCTCGGCGGCAACGCGGCCAGCCTTCTTGGCGGCGGCGGCAAGGCCCTTCTTGCGCAGCCAGTCGATGGCGGCTTCGACGTCACCGGCGGTCTCGCCCAGCGCCTTCTTGCAGTCCATCATGCCGGCGCCGGTCTTCTCGCGCAGCTCCTTGACCAGCGAAGCGGTAATCTCGGCCATGGGTATTCCCCTCTCGACGAATGAATTGGTTGGTTCTCAAGCGAATGGCGGCGACATCCGGTCGCCGCCATCGCAACAGTCTGACGAAGCCTAGGCCTGCGGGGCGGCGGCTTCCTCGGCGGCCGCCTCGGCGACCACTTCCGGAATCTGCTCGACCGGGGCTTCGGCCGCGGCGCCGACGTCGCCGCCGCCACGGGTGATCTCGGCCTGAATGCCGTCCAGCACGGCGCCCGACATCAGATCGCAATAGGTCTGAATAGCGCGGATGGCGTCGTCATTGCCGGGAATCGGATAGGTGATGCCGGCCGGATCGCAATTGGAGTCGATGATCGCCACCACCGGAATGCCCAGCTTGTTGGCTTCCTGAACGGCCAGGGCCTCCTTGTTGGTGTCGATGATGAACAGGATGTCGGGCAGGCCGCCCATGTCCTTGATGCCGCCCAGGGCGCGATCCAGCTTTTCCTTCTCGCGCGACAGGACCAGCTGCTCCTTCTTGGTCAGCCCGGCCAGGGCGCCCGAAGCCAGCTGCTCGTCCAGCTCGCGCAGACGACGGATGGAGTTGGAAATGGTCTTCCAGTTGGTCAGCATGCCGCCGAGCCAACGGTGGTTCACGAAGTACTGGCCGCAACGCTTGGCCGACTCGGCGACCACGTCGGATGCCTGGTGCTTGGTGCCGACGAACAGCACCCGGCCACCGCCGGCAGTCACGTCGCGCACGGCCTGCATGGCGCGGTGCAGCATGGGCACGCTCTGCTGCAGGTCGATGATGTGGATGCCGTTGCGGATGCCGAAGAGGTACGACGCCATCTTCGGGTTCCAGCGGCGGGTGTTGTGACCGAAATGCACGCCGGCTTCGACGAGCTGACGCATGGTGAACGTGGGCAGAGCCATTGGATAAGACCTTTGCTTCTCCGGTTGAACCTCCGCGGGTGTGGCCAGGATCTCTCCCGGCACCGGAGCGAACGAACGGCAAGAGACATGCCGTCGCCGCGATCCCGCGTGCGGATTGGTGGCGGGGTTCTACGCCCTTCCCCGGCCAATTGCAAGAGATGTAATGGCTTACCCCTTGCGGAACAAGCCGGCGCAGGCTTCGGGCAGCGGGCGGGACTGGTGATGGGGCCTGGACGGCGGCGCGGGCCAGGTGGGCCTGGCCGACCAGGACTCTAGTTCCTCGCCGCAGCCATCGCCTTCGGGCATGGGCTTTTGCCGCTCGCAATCGGGGCTGTCGGCGGGGCACGACAGGCGCACGTGGAAATGCTCGTCATGCCCCCACCAGGGACGCAGCTTGCGCAGCCACGACCGGTCGCCATCGGCGGGAACGGCGCGGCACATGGCCTTCTTGATGGCGGGGTTGACGAAGATGCGGTCCACCTGGGGGGCGCGGGCCGCCAGTTCCAGCAGACGGGCCTGGGCCGGAGTCCAGGCATCCTCGTCGATCTCGGTGCCGTAAACCATGGAGACGGGCTTGGGCGTCTCGATCTCGGCGCGGCTCAGGGGCTTGGCCGGCAGTCGGAACCAGATGTCAACGTCCAGACCGTTCTGATGGCTGCCGTGACCGGCGGGCATGGGGCCGCCCCGCGGCTGCGCCATGTCGCCGATCAGGAGCGGACCCGAGATCCCCTCCCCCTTCGTCGCCCTGGCGAGATCGCCCACAAAGCGGATTGTCGCTGGATGCCCCCAATGGCGGTTGCGCGACGGCCGCAGCACCTGAAACGAATGCTCGTCCTCGGCCAAGGGCACGGCGCCCTTGAGACAGCCGGCGGCGGGCGAGCCGATCACCGAAGCCGGCCCCGTGGCGGGTTGGCCGATCCCCGACCATTGCTGCTGGCCGGACTCGGCCGCCGCCGCGCCGGTCGCCAGGACCAGGGCGGCCAGCCCCATCAGACGCGCCAGGGAATGCATCAGTCGTACACCGTCTCGTCAAAGCGAGTCTGAATATCACCGATCTGAACGGCGCTGTCGATCAGAGCGGCAACGCACTGGGGATCGAACTTTTCCCCGGCCTGGCTGCGCAACAGGTCGAAAGCCGCTTCGTTGGTCCAGGCCTCCTTGTACGGACGGGCCGAGGTCAACGCATCGAACACATCGGCCACGGCGGCGATCCGCGCCTCCAGGGGGATGTCGCTTCCCCGCAGGCCATAGGGATAGCCGCTTCCGTCCATGGCCTCGTGATGATAGGCGATGACGTTGCGCAGCATGTGGAAATGCGGCAGCGATTGCAGCCCCATGTCGCCGACCATCAGGTCGATGATTTCGACGCCCCGGGCCACATGGCCCTTCATGACGTTGAATTCCTCGGGCGTCAGCCGCGCCGGCTTGAGCAGAATGTGGTCGGGTACCGAAATCTTGCCGAGATCGTGCAGTGGCGCGAACTGGAACAGGTACTCGACATATTCGTCGGTCAGACAGCATTGCGGCGCCAGCTTGAGGGCGATCAGCCGCGTATAGCGGGCCATGCGGGCCAGATGGGCTCCGGTTTCCTCGTCACGCACGGTGGAGACCTGACGGATCACCTTCACCGCCGCCTGCATCATCCGCACGGTGTCCAGCTCGCGCATGATGATCTGCGCGATCAGTTCGGCATAGGGGCGCAGACGGTGAACCACCGGCGGCGAGAAAAAGCCCGCCTCGAAGGAATTGAGGAACAGAAAACCGTAGAACATGCCCTTGGACTGGATGGGTACGGTGTAGCTGGACCGGTAGCCCGCCGCCAGCAGGCGCGTGGCGTGGTCCTGGCCGCTGGCCGCCACCTTCTCCAGGTCATTCAGGGTACGGCGACCGCCGGTCCCCGCCAGCCGCTTCAGCCCGGGCATTTCGGCAAGCTTGGCCGTGGAATGGTCCAGCGGGCTCTCGCCGTCGCTGGAATGGATGAACGTCTTGAGGATATCCGACGACTCGTCGTACAGGGCGATGGCGATCCGGCTCAGTCCGGCCAGCGCGTTGTCGCCCTTGATCTCGTCGTGAAGACAGATCAGCCGCTCGGCCAATCCGCGATGCGCCGCATGCGTGGGCAAGGCGGCGACAGCTTCCTTTTTTATTACCTTTGTTTGTTCGTCGCCGATCTTGATATTCATCATGCGGGGACTATAGCTGGCCTTGGTACGACCAGTCAAATTACCGGTAGTGCTAAACCAAAAGGCGACGGCATCTTTAGCAGGGACAGAGAGGCGTGGGGCCGGAGCAGCTCCACGCCCTTCCCGTCAACCGTTGAGTTTCTTGGCCATTTCCCTCAGGACGTATTTCTGCACCTTGCCGGTGGAGGTCTTGGGCAGATTGGTGAAAACCACGGTGCGCGGGCACTTGTAATGCGCCAGCCGTTCGCGGCAAAAGGCCATGATCTCTTCCGCCGTGGCGGTGGCTCCGTCCTTCAGGCCGATGAAGGCGCAAGGGGTCTCTCCCCATTTCTCGTCGGGCCGGGCCACCACGGCGGCTTCGCCGACCGACGGGTGCTGGTACAAGACGCCCTCCACCTCGATGGTCGAGATGTTCTCGCCGCCCGAGATGATGATGTCCTTGGACCGGTCCTTCAGCTCGATATAGCCGTCGGCGTGCCAGACCCCCAGGTCACCGGTATGGAACCAGCCGCCGGAGAAGGCTTCGTTGGTGGCACTGGGATTCTTGAGATAGCCCTTCATCACCACGTTGCCGCGATAGAACACCTCGCCCATGGTCGCGCCGTCCTTGGGCACGGGCACCAGGCTCACCGGGTCGGCGACCATCATGGCCTCTTCGTTGACGTAGCGCACGCCTTGGCGGGACTTCATCTTCGCCCGCTCGTCCAGGGGCAGTTCGTCCCATTCTTCTTTCCAGGCGCAGACCGTGGCCGGGCCATAGACCTCGGTCAGGCCATAGACATGGGTGATCTTGAAGCCCTGGGATTCCAGCCGGCCGATCACCGCCGCCGGCGGCGGAGCGGCGGCGGTCATGAACTCCACCGGGTGGGGCAGCGGCCGGCGGTCCTTTTCCGGGGCGTTGATCAGCATGCCCATGACGATGGGCGCGCCGCACATATGGGTGACCTTGTGCTTCTCGATAGCGGCGAACATATGCCCGCCGTCCACCCGGCGCAGGCAGACATTGGTGCCGGCCAGGGCCGCCAGTGTCCAGGGGAAGCACCAGCCGTTGCAGTGGAACATGGGCAGGGTCCACAGATAGACCGGATGCCCCGTCATCCCCCAGTTGACGACATTGCCCAGCGCGTTGATATAGGCGCCGCGATGGTGATAGACCACGCCCTTGGGATTGCCGGTAGTGCCGGAGGTGTAGTTGAGCGCGATGGCGTCCCACTCGTCCGACGGCCAGACCCAGGCATATTCGGGATCGCCGCCGGCGATGAACGCCTCGTATTCCATCTCGCCCAGCATCTCACCGGTGGTGACGGCGGCATCGTCGATATCGATGACGATGGGCTTGGCTTCGAGCAGCGACAGCGCCTTTTTAATGGTGGGGGCGAATTCCCGATCGGTCAGCAGAACCTTGGCCTCGCCGTGCTGCAGCATGAAGGCGATGGCCTCGGCGTCGAGCCGGATGTTCAGCGCGCACAGCACGCCGCCGGTCATGGGCACGCCGAACGCCGCCTCATAGGCCGCCGGAGTGTTGGCGGCCATCACCGCCACGGTGTCGCCCACGCCGACGCCCCGTGCCGCCAGGGCCGAGCCGAGACGGCGGCAGCGGTCATAGGTCTGCTTCCAGGTAAAGCGCAGGTCGCCGTGAACCACAGAGATGCGATCGGGATAGACGGAAGCGGAGCGCTCGAGAAATCCCAGCGGCGTCAGCGGCACGTAATTGGCCGGGTTCTTGTCGAGATGGGTATTGTACGGATTGGCTGCGGACATCTGCGTCTCCCGTTGTCGTCCGGATGCGGCCTTTACGGCACTGTGTTGTCCGAGGAGCATGCGTCTGGACCGCAGGCATTTCAACCGCGATGTGCCATGCTTGACCATTGTCAACATACGGTTTTTCCAATACCCTCCGCCCCGTTTCGAGTGCCGTTGCTCGTTCAAGTGCGGGAGATGGGCTGTGGACGGTTCTGGACAGATGCAATCGGACCTGATCGACGCCAACAGCAGAGGCCCCAAGGGCTGGCGATCCTTTGCCGCCCACCTCTTCGCCCCCATCAAGATCACCTGGGGCCAGTTCTTCGACCTGTTGGTGCCCATCCGCCACTCGGCCCATATCCGGCGCCACGCCGCGTCGGTGATCATTTCGCGCATCCAGCTGGTCGCCGCCATTTTCGCGGTCATGGTGCCGCTGTGGTCCATCATCGACTGGTTCGTCTTCCCCTGGCCGCAATGGGCGATGATGACGGCGCTACGCCTGGGCTCGGGCGTGGTGTTCCTGCTGCTGGCCTGGCCGTGGGACATCACCAAGACTCGCCTGCAGGCGGATTCCATGCTGATGGCCATGCTGCTGGTGCCGCCGGTGTTCTACCTGATCTCCATCGAGGTGACCGCCGACCTCAACGTCACCGGAATCGCCCTGCTGGTCACCAAGCTCTATGCCCTGATGCCCAATATCGTGCTGGCCGGTCTGGCGATCTTTCCGCTGACCGCCTTCGAGGTGGCGCTGTTTTCGGCCCCGGCTTTCGCCTTCGCGGTGATCGGCCTGCTGATGGGCGGCCAGACGCTCACCGTGGACGTGCACGGCCCCATGTTCTGGCTGATGGTGCTGGTGATGGGCGTGGCCATGTTCTCGGGCATGAGCCAGCTTCACTACATCACCGCCCTGGTCAACCGGGCCATGATCGACCCCCTGACCGGCGCCTATACCAGGCGGTCGGGCGGCGAAGCCCTGGACCTGCAGTTCCGCCTGTCGGCCATGCGCAACACCCCGCTGTCCATCGCCTTCTTCGACCTGGACAAGTTCAAGTCCATCAACGACACCTTCGGGCACGAGGAAGGCGACAACGCCTTGCGGGCCTTGGCCGAGAATCTGCGCCAGGGGCTGCGGCGCGGCGACGTCCTGGTGCGCTGGGGCGGCGAGGAATTCGTCGCCATCCTGACCGAAACCAACGCCGAGGGCGCCCGTATCCTGATGGAGCGCCTGCGCAGTTCTGGCTTTGGCCTGCGCCCCGACGGTAATCCCATGACGGCCTCCATCGGCGTTGCCGAGCGACTGGCCGATAACGCCAGCGACTGGCCACGCCTGATCGAATTGGCCGACCAGCGCATGTACGAGGCCAAGCGCGGCGGCCGTGACCGGGCCGTGCTGCCGGGCGGCGAAACCCTGGTGTTCGGAGAAAAGCCGATCTTTTAAGCCGGAAGACTTGACAGCAGATTAGTGTCGGAGTGCTGTCAGGGCATGAGACTAGCCCTCGTCATCAACCGTTCCGCCGGAACCTTCCGCCGCCTGCCGCTGGACACCACCGTGGCGGCCATCGTCGCCGCCCTGGCCGAGGCCGGGCATGTGGTGCGCGTCGAAATCGTCGGGCGGCGCGAACTGGCCCGCACCCTGTCGGTCTTGGTCGATGACCGCGATCTCGACGCCGTGGTGGTGGGCGGCGGCGACGGCACCATCCTGACCGCGGTGCTGGCTGGATTGGGTCGGGCCAAGCCGCTGGGCATCCTGCCGCTGGGAACCCTCAATCTCTTCGCCCGCGACCTGGGGCTGCCCCGCGACCCGGTGGAAGCCGCCAGCATCCTGGCCGGAGCCAGCGCCCGCGACATCGATCTGGCGGAGGTCAACGGCCTGCCCTTCGCCATCTGGGCCTCCATGGGCATGCATCCCTGGGTGGTGCGGCGCCGCGACCACATGCAGCGCGACGGCATGCGCAAGGGCCGGGCCATGGCCCTGGCGGCGCTGCGGGCCTTTCGCCGCTTTCCGCTGATCGACGTGACGCTGAACCTGCCCGAGGGGAGCGTCACCGTGTCCACCCCCATGCTATTCATCACCAACAATCCCTGGCGCGAGGAGCCGCTGCCCCTGTCGCGCGAGGCGCTGGATACCGGCAAGCTGGTCATTCACGTCGCCGCCTGCTCCGGCCGGCTGTCCTTGCTGTGGCTGTTCTTCGAGGCGGTTCTGGGGCATTGGCGGGCCAGTCCCCGCCTCAAGACCTTCACCACCGAGGAAGTGCGCGTCACCAGCCGCAAGCGCCGGATGATGGTGTCCCTGGACGGCGAGGTGACGGTGATGAGCGCGCCGCTGATCTTCCGCGCCCGGCCAAAGGCCTTGCGGGTCCTGATGCCCCCGCGGGAGGCCGTGTCGTGAAAACCGTCGCCCACCTCTCGGATCTGCATTTCGGCCGCACCGACGGCAGGGTGGTGGCCGCTCTGCTCCACGACCTGCAGCACCAGCGCCCGGATCTGGTGATCGTCTCGGGCGATCTCACCCAGCGGGCCCGATCGCATCAGTTCGCCGAGGCCCGAACCTTCCTCTCCCATTGCCCCGCGCCGACCCTGGTGGTGCCGGGCAATCACGACCTGGAGCCGCTTTACCGGCCGTGGAAGCGCATGTTCCGTCCCCGCGCCAAGTTCCACAAGCACCTGCCCGGCCACGAGCCCTTTCCCGCCTGGGCCGACGACTCCCTGGTGGCCATCGGCCTGGACAGCACCCGGTCGCTGCGCTGGAAGTCGGGAGCGCTGAAGGGCGCCCATCTCGACCACCTCGAAGCCACCCTGGACGGCGCCTCCCCGGAGGCCACCAAGCTGGTCTTCCTGCACCATCCGCCCTCGACCACCTCGGGAGGGCATCCCTACGAGGTGCTGGTGGAGCACGGCATCGACGCGGTGCTCACCGGTCATGTCCATCACGCCCATGTGGAACTGATCAACGGCGTGCACGGCCATTCCCTGGTGCTGGTCCAGGCCACCACCGCCTGTTCCACCCGGCTGCGCGAGGATGCCAACGGCTATTGCCTGCTGCGCTTCGACGCCGGCCACATGGAAGTGGCCATCCGGGGCTGGAGCGGCGAAGTCTTCCACACCATCCGCCACCACTGGTTCGAGAAGCGGGCCGGCACCTGGCGCACCGTTCCCCGGCCGCTCCACGTCTTTCCGGCTTGATACGCGGGCTGAGGGACGATAAGGGATGGGCATTCCGCCGGGCCACGCCCGGCGGCAAGGGCAAGGCCCGCCGCGGCTTATGCCGCGAAAGCCAAGCGAAGCGCCCGGCGACTGAGGACCTAGATAGGATACCATGAACATCGATCAGGACATGGCGAAGGCGATCAAGCTGGCCCAGGCGGGCAAGCTGACGCCCGCCATCGCCATCCTGGACGGCTTGGTCAGGGCGGCCCCCTCGGCCGTTCCGGTCCGTTATAATCTGGCGCTGTTCCTGCTGATGGCCGGACGCCACACCGAGGCCCTGCCCCATCTCGACCGCATCCTGGCCGCCCAGCCGGGCCATTCGCCCTCGCTGTTCAGCAAGGCCAAGGGGTTGATGGCGCTGGACCGCGCCGCCGAGGCCCTGCCCATCCTGGAACGGCTGGCCGCAGGCAACGATCCGGAAAGCCTGCTGGCCCTGGGCAACGCGCTGCGGACGCTGAGCCGCATGGAGGAGGCCGCCCAGGCCTTCCATCGCCTGACCCGGGTCGCCCCCGGCTTTGTCGGCGGGCACATCAATCTCGGCATCCTGCTGGTGTCCATGGCCGACACTCAGGCCGCCCTGTCCGCCCTGGACGACGCCGTCCGCCTGCACCCGGGCGTCGGTGAACTGCACGCCCTGCGAGGACAGGCGTTGTTGCGTCTGGGACGCCACTCCGAGGCCATCGCCGCCCTGGAAAAGGCCCTGGCCATCAATCCCGCCCTCGTCCCGGCCCGGGGGCATCTGCTGCGGGCCTATCGGGAGACCGCCGATTGGGACAACGAGGACAGGCTGTTCGCCGAAATCCGCGCCGCCATTCAGCGCGGCGAGATCAAGGGGCAGTTGCCGCTCTCCACCCAGGATGCCCTGTTCTACCCCTTCACCGGCGAGGAAATGCGCCGTATCGCCGAGCTGGAGGTCGCCTTCCGGGTCCCCGGCCAGCCCCGGCCGGCGGTTCACCCCCAACCGAAGACGGCGCCGCCCCTGACGGTGGGCTATCTCTCGCCCGATTTCCGCGAGCACGCCACCATGCATCTGGCCGGCGACATCTTCGCCCACCACGACCGGAGCCGGGTCCGCCCGGTCGCCTATTCGGTCGGTCCGGACGATGGGTCGGACTGGCGCCAGCGCATGGCGCGCGACTGCGAGGCCTTCGTCGATCTGTCCTCCCTCAGCGACCGCGCCGCCGCCGAGCGCATCGCCGCCGACTGCGCCCATATCCTGGTCGATCTGTCGGTTTTCACCCGCTATGCCCGCCCCGGCATCGCCGCCCTGCGCCCCGCCCCGGTCCAGGCGGTCTGGCTGGGGCTGGCCGCCAGCTCCGCCGCCCCCTGGCTGGATTACGCCATCGTCGATCCGGTCCTGGTGCCGCCCGCCCATGGCGGCCATTTTTCCGAAAAGCTGATCCGGCTTCCCAATAGCTATCAGGCCAACCTTGCATGGTCTCCCCCCGGAGTGGCGCCGTCCCGCGCATCCCTGGGCCTGCCGGACGACCGGCTGGTGCTATGTTCGTTCAACGGTCACCGCAAGCTCGACCGGGCCACCTTCACCCTCTGGCTGGAGATTCTGGCGGAGCTGCCCCAGGCGGTGCTCTGGTTGCTGTCCCCGCCGGACCTGGCGCGGCAGCGACTCGAAGCGGCGGCCGCCAAGGCGGGGATCGATTCCGCCCGCCTGATCTGGGCGCCCTCCCTGCCCCGGCCCGATCATCTCGCCCGCCTGCCCGCCGCCGACCTGTTTGTCGACGCCCTGGTTTGCGGCGCCCATACCACCGCCGCCGACAGCTTGCGCATGGGGGTGCCGCTGATCACGGCGGCGGGCAATCGGCTGGGCTCCCGGGTGGCGGCGTCGCTGCTGCATGCCCTGGGTCTGCCGGATCTGGCGGTGGAAAGCCCATCCGCCCTCAAGGCGCTGGCCATCGAACTGGGGCGCGACCGCTCACGGCTGGCGGCGCTGCGGACCCGGCTGATGGAATTGCTGCCCAGGTCGCCCGCCTTCGACCCGGCCGGCTTCGCCAGTCATCTGGAAGACGGCTACGAAGCGGCCTGGAACCGCCACGCCGCTGGAAAAAGACCGGAAAATATAGACGTTTGAGCTGCTGTGGGCTCAGTGCTTCAGCATGGCCGCGCGGCGTTCCAGAATCTCCGGCGGCCACGTGGATTCGATATAGGACAGCACGGCCTTGATCTCGGCATCGCTCAGCTTGCCCACATAAGGCTGCATGGCCGTCTTGTAGCCGGGTGGCGCGAAGCGGGCGGTGCCGTGCTTGATGATGGCGAACAGCTGTTCCTCGGGATGGTGCCAGGTATGCCCGGAAGCATCATGGGGCGGCGCCGGCAATTCGCCGTTGGCCTTGGGAACCTGCCAGTTGGGCTCGCCCTTGAGATCGTGGCCATGGCATGAGGCGCAGTGGAGGTTATACAGGTCGTAGCCCAAGGCCACCTGCCGGGCATCCTGCGGGTTGATGCCGTAGCCCCGCGGCCACCAAACCCAGGCAGCCACGCCAGTTACGGCCATCACCAACATTGCCAGACCCAAGCCGCGCATCTTCCCCTCGTAATTTACAGGTCCAGTATACCCCGATGTCTCGGGGTTAACAAACGTCTGAACCTGTCGCATGATGGGTTGTCTTGCCGTTTGCGCTCCTTGCGAGAGGTCATCATGTCTACCGTGCTCGTTTCTGTATTCTGTTCCGACCGTACCGGCCTGGTGGCGGCCATTACCGGAAGGCTTTTCGACCTTGGCGCGGATCTTGGCGATACCAGCTTTGCCATGTTGGGCAGCGGTGCCGAGTTCACTTCGGTCTGCGAACTGCCCGCTTCCGTTTCCGCCGGGGAGGTGCAGGACGATCTCGGACGCCTGCCGGCCCTGGCCGGAGCGCGCATCTCGGTGCGGGCCTTCGAGATGGATGCCGCCCACGGACCGGCCGGAACCATCACCCACCGGGTGGTGGTGTCGGGCGGCGACCGCCCCGGCCTGGTGGCAAGGCTGTCGGAAGTGTTCGGAGAGTTTCAGGCCAATATCGTGCGCATGGACGCCCAGCGCCTGCCGGAGCAGGGAATCTACGTCACCCGCTTTTCGGTGGCCATTCCCGCCCGCGCCGAGGCCTGCCTGACCACCGTCGCCAACACCGCCGAGGAAATGAACCTGGCCTGCGCCGTCGAGGCGGTGTGATGGACTCCAACATGGGAGGCAAGGACCGCCTGATCCGGACGGCGGTTTCGCTGGGGCTGATGGGTCTTGCCATGGCCAACCTGATCGGCCCCTGGGGATGGGTCGGCATCGTGCCCCTGGTCTCGGCGGTGCTGGGCTGGTGCCCGGTCTACATGGTGACCGGCTTCTCGACGCGCCGGTCATAGGGCGCCAGGGAGGAACCGGACAAGCCATGATTTTTACCGCTCCCCTCCCCGCGCCCGACCCTGAACGCCAAGCCATCCACCGGGCCGCCGGAACCTCCGAGGCCGACCTCGTCTCCGGGCTGAGCGCCGGCATCCCGCTTGAGGACGAGGCTCGGCGCCGCATCGTCAACCGCGCTGTCAATCTGGTTGATGGCGCACGGCGAAACCGCCGCACCCTGGGCCTGGACGGCCTTCTCAACGAGTACCGCCTTTCCACCCGCGAGGGCGTGGTGCTGATGTGCCTGGCCGAGGCCTTGCTGCGCATCCCCGACGACCACACCGTCGATCTGCTGATCAAGGACAAGATCGCGTCCGCCGATTGGGATGGGCACCTTGGCCACTCGCCATCGGTCTTCGTCAACGCCTCCACCTGGGCCCTGGTACTGGGCGACCGCCTGCTGCACCTGGAAGAGGACGGCCGGGCCGTCCTGGGTCGGATGGCGGGCCGCCTGGGCGAGGCCGTGGTGCGGCGGGCCCTGCGCCACGCCATGGGGCTGATGGGCCGCCAGTTCGTGCTGGGCCGCACCATCGCCGAGGCCCTGGACAACGCCCGGGCGTGGGAGGCCAGGGGCTATCGCCACTCCTTCGACATGCTGGGCGAGGCGGCGCGCTGCGAACAGGCGGCGCAGGACTACCTCCGGGCCTATGCCGGCGCCATCGAGGCCCTGGGCCGCCACGCCAAGGGCGCCGGCCCCATTGCCGGGCCGGGACTCTCGGTCAAGCTGTCGGCGCTGCATCCACGCTTCGAGATGGCCCAGCGTCAGAGAGTCCTGGGGGAACTGGTTCCACGCCTGCGCGATCTCTGCCATAGGGCCCGCGACGCCGGTATCGGCCTGACCATCGACGCCGAGGAGGCCGACCGCCTGGACATCTCGCTGGACGTCATGGAAGCGGCCCTGGCCGATCCCGCCCTGGACGGCTGGGATGGCTTCGGCATGGCGGTGCAGGCCTACCAAAAGCGGGCCCGGCCGGTCATTGCCTGGGCCGGAGCCCTGGCGGCGCGGAGACAACAGCGGCTGATGATCCGTCTGGTCAAGGGCGCCTATTGGGATGGCGAGGTCAAGCGTGCCCAGGAACGGGGCCTGGGCGGCTTTCCCGTCTTCACGACCAAGGAGGCCACCGACGTTTCCTATCTGGCCTGCGCCGCCGATCTTCTGGCCCGGCCCGACCTGTTCTACCCCCAGTTCGCCACCCACAACGCCCATACCGCCGCCGCCGTCATGGAAATGACCGGCGGGGCGGGCGACTGGGAGTTCCAGCGCCTGCACGGCATGGGCGAGGCCCTTTACGCCCAATTGGTACCGGAATTCCCGTGCCGCACCTATGCGCCGGTGGGATCGCACCAGGAATTGCTGCCCTATTTGGTCCGCCGCCTGCTGGAGAACGGCGCCAATTCCTCCTTCGTCAGCCGACTGGCCGACGAAGAGATTCCCGCCCACGTGGTCGCCGCCGATCCCCTGGCCGCCCTGGGACGCATCACGCCGCAACTGGTGGCCGAGCCGTCGGCCCTGTTCGGCCCCTCGCGGCGCAATTCCGGCGGGCTCGACCTGTCCTCTCCCGCGGTTCTTGCCCAATTGGATCTGGCCCTGGCCGCAGTGGCGACGCCCGAGCGCTCGGCCCCTATCGTCGATGGCCGCGAGAGGGAAAATCAGGCCGCGAAGCCGGTCCTCGATCCCGCCGACCACCGTCGCGTCGTCGGAGAGGTGGTGGATGCCAGCCCGGCCGACGTGGAGGCAGCCCTGGCCTCGGCCCGCGCCGCCTTTCCCGCCTGGGACGATCTGGGGGGCGAAGCCCGGGCTTCCATTCTGGAGCGGGCGGCCGACCGGCTGGAGGCCGACCGGGCCCGCTTCATGGCCCTGGCCATTCGCGAGGCGGGAAAGACCATCCCGGATGCTCTGTCCGAAGTGCGCGAAGCCGTGGACTTTCTGCGCTTCTACGCCGCCGAGGCCCGGGCGCGCTTTTCCCAGCCGGTCCGCCTGCCCGGCCCGGTGGGCGAAAGCAACGAGCTGATGCTGGGCGGGCGCGGCGTGTTCGCCTGCATCTCGCCCTGGAACTTCCCCCTCGCCATCTTCGTGGGTCAGGTGGCCGCCGCCCTGGCGGCCGGCAATGCGGTGGTGGCCAAGCCGGCGCCGCAGACCCCGCTGATGGCCGCCGCCGCGGTCAGGCTGCTGCATCAGGCCGGCGTCCCGCCCCAGGCCCTGCATCTGGTCCCGGGAGGCCCGGCCATAGGAGAGGCGCTGACCGTCAACCCGCTAGTTGACGCCATAGCCTTTACCGGCTCGACCGCCACGGCGCGACACATCAATCGCCTGCGGGCGGCGATGGATGGGCCGCTGGCGCCGCTGATCGCCGAGACCGGCGGCCTCAACGCCATGATCGTCGATTCCTCGGCCCTGCCCGAGCAGGTGGTGGCCGATTGCCTGGAAAGCGCCTTCCGCTCGGCTGGGCAACGCTGCTCGGCGCTGCGCGTCGCCTTCATTCAGCGCGAGGCCTGGACCCGCATCCAACCTTTGCTGGCCGGAGCCATGGCGGAACTGTCCCTGGGCGATCCCGCCCTGCTCTCTACCGATGTGGGGCCGGTGATCGACGAGGCCTCCCGCCGGCGTCTGCTGGCCCATGGCGGCAGGCTGAGGCATGCGGGCCGCATGATCGGGCAGTCCGCTTGCCCACCCGATTGCCGCGTCGGAACCTTCTTCGCGCCCATGGCCCATCAATTGGATAATCTGGACCTGCTCCAGTCCGAGGTGTTCGGCCCCATCCTGCACGTCATTCCCTGGGAAGCCGGGCGCCTGGAACAGGTGCTGGACTGCGTGGCCGCCACCTCCTACGGCCTGACGCTGGGAATCCACTCGCGCATCGACGCCACCATCGCCCAGGTCATCGCCCGCGCCCGCATCGGCAATATCTACGTCAATCGCACCATGATCGGCGCGGTGGTGGGCTCCCAGCCCTTCGGGGGGCTTGGGCTGTCGGGCACTGGCGCCAAAGCCGGAGGCCCCAATACCCTGATCCGCTATGGAGTGGAACGCTGCCTGTCGGTCAATACCGCCGCCGCTGGTGGTGACGTTGCCCTGATGGCCGGGCCGCAACGGCATGGGACAAAATAGTGTAGCCTCGGCCAGAGAGCAGCACTATATTTGCCTTACCTTTGCAGGTTCCAGATTTCATTGCGTTAAGGCAATTTTAAAATTGCACTTCCGCAATGTCTTCATTGCGCTTTGGCAATGTTGCTCAGAACCGCCCCATCGCCTGGGCGATAATCAGCCGAACAGGCCGGGGATTGGGACGGGAAACCCGGCTATCGAACGGATTCCACCGTGCTTTTTCAAGCACTTGCAGATAGCCGTCGGCCAGGATGGCCGGAAGCAGCGCCGCCAGCCCATGGCGACCCGGCCTGACCCGGCGGGCTTCGGCCAAGTGGTGACGGGCACATTGCCCCATGGCCTGGGCCGCGGCCGTCAACGATTCGGTTGACGCCCGCCCTTCCCTGATGGCGCCAGCGCTGGTGCCGGCGGTGCGAAGCACGTCTTCCGGCAATGTCAACTTGCCCATTGACAGGTGATGCCCCAGGGCGCGGAGATTGCCGACCAGCCCCCAGGCGATCCCCATATGGCGGCCGGCCCGGCGGAAATCCTCGGTTTCCGCCCCCAGCACCGCCAAGGCCAAGGCCGTCAGGGCGGCGGAACTGCGCTCGGCATAGCGCTCGGCCTCGGGCAGATCCTTGGGAGAAAAGCCCTCGAGATCATCCTGACGGGCCGAAATGAGGTCGTCGAACGGCTCCAGAGGCAGGCCGCACCCGCGAATCAGCTCGCCCAGGGGCCGCGCCACCGGATGGTTGTCGCAAGCCCCGCCTTCCGCCCCGCTGATCAGGGAATCGCGCCACCATTGCAGGCGGATCATCCCGGCCATGGGCTCGCGCACGCTTTCCTGCACCTTGGCGATCTCGACGTTGAAGGCGTAGAGCAGCATCAGCGCCTCGCGCCTCTCGGGGGGCGCGAACAGGCGGTGACGAAGCGATCGCGGTCGAATTCGGACACCAGCCGGGCGGCGTGGGACAGGAGGGGGGATGGCGATGCGGTCGGAGCGGACATGAGGCCTCGTTTCAACTGGAGCCCGACAGGGGAGCGTGGCATATATAGCCCTTCCCCCTCCCCGCTCCAAATGGAAGGCCGAACTCCTTGTCCCTCCCCGCCGCCAGCAAGACAGCCGCCCAGGAAAACTTCCCGGTGGCCTCGCTGCTGCTGCCCAAGTCCAAGCGCGCCACCATCATGGCCTATTACCACTTCGCCCGGCACGCCGACGACATCGGCGATTCGCCGAGCTTAACCTCCGAGGAAAAGGTGGCCGGGCTCGACGCCCTGGATCGTGCCCTGCGCGGCACCGAAAGCGGCCCCGCCCTGGTCCTGGCCGAGGAGTATCGTCGGGCGGTGGATGGCGACGCGGCCATGATCGAGCACGCCTCCCAGCTGCTGCACGCCTTCCGCCGCGATTCGGTGCGCGATTACTGCGCCGATTGGGCCGACCTGATGGAGTATTGCCGCTATTCCGCCGCCCCGGTGGGGCGCTTCCTGCTGGACCTGAGCGGCGAGTCCCACGACACCTTCGCCCCCTCCGACGCGCTCTGCGCCGCGCTGCAGGTCCTGAACCACGTCCAGGATTGCGGCAAGGACTACCACGAGCTGAAGCGGGTCTATATTCCTCGGGACTGGCTGGCCGCTCAAGGATTGAGTATCGAGGTGCTGGCCGGCACGAGCAGCCCCGCCGCCCTGCGCCATGTCCTCGATCAGATGCTGGATGCCACCGACGGGCTGATCACCCTGGCCCAGCCCCTGGCCGGGCGGGTCAAGGACCTGCGCATGCGCCTGCAATCGGCCATCACCGTGCGGGTGGCCGAGCGGCTTTCGGCCAAGCTGCGCCGGGGCGATCCCCTGGCCGGGCGGGTCAAGCTCGGCAAGCTGGATTACGCCGGGGTCTTCCTGGTGGGCCTGTGGCGTGGGCTGACGGCGTGAGCAATCCGGGCACCCTGCATGTGGTGGGAGCCGGGCTGGCCGGTCTTTCCGCCGCTATCGCCGCCGCCAAGGCTGGAACCCGAGTCGTCGTCCACGAGGCCGCCGGCCATGCCGGCGGACGCTGCCGCTCGTTTCTCGACGAGAAGCTGGGCCGGGTCATCGACAATGGCAGTCATCTGGTGCTGGGCGCCAACCGGACGACCCTGGCCTATGCCCGAGCCACCGGCGGCATCGAGGCCATGGTGGCGGCCCCCGCCGCCTTTCCCTTCATCGATTTGGTATCGGCCAAGTCATGGACGGTGACCCCCAAGCGCCTGCCCGCCGGCATCCGCGAGATTCTCAAGGCCCTCGGCCTGCCGTGGACCGGCAAGGCCGAGACCGTGGCCAGCCGCCTCGGAAACACGCCGTCCTTCACCCGCCTGTGGCTGCCCATGTGCGAGGCGATCATGAACACCGCGCCCGACGAGGCGTCGGCCCGCATGTTCGCCTGGACCATGCGCAAGGCACTGTTGGGCGGCTCCCAGGCGCTAACGCCCTGGATCTTCCCCGGCGGCCTGTCCGCCGCCCTGGTGGCCCCCGCCCTGGCGACCCTGTCGCTGTTCGGCGGCGAAATCCATTTCCGCCGGCGCCTGAAATCCGTCACGTCCCACAGCCTGACCTTCGATGACACAAAGATCGACCTGGGACCCGCCGACCGGGTCGTCCTGGCCCTGCCCCCTTGGGTGACGGCAACGCTTCTGCCCGGCACCGTGTGCGATTTGCCGACCCGGCCCATCGTCAACGCCCATTTCCGCTGTGCCCAGCCGGTGGAGCTCCCCCATGGCAGCCACTTCCTCGGGCTGGTCAACGCTTCGGGCCATTGGCTGTTCGCCCGCGGCGACGTCCTGTCGGTGACCGTGTCCGCCGCCGGTTCCCTGGTCGACCTCGACAACGATTCTATCGCCGAACGTCTGTGGGAGGAAATCCGCCGGGCCCTGGTCCTTCCGCCCATCGCCCCGCCGCCCTATCGCATCATGAAGGAAAAGCGGGCGACCTTGGCCCATGACAACCGGACCGTTGCCACCCGCCCAGGGCCGGTTTCAGGTTTTGAAGGAATTTTTCTCGCGGGCGACTGGATCGCCTCGCCCTGGCCCTGTACCATCGAAGCGGCCATTTCCAGCGGCCTGGCCGCGGCGCGGCTGGGCCTGGACCGGCCGGGTTTGGCCTTCTAGTTCGACAATAGTCGACAAAGGTGCTTCACAATCGCCCCCAGAGTTCCTATCTTCCGTCCATCGTTTAGACGATTTCCAAATCGGTTTAGAACCCCTTGACGACATAGAGGTGAAATATGGCCTTCGAGCTTCCGCCCCTCCCCTTCGCCATTGATGCGCTGGAGCCCCACATTTCCGCCCGCACGTTCGAGTTTCATCACGGCAAGCACCACGCCGCCTATGTGACCAACCTCAACAACCTGACCAAGGACACCGATCTGGCGTCCAAGTCCCTGGAAGAGGTGATCAAGGTGGCCGCCGCCGATCTGCCGGCCAAGCAAGGCATTTTCAATAACGCCGCCCAGGTGTGGAACCACACCTTCTTCTGGAACTGCCTGAAGAAGGGCGGCGGCGGCAAGCCGGGCGCCAAGCTGCTGGCCAAGATCGAGGCCGATCTGGGCGGCTTCGACAAGTTCAAGGAAGACTTCAAGGCCGCTGCCGTCGGCCAGTTCGGCTCGGGCTGGGCCTGGCTGGTGCTGGATGGCGGCAAGCTGAAGATCACCAAGACCGCCAATGCCGACCTGCCCCTGGCCCACGGCCAGAAGGCGCTGCTGACCGTCGACGTGTGGGAACACGCCTATTACCTCGACTGGCAGAACCGCCGCCCCGATTTCGTCCAGTGCTTCCTGGACAATCTGGTGAACTGGGACTTCGTGGAAGCCAATCTCGGCTAAAGCCACAGGGCCAACGAAAAGCCCCCTTCCCGCGTGGGTTGGGGGCTTTTTTGTGCCCTGTTGGGCTATCGCCCAAGCCCATCTGGGGCGAATGCCCCAGCCCCCCCTTTGTTTCTGTCAATAAAATGAATGGGGTTTGGGGCCTCTGGCCCCAAGCGGGTCTGGGCGGCAGCCCATTACACCGCGATCAGCGCCGCCGCCACGGAACGGTCTTCGGACACCAGAACATTGAAGGTGCGGCAAGCACCGCCGGTGTCCATCAGTTCCAGGGTGATGCCGGCGGCCCGCAGGGCGGCGCGCAAGGCGCTGGGGACCGGGGCCATGCGCTGTCCACATCCCAACAGCAAAAGCCGGGGCTTTTCCTCCAGGGTCAACAGCGGGGCAAGGCTATCCTCGGTGACCTGGGCGAGATCGCGGGGTGACCAAGGCTGGGTGCGCTCCGGCAGGACCAGCACCGACCCCTCCCAACGGAGGCCGGCGATGGTGAAGCCGCCATCGCCGTATCCCTTGACGATCTGCCTGCCGGTGGGAATGAGGGGGGTGATGTCCATGGATCAGGGCGCGGCGGGACCACCCGTCGGGGCTTCCTCCGCCTCGGCCTCTTCCGCCGCCTTGCCGGTACGCAGGTTGAAGTAGATCAACATGGGCATGGCCACGTAGATGGACGAGAAGGTGCCGATGATCAGGCCCCACAGCATGGCGATGGAGAAGCCGCGCAGCACCTCGCCACCCACGAACAGCAGGGCCAGCACGGTGACGAACACCGTGGACACGGTGAGGATGGTGCGGGCCAGCGTCTCGTTGACCGCCAGATTGAGCAGGTCATAGAGCGACATGGTCTTGAACTTGCGCAGATTCTCGCGCACCCGGTCATATTCCACCACGGTGTCGTTCACCGAATAGCCGGCGATGGTCAGAATCGCCGCCACGGTGGTCAGGTTGAACTCCAATCCGGTGATGGAGAACAGGCCGAAGGTGGTGATGACGTCGTGGAAGGTCGACACCAGGGCACCGACGCCGAATTGCCACTCGAAGCGGAACCAGACATACAGGGCGATGGCGCCCAGGGCCAGAACCACGGCCAGGACGCCGTCGCGCACCAGTTCGCCGCCCACCTTGGGACCGACGATCTCGACCCGGCGGTAGGTGAAGCCCTCGCCCAGGGAGGCCTTGACCTTGGATAGCGCGGCCATCTGGGTCTTCTCGTCCCCTTCCTGGCGCTGGACACGGATCATCACATCGCGGCCGGTGGTGCCGAACTCCTGCAGCGAAACCTCGCCCAGGCCCAGATGGCCGAGTGTGGTGCGCATGCCGTGCAAGTCGGCGGGACCGGTGGTGGATTGGGCCTCCAGCAGGATGCCGCCGGCGAAGTCGATGCCGAAATTGAAGCCCTTGATCGCGATGGAGGCGAACGAGCCGATGATCAGCACGGCGGTGATGCAGAAGGCGAACCAGCGATAGCGGATGAAGTCGTACTTGGTGCCGTGGGGCAGGAAGCGGTCGATCAGTTGCATGTCTCTCGCTCCTTTAAGCCAGCGGCAGGGTCTTGAGGCGGCGCCAGCGCACCCAGGTCACCACCATGATGCGATTGACCAGCACAGCGGTGAACAGCGAGGCCAGCAGGCCCAGCGTCAGGGTAACGGCGAAACCACGAACGGGACCCGAGCCGAACTGGAACAGCAACGCCGCCGCCACCAGGGTGGTGACGTGGGCGTCGAAGATGGTGCCGAAGGCGCGGTCATAGCCGGCCTGAATAGCCGACATGATGGAGCGGCCGTTGCGCTGCTCTTCGCGCATGCGCTCGTAGATCAGCACGTTGGCATCCACCGCCATGCCCATGGTCAGCACGATGCCGGCGATGCCCGGCAGGGTCAGCGTGGCCCCCAGGGCCGACAGCGAGGCCAGCAGCAGAATCAGGTTGAGCACCATGGCGAGATCGGCAAGGGCGCCGAGCGAGCCATAGACGATGATCATCAGCACCACCACCAGGGCGAGGCCCAGCAGACTGGCCACGGCGCCGGCCTGGATGGAATCGGCGCCGAGATCGGGACCGACGGTGCGCTCTTCAAGAACCTGCAGCGGCGCGGGCAAGGCGCCGGCACGCAGCAGCAGGGACAAATCCTGGGCCTGCTGCACCGAGAAGCTGCCCGAGATGATGCCGGAACCGCCCAGGATGGGCTCGTTGATGCGCGGTGCGCTGATCACCTTCTCGTCCAGCACGATGGCCAGGAACTTGCCGGCATTCTCGCGGGTGGCATCGCCGAACTTCTTGGCGCCGGCGGCGCTGAAGCGGAAGCTGACCACCGGGCGGCCTTCGCTGTAGGTGGCCTTGGAATCCACCAGCATGTCGCCGCCCACCTCGATGCGCTTGCGCACCACGTAGGATTCCGGCATGCCCCGCTCCTTCTCGGCGGAGGGCAGCAGCATGGAGCCGGGCGGCACCCGGCCCTTCTGCGCTTCGTCGGCGCCGGTGGAATCGTCGAGCAGGTGGAAGGTCAGCTTGGCGGTCTTGCCTAGCAGAGCCTTGATGCGGTCGGGGTCCTTGACGCCGGGCAACTGGACGACGATGCGATCCTCCCCCTGACGCTGGATCGAGGGCTCGCGGGTGCCCAACTCGTCGATACGGCGGCGCACGATCTCCAGCGATTGCTCGATGGCCGCGGTCTTGCGGGCCTTGACCGCCTGCTCGGAATATTTGAGCACCATGGAACCGTCGTCCCTGGTCTCGATCGCCGCCTCGGCATCGATCTTGCGCAAAAATTCGCGGGCCTTGGCGCGCTCATCGGCCTCGATGATGCGCACGCTGACCTGATCGCCCCTGGCGCCCAGGTCGGAGTACTTGATCTTTTCCTTGCGCAGCGTGGTGCGCACGCCTTCCACCAGCGAGGTCAGCTGTTCGCGGAACACATAGGCGGTATCCACCTCCAGCAGCAGATAGGACCCGCCCTGAAGGTCCAGGCCCAGGCTGACCGGCTGCAGCCAGTGCGGCATACGGTCGGCCTGATCGCGGGACAGCAGGTTCGGCACCGCGAAGACGATGCCGAACAGGCTCACAATCGCCACCAATGCGATCTTCCATTTTGGAAAATGGTTCATGTCCCGGCCTGTGCTGGTTGGAAGGAAGGAAAAGCCTTACTTGTCGGCGGCGGGTTCGGCGTCGGACTTGTCGTCCTTGGCCTTGTCGGCAGTTGCGGGGGCCTTGTCGGCCGCCACCGGCTCGGTCTTGGACATCACCTCGGTGATGGTGGTCCGCAGGACGCGCACGCGCACGCCCTCGGCGATTTCGACCGACACTTCGGTGTCGTTGATCAGCTTGTTGACGGTGCCAATGATGCCGCCGGCGGTCAGCACGCGGTCACCGCGGCGGAGCTGGCCCAGCATCTCCTTGTGCTGCTTCATCTTCTTCTGCTGCGGACGGATCAGCAGGAAGTAGAACACCACGAAGATCAGAATCAGAGGCAGAAACTGTTCCAGGGCACCAAAGGAACCACCACCGGCGGCGGCGGCCTGGGCGTAAGCGGGCGACACGAACATCACTGTCTCCTCGGGAAGTCGTGCATAAATGAATGCAGCGGGAATATAGCGGCCAATCCAGCCGATGCAAACGCCAAGTGACCCTTTTTCCGAATTGCTTGCCCCATGTGGCGAAGGTGGTACCATCCCCGCCCCCAACCCGAGGGACTGAGCCATGCCCTACGCCGAAGCCGTCAAGGCCCTGAACCGTATCGCCGAGGCCCTGGAGCGCCTCTCTCCGCCGCCCGCCACCGGCCAGGATCTTTCGGCCGCCGACGCCTATGTCTGGCACGCCGATCCCGACCGGCTGGAGCCGGTGCCCGTGGTCAACCGGGTGGACATCGAGTTGCTGCAGGGCATCGAGCGCCAGCGCGAGCAGCTTCTGGACAATACCAGACGCTTCGCCGATGGCTACCCCGCCAACAACGCCCTGTTGTGGGGCGCGCGCGGCACCGGCAAGAGCTCGCTGGTCAAGGCGGTGCACGCCACCTTGAACGGCGAGAGGCCCGGCACCCTGCTGCTGGTGGAGATCCACCGCGAGGACATCCCCTCCCTGCCCCGCTGCCTGCGAATCCTCAGGGATAGCGGCCGCCGCGCCGTCCTGTTCTGTGACGACCTGTCCTTCGACCAGCAGGACGACGCCTATAAATCCCTGAAGGCGGTTCTGGACGGCGGCATCGAGGGACGGCCCGCCAACGTCATCTTCTACGCCACCTCCAACCGCCGGCATCTGATGGCCCGCGACATGATCGACAACGAGCGTTCGACGGCCATCAATCCCGGCGAGGCGGTCGAGGAAAAGGTGTCGCTGTCCGACCGGTTCGGCCTGTGGCTGGGCTTCCACCACGTGGGCCAGGATACCTTCTTCGCCATCGTCGAAGGCTATGTGACCCATTACGGCCTGCCCATCTCCACCGAGGAGCTTCACGCCCAGGCCAACGAATGGTCGGTGACCCGTGGGTCGCGTTCCGGCCGGGTCGCCTGGCAGTTCATTCAGGATCTGGCGGGGCGGCTGGGAAAAAGCCTGTAGCACCTCCCTGTCCGGGGCGATCGAGGCCGTGCGCTATGGCTTGATGGCCAGACGCACCGCCCCCCAGTGCCGATCCCGGACGGTGATGGGGCTGTCGAACTCCTTCAGCACCACGAAATTGCCGCCGCCCATGTCGCGAGGATACGTCTGGACGAACACAGGTCGGACATTGCGCGCCGCCACCAGGCCGGCCCGGTCGTCAAAGATCCGGCGATTACGGGCATTGGCGGCATTCCACACCGGCTCTCCCGGCCGCTGGGCTTGGGAGTATTTCTTGTTATGAGTCGCGATATAGCCGTTTCGGTCTGCGACGCAGCAGATGACGATCCGCGGGTCCTTCTCGAGAACGGCTTCGGTGAACTGGTGTACCACCTGATCGGTCAGGTGGGCGTGAAGCGCCAGGAACTGCTGGGGGTCGGTGCCGGCGATGGGCTCGTAATGGGTATCGAACAGATCGGCCTCGGTGATGTCACCGGTCTTCAGCGCCTGCTCGAACGCCTGGATGACACCCGCCGCCACTCCCTGAATCAGCGTGGCATAGCCTGTCTCCTCGGCCCGTGCGCGCCCTTGGGCTGCGGCGATGGTGGCTAGAGCGGCGGCGGGAACGTCGCGGAATCGCACATGCAGGCCAAGCACGCTGGCAGCCACCGCCTCGCAGCGCAGATTGCCGATTCCCTCCAGTTCCAAGGCCCCGGCCTGCCCCACCAGGGATGGATCGTTGAGACCGGCCAGAACCACCCCCTTGGTGGCCAGGTCGCCGGTATGGCCCTTGATCTCGCGGCTCCCCAGGCGGCCCGAAAAGGCCAGTCCCACGGCCACGCGCGGAACCGCTCGGCGATCTCCCGCCGCCGAGGACCGCAAAATGATGCCGAGGCGCCGTTGCAGGTCGCCGACATCGCGATTGACCACCACGGACAGTTCATTGACCCGCTGGGCCGTGGCCCCGGTGCGCTCCGCCTGATTCAGCACCGACAAGGCATGGCCGTGCACGGTGCCGGTATGCTGGGCGGCCTGCCCGGCATTGCCCTTGATGTCGGCGGTGGCGGAAAGCTGCATCTCGCTGGAGAGATTCACTTCCTGGGCGATGGCATTGATGTCCTGAATGGAGGCCGTCACTTCCTCCACCATGGCCACAGTCTCGTCGGTCGCTTGGCCGATGGCATGGGCCTGGGCATTGACGCCGCGAATCCCCTCCTCGGTCAGCTTGGCCAGTCGCTTGACCTCGTCAGCCACCACGGCAAATCCCTTGCCCATGTCGCCGGCCCGTGCCGCCTCGATGGTGGCGTTGAGAGCCAGCATGCGCGTCTGGCCGGCAATGGACTGAATGAGACGCACCACGTCGCGGATTCGTCCCGTGGCATCCTTCAAGCCCTCCACGGTGGCCGCCGCGGTCTCCATTTTCTGCTGGGCGGCATCGGTCAGTTGCGACGTGCCGTGCACCTTGGCGGAAATTTGGCGCGAGGTCTCTTCCAGCGCCTCGCTGGCGCCGGCCACTGACTGGACGTTGTCGCTAGTTACCGACACCGCCTCGGCCACGGCTTCGGCCATGGTTTTCAACTCGGAGGCCACCCCGGTCAATTCGCAGGCACCTTCGATCAGACGCTTCACCTGCTTTTCGATGTCGCCCACGGTCAGCGCCACCTCGCGATCCACCGTGTCGGAAAGGGCCAGCATCTCGCGCTTCATCTTGCCGGCCTCGCCATGCTCGATATAGGTCGAGATGGCGAGATCCATGTCCAGAAAGGCGGCGCGCAGCACTGCCGCCGCCATCTCGGGAAATCGGGCCTTGTCGCATTTGGCGTGCAGGTCGCCGATCAGCTTTTCCAGCACGAAGCAATAGCCGCCCAGGTACCAGTTGACCCCCAGGCCGATTCGCTCGTGCGTCACGCCGACCGCCACCGCGCGCGTGAAATAATCCTCGTCGAAGCGACCGGAAAACAGGGCGCTCCAATGGGCCTGCTGGGCCTGCTTCAGGTGGCCGATCCTGCCGCCGCCGCCTAACATCGCCTGCAATTCAGGCCATTTCATCAAGTGGGCGTAAAAGTCGTCGGCAATAGCCGGCAGACAGCCCTCCACCAGCGGGCGAACGGCCGTCATGGCCGACACCGCGTCGTCATCCAGACGCAGGAAATTGAGCCGGTCACGGCTGTTCGACATGGCGCCGTGTTCACTTGCCATGCGGCCCTCCTTGGAAGCCATCCCTCGCGCCGCCCTATGCCGAACGGTCACTATATTAGGAATTAAGGGTGGGCTCTTCCGCGATCCGGGTCAATACGCAATCGCCGCCAGCTGGCGCACAGCCCCGTCGTCCGCGACCTTGTCCTGCAGGTATTCCACGGGATTGACGGCCTCGGTTCCCCGGCGGATCTCGAAGTGCAGCTGCGGCGAAGTGACCGATCCGCTGGCGCCCAGCGTGGCGATGGTCTGGCCGCGGCGAACCCGATCGCCGCGCTTGACCATCAGTTGGTCGTTATGGGCATAGGCGGTCATCCAATTGTCCGCATGCTTGATCAGCAGCAGATTGCCGAAGCCTTTCAACTCGTTGCCCACATAGGCCACCACGCCGTTCTCGGCGGCGCGCACCGGCGTGCCTTTGGCGGCGACGATATTGATGCCGTCGTTGTGCTGCCCCTTGCCGGGCAGCGGTCCGAACTCCGCCACCACCTCGCCCTTGACCGGCCACAGGAAGGTGGACCCCGCCCTGGCCGGAGGCACGGCGGGAACCGCCGCCGGAGGTGGTGCCGGATGGCTGGGCGCCTGGGCATAGACCGGCGGCACCTCGGCCTTGGCCGCAGGCTTGCCGCCCCCCGCCCCGCCCGAGGCGTGGGGAGAGGTCACCACCATGGAACCGCCGCCCGTTGCCGGTGCTGGTGTCGCGGCGGTCTGGGTCACCGAGGCCTTGGGGCCCGGAATGGTCAGCCGCTCGCCTACCTGCAACACATAGGGCGCCCGCTTGCCGTTGGTGGCGGCCAGCGAGTTGAAGTCCACCTTGAAGCGCCGCGCCAGCACCGACAGGGTGTCGCCGCGCTGCACCACGTAATCCGAGCCGCCACCGGGCAGGCGCAGCACGGTCCCCGGCTGCAACTGGTAGGGCGGCTGAAGATTGTTGGTCTCGATCAGGTCGCGGACGGTCAGGGAATAGCGCCGGGCGATGGAATAGACGGTGTCGCCGGCATAGACGGTGACCGTGGCCGGGCGCTGCACCTGCAGCGGGCCGTCGCTGCGGCCGACCGGCACCTTGGAATCATAACTGGGGGTGCACGCCGAGATCGCCGCGGCGAGGATCAGGAGAATAACCAGATGATGGGGCGCGTGCCTCATGCCCGTACTATAAGCGCGGCGACGGCCAGCGGCAATCATTCCTCCGGTATCCCCTCCACCAGCGGCACGAAACGCACCGGCAGAAACGGCTGGATGTCGATGCCGCGATCGGTCTTGGTGATCCGCACCAGTTCCTGGTCGATCCCGCCCACATCCCCCAGGGGCAGCACCATGATGCCGTCGGGCTTCAACTGGTCCACCAGGGCGGGCGGGATATCGGGTGCGGCGGCGGTGACCATGATCCGGTCGAAGGGCGCCTGCTCCGGCCAGCCGCGAGAGCCGTCGGCGGCCCGGCAGGTAATGTTGTGCAGACGCAGGTGCTTGAAACGGGCCTCGGCCTCGGCCAGCAGCGGTTTGTGGCGCTCCACCGAATAAAGGCGACGGCACAGCTTGGCCAGCACCGCCGCCTGATAGCCCGAGCCGGTGCCGATCTCCAGGACCTTCATGCGCTCGCCCACCTCGAGGGCCTGGCTCATCAGGCCGACCACCAGGGGCTGGCTGATGGTCTGGGCGCAGCCGATGGGCAGGGCGGTGTTCTCATAGGCCTGATCAAGGAAGGGCTCGGCGACGAACAGGGCGCGGGGAATGCGTTCGATGGCCGACAGGACGCGGGTATCGACGACACCCATCCGCCGCAGTTCCATCAGCAGGCGGATGACGCGCGGTTCCGCCTTCTTCATCAAAAGGCCGTCTCCAGCGCCTTCATGTCGTCGCGGTGGGTGAGATCGAAGCACAGCGGGGTCACCGAAATGGCGCCGCGAAACACCGCCTCGATATCGGTGCCGGGCTTGGAACGGTCCTCGGCTCGCTGGGCGCCGATCCAGACATAGGCTTCGCCGCGCGGGTCATGGCGCTCCATGATCTCGTCGCCGATCTTGCGCTTGCCCTGGCGGGTGATCTCGATTCCCGTCACCGAGGCGGCGATCACGTCGGGAAAGTTGACGTTGATCAACACGTTGCGGCTCCAGCCCTTGGCCAGCAGGCGACGGATGACGTCGGGCGCCCAATGTTCGACCGTGCCCCACTTCACCGGATGGGGATGCTCCAGGGTCTGGGACAGGGCGATGGCGGGAATGCCGAGGATGGTGCCCTCCATGGCCGCCGCCACGGTGCCGGAATAGGTGACGTCCTCGCCCAGATTGGCCCCCCGGTTGATGCCCGACAGCACCAGATCGGGCTTTTTGCCCTTCAGCACGTGGTTGACGCCCAGCAGCACCGAATCGGTGGGCGTGCCGTCAACGGCATAGCGCCGCGCCGACACCTTGCGCACCCGCAAGGGCCGGCGGATGGTCAGCGAATGCCCCGCCGCGCTCTGCTCGGTCTCCGGGGCCACCACCCAGACATCCTTGGACAAGGTCCGGGCGATGCGTTCCAGAACCTTGATGCCCGGCGCGTTGATGCCGTCATCGTTGGAAATCAGGATGCGGAGCGACGAAGGGTCGGCGACGGGCGGAAAGGTCATCTCAGCCGATGACCTCCAGACCGCCCATATAGGGGCGCAGCGCCTCGGGCACCTCGATGGTGCCGTCCTCGCGCTGATAGTTTTCCATCACGGCGATCAGGGTGCGACCCACGGCGAGGCCCGAGCCGTTCAGGGTATGGACGAAGCGCGTCCCCTTCTCGCCCTCGGGGCGGAAGCGGGCCTTCATGCGCCGGGCCTGGAAGTCGCCGCAATTAGAGCAGGACGAGATTTCCCGGTAGCGCTGCTGGCCCGGCAGCCAGACTTCGATGTCATAAGTCTTCTGCGCCGAAAAGCCCATGTCGCCGGTGCACAGCACGATGACGCGATAGGCCAGCCCCAGGCGCTGCAGCACCGTCTCGGCGCATTGGGTCATGCGCTCGTGCTCGGCGCCGGAGGCATCGGGATGGGCGATGGAGACCATCTCCACCTTGTGGAACTGGTGCTGGCGGATCATGCCGCGGGTGTCCTTGCCCGCCGCCCCGGCTTCCGAGCGGAAACACGGCGTGAGAGCGGTCATGCGCAGCGGCAGCGCCTTCTCGTCCAGGATCTCGTCGCTGACCAGATTGGTCAGCGGCACCTCAGCGGTGGGAATCAACCAGTGGCCGGTATTGGTCTTGAACAGATCCTCGCCGAACTTGGGCAATTGGCCGGTGCCGAAGGCGGCACCGTCCTTGACCATCAGCGGCGGGTCCATCTCGGTGTAGCCGTGCTCGACCGTCTGCAAATCCAGCATGAACTGGCCGATGGCGCGTTGCAGCCGGGCCAACTGGCCCTTCAATACGACGAAGCGGGCCCCCGACAGCTTGGCGGCGCCGTCGAAATCCATCAGGCCCAGCTTGGCGCCGATGGCGTCGTGGTCCAGCGCGGTGAAGGCGAAGCTCTTGGGCGTGCCCCACTTGCGCAATTCGACGTTATGGTCCTCGTCGGGACCGTCCGGCACATCGGACGCCGGCAGATTGGGAATGGAGGCCAGGATGGACTCGATCTCGGCGCCCAGCGCCTTGTCCTCTTCCTCGGCCGCCGGCATGCGCTCCTTCAGGCTCGCCACCTCGTCCATCAGGGCGGAAGCGTCGCCGCCGCTCTTCTTGAGGGCGCCGATCTGCTTGGAGGCGTCGTTGCGCCGGGCCTGCATTTCCTGGAAGGCGGTCTGGGCGGCGCGGCGCCGCGTGTCCAGGTCGAGGATGGCGGCGGCCTTGGGCTCGAGGCCCCGGCGCTTCAGTCCCGCATCGAATCCGTCCGGGTTGTCGCGAATGGACTTGAGGTCATGCATGGCAAAAATTCCGGCTACGCGTTGAAATCGGTGTCGTCGTGGGTGGCGTCATCCTCGCCATCGTCATTCAGCGCCTGCTCCCGCTTCTTTTCGGCCCAGCGGGCGGAAATGATGGAGATCTCGTAGAGACCGACCATGGGAATGGCGAGCGACAGCTGGCTGACCACGTCGGGGGGCGTGACCACGGCGGCGAAGACGAAATTGCCGACGATGGCGAAGCGGCGCTTATCGGCCAGACCGGCGGCGGTGACCAGCCCGACCCGGGCCAGCAGGGTCAGCAGCACCGGCATCTGGAACGCCAGCCCGAAGGCAAAGATCAGGGTCATGATCAACGACAGGGATTCGTTGACCTTGGCCTCCATCTGGATGGGCAGCGTGCTGGGGCCACCGACCAGATTCTCGAAGCCCAGCAGATAGGTGTAGAGGTTGGGCAGCACCAGGAAATAGACCATGGACGCGCCCAGCGCGAACAGCACCGGCGTGGCCACCAGGAAGGGCAGGAAGGCCTGCTTCTCGTGCTTGTACAGGCCCGGCGCCACGAAGGCCCACAACTGGCCCGCCCAGATGGGGAAGCACAGCGCCGCTCCGGCGAAGGCCGACACCTTCATGAAGGTGAAGAACGCCTCGGTGGGCGCGGTGTAGATCAGGCGGCGGTTCCCGCCCTTGGCCAGGGCCGCCTTGGAATAGGGCTCCAGCAGGAACTCATAGATCTCGTTGGAGAAGTAATAGCAGATCCCAAAGGCGACGATGAAGGCGATCGCCGACCAGATCAGCCGCCGCCGCAACTCGATCAGATGCTCGAGCAGCGGCATGGTCTTGTCGTCGTGGGAATCGCTCAAAATACGTCCTCTAGGGTTCCGGCGGGCGGCTCGGCGCCTCGTCGGGCTTGATCTCTTGCGGCACCGGTTCGGGGGTCGCCGCCATGTCGAGGGCGGGAAGCTCCATGGCCTTGGCCATCTCCCCGGTGGGGTCGATGGCCTTGTCGACCTCCTGGCGCAGCAGGTTGACGTCGGTCGCCTTGGTCACCTGCTTCTTCAACTCGTCCAGCTCGGATTCCCGCACCATGTCGTCGATGCCGCGATGGAACTCCGAGGCCATCTCGCGCGCCTTGCGGGTCCAGCGGCCCATCTGGCGCAGCACCACCGGCAGATCCTTGGGTCCGATAACGATCAGGCTGACCACGGCGATCAGCGCCATCTCGTCCCAGCCGATGTCGAACATCCGGCCCTAGACCTTGGGAGCGGTGTCGGGCGCGGCGGCCGGCTTGGCGGCCTGGGCCTCCGTGACCTGGGGCGCGGCGGCGGGCTGAGCCGGGGCCTGCCCCTCTTCCTCGTCCTTCAGGCCGTGCTTGAAGGCCTTCACGCCCTTGGCCATGTCGCCCATCAGCTTCGGAATCTTATTGGCGCCGAACAGCAGCAGCACGATGACCAGAACGATGAGCCAATGACCGATACTCATGCTACCCATGCCCAAACACTCCTCGTACGTCACTGCGGCCGAAACCGGCCGGCGGCGGATCATCGCAAAAGAAAAGGAACACCGCAATGGCGGCTTTGGTCATTGAACCGGCTTGCGGCTTGGTTTGCTGAGGATGAACACCGCGCCCGCCGTACAGGTGCCCCCCATGGCGGCCATGGCCCACCACGGAGCCTGGGAGAAGCCCACCACGTAGACGATGCTGATCGCCATGCTGCCGAGCGCGAACACCTTGGCGTAAAGGGGAATGACCCGGTTGATCTCCCAATCACGCAAGGGCGGCCCGAACACCGGGTGGTAGAACAGCCAGGCATGAAAGCGGTCGGAAGACTTGGCGAAGCACCACAGCGCCACCAGCATGAACGGCGTGGTCGGCATCACCGGCAGGACGGCCCCCACCACGCCCAGGCCCACGAAGACCCAGCCGATGATCATCAGGGCGATCTTGCGGCCTCGGCCCAAGGCCTATTCCCCGATGCCCAGCAAGGTCTCGTCGTCCAGCAGGTCCAATTGGGGTTCGTCCTCTTCGGCCATGTCCACCAGCCGCGTATCCTCGACGGCACGATTGCCGTAGGCGCCGGCGGCGGCCCGGGAATCCAACAGGCCGGCGGCCTCCAATTCCTTGACTCCGGGCAAGTCAGCAAGCGATTCCAGGCCGAAATGGTCGAGAAAGCCGTCGGTGGTCGCCCAGGTCAGCGGACGGCCCGGGGTGCGCCGGCGGCCCTTGGGCCGGATCCAGCCGGCGGAGAAAAGAATGTCCATGGTGCCCTTGGACAGCGCCACGCCGCGTATCTCCTCGATCTCGGCGCGGGTCACCGGCTGGTGGTAGGCGATGATCGCCAGGGTCTCGACGGCGGCGCGCGACAGCTTGCGCTCCTGGGACCGCTCCACCTTGAGGGCTTCGGCCAGATCGACGGCGGTGCGAAACGCCCAGCCATCGCCGCGCCGCACCAGATTGAAGCCGCGAGCCGCGTAATGGGCCTCCAACTCCGCCAGCAGTTGAGGAACGTCAACACCCTCGGGAAGGCGCTCGGCCATGGCCCGTTCCGGAACCGGCTCGGCCGAGGCGAAGATCAGCGCTTCGATGATGCGCAGGTATTGCGGATCAATGGTCAATCCCTAGCCCCCATATGGAAATATTGGGCTGCCGCCCAAGCCCAATAAACCTCAATCCTCCCTCCCCTCGCCCTGCCCGGCCCGGATATAGATGGGCGAATAGGCGGCGCCGTCCTGGCGCAGCACCAGCTTGCCCTGCTTGGCCAGTTCCAGCGCGGCGACGAAGGTCGAAGCCATGGCGGATTTCATCTTCAAGGTGTCCCCCTCGATGGCGGGCAGGTAGGCCATCAGCACCGACCAGTCGGGTAGAGCGCCGATGCCCAGCATGCTCTCCAACCGCGCCAGGGCGTTCTCCACCGACCACAGGTCGGGGGCTTCCACCGTCAGGGTGCGCACCGAGTTGCGCACCACATGGTCGGCATAGGCCTTCAGCAGATCATAGAGATCGAGATCGAAGATGGAGCGGTTGACCACCTCGATATCCTCGGGCGCCCCCCGGGCGAAGACATCACGATTGAGCAGACGCCGGCCGAACAGGGCCGCGCCGGATTTCTGCATGGCCTCCAGCCGTTGCAGCCGGAACGCCAGGGCGGCGGCCATCTCGGCCGGGGACAATTCCTCGCCCGGCTCGGGTTCCGGTTCGGGCAGCAGCAGGCGGCTCTTGAGATAGGCCAGCCATGCCGCCATCACCAGGTATTCGGCGGCGAGATCGATCTGATCCCGCCCAACCTTCTGAACAAATTCAAGATATTGGTCGGCGAGCTTCAGAATCGAGATCTTGGCCAGATCCACCTTCTGGTCGCGGGCCAGTTGCAGCAGAACGTCCAGCGGGCCTTCCCAGCCGTCCAGATCGAGCAACAAACGCTCGGCCGGGGCGCGGCCCGGCCGGGATTCCTCCTCGAAGGCAAAGGGCAGAGCCCCACTCACGGACCCAATGCCCTGACCAGCGCGTTGCCGATGGTATCCACCGGCCCCTGGACCAGCCAGCGGAACACGTCCAGGTCGACGCCGATCCGAGACCCCAGCAGGGGGAACAGGAACAGGGCGGCGATGAGGATCAGCATCCCCGCCTTCTCCAGGCGGGCCAAACGCCAGGCCAGCGGCCGGGGCAGGATTCCCACCGCCACCCTGCCCCCGTCCAGGGGCGGGATGGGGATCATGTTGAATACCGCCAGCAGCAGGTTGAAGAAGATGGCGTTTTCCAGATTGAGGAAAAACCAGCCCCGAATCGCCTCGGGCATCACCGGGACCAGATGCACCGCCAAAATGGCCAGGATGGCGAGGCCCATGTTCATGGCCGGGCCGGCGGCGGCAACGATCACCATGTCGCGGCGGGGATGGCGCAGGCGGCTGAAATTGACCGGGACCGGCTTGGCCCAGCCGAACATCACGCCGCCCAGGGCCAGCAGCAGGCCGGGCAGGATGATGGTGCCGAAGGGATCGATGTGACGCAGGGGATTGAGCGAGATGCGGCCCATCCGGTAGGCGGTATCGTCGCCACAGGCATGGGCGGCATAGCCATGGGCCGCCTCGTGCAGGGTCACGGCGAAGATCAGCGGAATCGCCCAGATGGTGATGCCGAACAGCAGCCCACCCAGCTCTCCCATCACGAGGAGAGCCCGAGCAGAGCCTTGACCCGTTCCTCGGCCGCCCGGCGGTCAAAGGGCACGCGTTGCCGCTTTTGCGCCAGACCGTGGGCCACCCGCACTTCGGCGGCGGCGCTCAGGGGCCGCAATTCCCTGGCGATGGCGGTCATCTCGGCCATGAGGCCGTTGCAGTGAAGCACCACGTCACACCCAGCCTCCAGACTGGCGCGGGTGCGGTCCTCGAAAGAACCGCCCAGCGCCTTCATGGACAGATCGTCGGAAATCAGCAGGCCATCGAAACCGATGGCGCCCCGGATCACCTTGTCGATCACCACCCTGGAGGTAGTGGCGGGATGGGCGGCGTCAAGGGCGGTATAGACCACATGGGCGGTCATGGCCCAGGGTGCATGGCGGAAAGCATGGAACGGCGGGAAATCCTGGATCTCCAGCTCGGCCAGCGGCGTGTCCACCACCGGCAGGTCGAGATGGCTGTCCACCATGGCGCGGCCGTGGCCGGGAATGTGCTTGATCACCGGCAGCACGCCCTCGTCCAGCAATCCGTCGATCACCGCGCCCGCCAGAGAGATCACCGAATCGGCGGTGCGGCCATAGGCGCGATCGCCGATGACGTCGTGGGCACCGGGAATGGGCACGTCCAGCACCGGGGCGCAATCCACGTCGATGCCCAGATCGGCCAGCTCGGCGCCGATCAGGCGGAAATTCAAGTGCAAGGCCTCCCTGGCCGCCTCCGGATCGCGGGCCGCCAGGGCGGCGAAGGGCTCGCCGGGCGGTGCGCTGCGCCAGTGCGGTGGCCGCAGGCGCTGCACCCTGCCCCCTTCCTGATCGATCAGCACCGGCGCATCGGCACGGCCCACGCTGTCGCGCAAGCTTTGCACCAGGGCCTTGACCTGGTCTGGATTGTCCACGTTGCGGGCGAACAGGATGAATCCCAGCGGATCGGTGCGCTGGAAGAAATCACGCTCGGCTTCGGTCAGGACCAGACCGGAACAGCCGAAGATGGCGGCGGCGGGGGGAGTCTTAGCGGCGGGCAACGATGCACCCCTGGGATCGGGCGGTGAGTTCGGCGCAAAGCTGGCGGGCGGCCTGCTCGGACAGGGGCGCGGCGCGCACCCGCCAGAAGGTCCCCTTGCCCGGCAGCTCGACACGGACGATATCGGATTTGAGGGCGCCAAGCAGATCGGCATTGGCCTTCTGGATGCGGGCCCATTCCTTGTCGGCCTGATCGGCGGCGCGCACGGCGCCCAGCTGCACCACGAATTCCCCCGAGGCCGGAGCCTTGGCGCTGACGGCCGGGGCCGGTGCGGGCGGCGGCGGCGGCGCCGGACGCGGCGCCTGGGCCACCACGGCGGGGGCCATGTGCTCGGGCTGGGCGGCAGGGGCCGGAGCCCGCTCCTGCACCGGCTGATAGGCCGGGGGAAGCGGTGCGACGGCGGGGGGAATGGGCGAGGCCTCCATGGGCTGGGCCGCCACCTTGGCGGCGGGAGCGGTCTTGGGGGCCGGCGGCTCGCCCGGCTTGGGCGGAATGGGGGCTGGACGCTGGGCGACGGCAGGCGGCGGCTCGGCCGACAGCGGCGGCACGGAAATGGTCTTGGGCGGCGCCTTGGCGGCCTCGGGCTTGGGCAGCAGACGTTCCACCTTGGGCTCGTTCTCGCCGGCGGAATCCATGCGCTCGTAGACCAGCTTGTCCTGGTTGGGCACCTGCATGCCGCCGCGATCATCGGGGCGGGTCTTGATGGGGCGATCATCGGCCTTGATCACCGGCACGCCCAGCCCGGCGCCCTTGCGGCCACCGACAAAATGCAGACCGGCGGCGACGATGGCCCCCACGGCGATGACCGCGCCGCCGATCAGCACCCAGCTGCGCAGGCGATGCCCGGCCCGGGCCTGATGGGAATCGGCATCGGCGTCATTATAGCGCTCGGGAATGATATCCAGCAGGTCACGCTCGTAATCGTCGCCAGGGCTTTTGGCCATATCAGCGCGTCTCCCCTTATCAACGCATCTCTTCGACCGGGGCGACACCGAAGATGCCAAGCCCCGAGGCGATCACCCCCACCACCGCGCGCAGCAGGCCCAGGCGGGCCAAGGACAGCTCGCGGTCGTCCTCGATCAGGAACCGCAGGCTGGTGTCGTCCTTGCCCTTGTTCCACAGCCCATGGAAGGCGGCGGCCAAGTCGTAAAGGTAGAACGCCACGCGATGCGGCTCGTGGGCCTCGGCCGCGCTTTCCACCAGGCGCGGCCAACCGGCCAACAGCCTGATCAAACCAAGCTCGGCCGGGTCGGTCAAGTGTGCCAGAACCTCGACGCCGGGGACCGGGCCCACGGCGTCCGGCCACATGCCGGCGGCGTGGCGCATCACCGAGTGACAGCGGGCATGGGCGTACTGGACGTAGAACACCGGATTATCGCGGCTCTGCTCCAGCACCTTGTCCAGATCGAAATCCAGATGGGCGTCGTTCTTGCGGGTCAGCATGATGAAGCGGACCACGTCCTTGCCCACCGCCTCCACCAGGTCGCGCAGCGTGACGAAGGTACCGGCCCGCTTGCTCATCTTGTAGGGCTGGCCGCCCTTCAAGAGGTTGACCATCTGGCAGAGCTTGACGTCGAGATCGCCGCCGCCCTCGCTCACCGCCTTGACCGCCGCCTGCATGCGCTTGACGTAGCCGCCGTGATCGGCGCCCCACACGTCGATCATCGCGCCGAAGCCGCGTCGGTATTTGTCCAGGTGATAGGCGATGTCCGAGGCGAAATAGGTCCACGAGCCGTCCGACTTTTTCAGCGGACGGTCGACGTCGTCGCCGAACTCGGTGGCCTTGAACAGGGTTTGCGGCCGCGCCTCCCAATCGTCAGGCAGCTTGCCCTTGGGGGGCTCCAGCACGCCTTCGTAGATCAGGCCCTTGGCGGTCAGATAGTCCAGGGCGTCCTGAACCTTGCCGGCCTCCACCAGCCCGCGCTCGGAGACGAACACGTCGTGGCGCACGCCCAGCCCAGCCAGATCACCCTTGATCATGTCCAGCATGGCGTCGACGGCAAAGCCGCGCAGCTCGGGCAGCCACTCTTCCTCGGGCTTGTCCTTCAGCGCAGGGCCATGCTTCTTGGCCAGGGCCTCACCGGCGGGCTTGAGGTATTCGCCGGGATACAGGCCTTCGGGGATCTCGCCGATTTCCTCGCCCAGGGCTTCCCGGTAGCGCAGGAAGGCCGAGCGGGCCAGGACGTCCACCTGGGAGCCGGCGTCGTTGACATAGTACTCGCGGGTCACGTCATAGCCGGCCTTGACCAGCAGCGAGGCCAGGGCATCGCCGAACACCGCGCCGCGGGCGTGGCCGATATGCATGGGACCGGTGGGGTTGGCCGAGACGTATTCCACGTTGACCTTGTGGCCCCGGCCCAGGTCCGACTGGCCATAGGCGGTTCCGGCGGCGAGAACCTCGGCCAGACGCTCGAACCAGAAGGAATCGGCGAGACGCAGGTTGATGAAGCCGGGACCGGCCACCTCCACTCCGGTCACCGCCGGATGGGCGCGCAAAACCTCGGCGATCTTCTCGGCCAGATCGCGGGGCTTCATGCCCGCCGCCTTGGTCAGCACCATGGCGGCATTGGTGGCCACGTCGCCGTGGCTGACCTCTCGCGGCGGCTCGGCCGTCACCTTGGAGGTGTCGAGGCCGGGAACGATCGCTTCGACCGACTTGATAATTTCTTCGCGGAAGTATTTGAACAGGTTCATTTTTCTCAAGGCTTCTCTTGCAGGTCGAACAGCCGGCGGTGCTCGTCGAGGGCAAAACGATCAGTCATGCCGGCAATGTAATCGGCCACCACGCGGGCGGTCTTGGCGGTGCCTTTGCCGTCGGCCAGACGCCGCCATTCGGGCGGCAGGCATTCGGGCTCGGCGAACAGCAGACGGAACAGGTCCTTCACCACGCGCCGCCCCTTGCTGGTCATGCGGTTGACGCTGAAGTGGCGGTACATGTTGGCGAACAGGAACTGGCGCAGCGCCGAATCATTGGCACGCATCTCGTCGGAAAAGGCGGCCAGCGGGCGGCCGAGGCCACGCACGTCGTCGGCGCTCCGCGGCTTGAACTCGGCGACGCGGCGCCGTGTCTCCGAGGTCAGATCCAGGATCATGATGCCGATCATGCGGCGCACCACTTCGTGGATGTGAAGCGAAGGCTCGGCATCCGGGTACTGGCGGGTCACCTTGTGGAACAGCGGCCCGACCAGGGGCACATCGGCCAGATCCTTGATGGTGAACAGCCCGGCCCTCAGGCCGTCGTCAATGTCATGATTATTATAGGCGATATCATCGGACAGGGCCGCCACCTGGGCCTCCATGCCGGCGAAGCTGTCCAGGCGCAGGTCGTGGAGCTGGGCATATTCGGCGATGGCGCCGGGCAGCACCCGGTCGGGCTTGACCGCCAGGGGGCCGGTCAGCGGGCCGTTATGCTTGACCAGACCCTCCAGGGTCTCCCAGGTGAGGTTCAGCCCCTCGAACTCCACATAGCGGCGTTCCAGCTTGGTGACGATGCGCAAGGACTGGGCGTTGTGGTCAAAGCCACCGTATTCCGCCAGCACCTCCTGCAGCGCATCCTCGCCCGCATGGCCGAAGGGCGTGTGCCCCAGATCGTGGGCCAGGGCCAGGGCCTCGGCCAGATCCTCGTCCAGGGCCAGCACGCGGGCGATGGAGCGCGCGATCTGCGACACTTCCAGGGAATGGGTCAGCCTTGTGCGGAAATTGTCGCCCTCGTGGTAAACGAAGACCTGCGTCTTGTACTGCAGGCGGCGGAAGGCGGCGGAATGGATGATGCGGTCCCGGTCACGCTGGAACGGCGAGCGGGTCGGGCTGTCCGCCTCCTGGTGCAGGCGGCCGCGCGATTCCTCGGGCCGGCAGGCATAGGGGGCCAGGGTATGGAAGCGGGACTCGGTCATGTCCGGGACACTAGCGCCCAAGCACGGTGAACGCAACTATCCCCCGGCCAGTTCACAACGGTTACGCCCCAAATCCTTGGCCCGGTACAAGGCGGCATCGGCGCGGCGGATGGCCGCCTCCATGTCCTCGTCGGCCGCCAGAGCGGCGATGCCGACACTGAGCGTCATGGGAAACGGCAATTTTCCCTCCGAATCCAGCCCGGCGCCTTCGGCGGAAAAAGCGGCGCGCAGGCGCTCCGCCACCCCCATGGCCTCCATAAGGGAGCTGCTGGGCAGCAGTGCCAGAAACTCCTCGCCGCCAAAGCGACAGAACAAATCCTCGGCCCTCAGGATACGTCCCGCCAGGGTGGCGAACAGCACCAGCACCTCGTCACCGCCCCCATGGCCCAGGCAGTCGTTGATCTGCTTGAAATGATCCATGTCGATCATCAGCAGCGACAACGGGCTGGCCGTGCGCCGGGCCCGCACGATCTCTCTCTCCCCCAGGGAGGCGAAGGCCCGCCGGTTCAGCGCCCCGGTCAGCGGATCGCGGCTGGCCTGTTCGTTCAAATCCGCCTGCAGCCGCTCGCTGGCCATCAGCACCATGCACAGCGTCACCGAGATGGTGACGCACAGCCACCACATGCTGGCGACCACCGTCATGCCGTAGGACATCTTGCCGGCCATGAATTCGAGATCGAAGCCGATGGAGAGCCCGCGCACCAGGAAGAACAGCGCATTGGCGAAATAGACCCACCCGGCCAGACGCATGGCCAGACGATGGGGCGGCGTGCGCCACAGCAATTCCCGGGCGATGGCCGCGGAAATCGCCATCACCAGGGCTGAGTTGAAGGTGGCGCGCAGGTGCAGCGATCCGGCCAGATGACTCCCGACGATCATCACCACGGCCGCGCCGCCGAGCCCGAGATAGAACCGGGACGTCAGCCCCGGGCGCCCGAGAAAGCGGCGAAACCCGTCCCAGACCAGGCAGAACCCCGCCACCACCAGCCCGTGGGCCAGGGACAGGGACCAGCCCTCGGGCATTCCCGCCCCGGTTCCCGCCACGGCGAAGCTTGCCGCCCCGATCACGCTGGCCCAGGCCCAATACCCCAGCCCGGCCAGGCCCGGATGCAGGATGTACAAGACGATTCGGGCAATGGCGCAGCACGCCGTCGCCACGGCGACCGCCACCAGCATGGTATGCAGATCAAGGATCAAGACGGGGTCCTTCCCCAGGTTGGAACCCTTCAACTGTGAGAGACTATAAGCCCAGGCTCATATATGCAACCGACGAACCATGACTTGAATTCGGCATTGGAATACCTAAATTGCGGGAAGGGTGCTTCCCTCCGGGGTGGGCCAAGTGCTACCCTTCGAACAATTCCAATCCTTGCCGCAGAGGACATGATGGCCGAGGCTGAACACAATTACGCTGCCCGCGTCAGCGTCACCGAAAGCGCCGCCGAGCGCGTGCAAACCCTGATCAAGATGGAGGGCAAGCCCAACATGATGCTCCGCCTCGGCGTGTCGGGCGGCGGCTGTTCGGGCTTTTCCTACGGCATTTCCCTGGACGACACGGTGAATGACGACGACCGTCTGTTCAGCGAGTTCGGCATCACCCTGGTGGTGGACCAGACCTCGCTGGATATGCTGGACGGCTCGGTGGTGGACTTCGTCGAAGATCTCTCCGGCTCGTCCTTCCAGGTCAAGAATCCCAACGCCACGTCCACCTGCGGCTGCGGCAGCTCGTTCTCGGTGTAATCACCAGCTTGGACATTGGCCATTGACGCGCCGGTAATTGCCCGGCGTGTCGATGGCGGCGTTCCTGAGCTTCAGTTCGTTGGCGAAAGCCTCGAAGGTCGGCTTCATGGCGGCGATCAGCCGGTCCTTGAACTCGGCCGTGGCCGCGTCGGCGCTGGCCGTGGTGATGCGCGGGGGAATCTGCGTCGCCGCGTTGCGCAGCACCGCCTCCGCCTGGGGCGTCCAGTGGCGGAAGGCGTCGCGGCTGATGGCCACATGCTCGTCCTCATGGGTGCGGATCACCCGGTACTGACAGCCGCCGGGCGGGTATTCCCGGGCGATGTCCACCTTGATCTCGGTGATCTTCCAAACACCTTCGACCCGGGCGAGACCAACGCAGCGCCGCCCCTGCCCCAGGTCGAACTGCCAGCCCTGGACCCGCAGTTCCAGATTGGTCGACGTCCGCGTCAGCCCAGTGGTGAAGTCCTTGGAATCCGGACGGGTAAGACCGGACAGCGCGGTGATGCGCGCCCGGCCCTCGGCGCTGCTGTAGATGGGTTCGGCCATCCAGGTGGAAAACGTCACCACGCGGGTCGGCACGAAGGCCCCGGCCGGAGGACAGGCCTGGGCAAAGGCTGCCGGGCTGGCCGCCATCAGCACCAGAACCAGCGGCCAGGGCCTGAAAAACGCCATCATGGGGAAACCTCGTGGTCGACCAGGGGCCAAAGTTACCTCCATGGCCTTGCCTTCGCGTTAAAGCCGGGCCGGCTTGCCGAAACCGACCCGTCCTGTATCCTGGGGCGAGGCACCCCTTTATCGGAGCGAAAGAACAGCATGGGCCTGCGCATTGCCACGTGGAACGTCAATTCGGTACGGGCGCGGCTCGGCAACGTGCTGGACTGGCTGGGCAGTTTCGCGCCGGACGTGGTGCTGCTCCAGGAGATCAAATGCCAGGACCAGGACTTTCCGCTGCTGGAAATCCAGGCTGCCGGCTATCACGCCGCCGTCCACGGGCAGAAGAGCTACAACGGCGTGGCCATCTTGTCGCGCCACCCCATGAGCGATGTCCGGACCCGCCTGTCCGGCGACGACTCCGACGAGCAGGCCCGCTACATCGAGGCCACCATCGGCGGCTGGCGCCTCGCCTCCTTGTACCTGCCCAACGGCAATCCGGCGCCGGGTGACAAGTTCGACTACAAGCTGGCCTGGATGGCACGCCTCCGGACCCATGCCCAGGCCCTGCTGGCTCAAGGAATCCCCTTCGTCCTGGGCGGCGATTTCAACATCTGCCCCACCGACGACGATGTCTATGATCCGCCCAAATGGCGCGACGATGCGCTGTGCCGCCCCGACAGCCGTGCCGCCTGGCGCTCCATCGTCAATCTGGGGCTGACGGAGGCCTTTCGCGCCCTGCATCCGGGGGAAAAGGGCCGCTATTCCTTCTGGGACTATCAGGCGGGCGCCTGGCAGCGCGACGAAGGCCTGCGCATCGACCATTTCCTACTGTCGCCCCAGGCGGCGGACTGCCTGCACGCCTGCGAAATCGACAAGGCGCCGAGGGGCAAGGAAAAGGCCTCGGACCACACGCCGGTGTGGATCGAGCTGGAGTAGCCTGCATTCAGGGGCTTTTGCCCCCGATCCCCCAACCGGGAAGCACAGCTTCCCGGACCCTTCAGCGTTTAAAAACTGGAGGTTCGGAGGCTGTGCCTTCGAACGGGTCAGGGCGGTCGCCTTGCCGCGAAGCGGGGATTAACCGAACGGTGTCGTCAGGCTGCGGCGATAATCCTCGCCTCCCACCACCTGGGCGGGATCGATGTCTTGCCGCGCTTCGATCAGCGCCTCTCCGATGCGGGGGTCGGTAACGCGGTGCCGGGGTTCAAACGCCGCCACGGGGCAGGTCTCGCCGAACACATGGGCGTAAAGCCCGCTCATCATGGCGAAGCGGCCGCTCATCAGCATGTTGCAGGCGCCCTTGACCACCTCCAGGTCCCTCGCCTCCTCCATGTGCAGCGCCGTCACCAGCATCACCGAGATGGCGTGCAACACGTCATAGCGCACATGGGCGATGAACACTTGCAGATGGTGGGGAGTAAGGCCCAGCCCTTCGCGCTCGGACACCTTGATCAGGCCGCCCAGCAGCAGGCTGAAGAATTCCGGCACGCCCCATTCCATGCCCAGCCCCACCGAGGCCAGGGCTTCCAGCGGGCTGAAGGCCGGATGACCGGCCACCAGCCGCTGGATCAGCACGTTGTCGGCCACCTGGGGCAGCATGGGGATGTCCTGGTCACCAGGCCCGACGCCCAGGCCGTCGAACACCTGCCGGTACATGACGATATGGGTCTTGGCGGCCAGCAGGCGGCCCAGTTCGGGGTAATCGTCCAGGCCGTGGCTGCCCACGCCATATTCGTCGGCCACCAATTGAGCCAGGGCGATCTGGGTCAGCTCGGAGCGGCGCTCGCCCAGGCTGCCCCGCGCCGTGGCCGCCAGCCCGTGAAAGCGGCCGATGGCCAGGGCGACGCACTGGCGGGTGTTCTTGATCTGATTGAAGTACTGCAGGGCGAAGGCCGTGACCTGGGGCGGCGTGATCCGCCCCTCGAACACCCGGCGAAAGAACGGATGGCGCCACACCGGGTGATCCATCACATGGGTGTGCAGTTCGAGAAACATCTCGCCCAGCCGCGCCGCATCGGCTCCCAGTTCGCGGAAGATGCCGTTCAGGGCCGATCCCGGCTCGGCCACCTGCTCGATGACCCGGGTAAAATCCCGGCGCTGGCTGGCGATGAACGAGTCCAGAAGCTGATCGGTGGACAGCCGCAGCAGATCAGGCAGGGGGTGGACAGACTCCGGTACCGTGCCGTCGGCGTTGACCAGAGCGCTCATGCCGCCTTCCTCGCCAGCCGGGCGACGCCCAGCAACAGGTTACGGGCCGAGATGGGCTTTTCCATGAAGTCGTCCGCCCCGGCCAGCAAGGCCAGATCGCGATTGGCCATGCGCTCGTGCCCCGACAGGACCACCACCGGCAGACGGGCCTGGTCGGGCGGGCCACGCCGCACCCAGCGGACCAATTCCAGGCCGCTATCGTCGCCCACGTGCCAGTCGCAGAGCAGCAGGTCCAGAGGCTCGTGACTGATCACCGCCTTGGCGGCATTCAGATCGTGGGCGGCCGAGATCCGCGTCACGCCGACGCTGAGCAGGATGGTCCGCAGGATTTCCAGGAAATTGACGTTGTCATCCACCAGCAGGACGCGCAGTTGCGTCCAGTCCACCTCGGCCCCTTTTTTCGTCGCCCCGGTCAAGGTGACGCGCTGGGCCGCCGCTTCCGCCCCCGGATGGCCGATCACCCACGACCGGTAGTTCATGTCGGTGGTGCAGATGTGATCGATCAGCCAGGAGTTCAGGAAGGCCAGGCATTCCCTGGCCCGCACCCCGGTCCGGTCCAGGTCGTAACGACCCTTCAGGTCCGTGACCTTCTTCGTGAACTCCGCATGCGTCCCGTGATGCCGGGACAGCAGGGGATAACGGCAGACGTCCATCATCGCCTCCTCGCGGGCGAAGTGATGAGCGGCATACTCCTCCAGGGCCTGCAGCACGCTGCCCACCGAGGCGTGTTCCTCGTCGTCGCCGATGGAGCGCTGCAGGTGATTGATCAGGCCGATGAGGGTTTTATGGTCGGAATCGAGCAGCGGCACGCCGACGCTCATCCGCTCACTCCACGTCACCCCCATCGGCCGGTCCTTCCTCAGCGTTCCAGTTGCGAGACGTCGCGCACCGCTCCGCGTGCCGCGCTGGTGGTCATGGCGGCATAGGCCCGAAGCGCCGCCGACACCTGACGGTCGCGATCCACCGGCTTCCAGGCCTTCGGCCCCAAGGCCTGCATGGCCTGCCGGCGCTTTTCCAGTTCGGCATCGGACACCCGGATCGCAATACTGCGGTTCGGGATATGAATATCGATGATGTCGCCCGCCTGGATCAGCCCGATGGCCCCGCCTTCCGCCGCCTCGGGCGAGACATGGCCGATGGACAGCCCCGAAGTGCCGCCCGAGAAGCGGCCGTCGGTGATCAGGGCGCATTCCTTGCCCAGGCCCATGCTCTTCAGGTAGCTGGTGGGGTAAAGCATTTCCTGCATGCCGGGGCCGCCGCGCGGTCCCTCGTAGCGGACGATGACCACGTCGCCGGACTTGACCTGACCGCCCAGGATCTTGGCCACCGCCTCGTCCTGGCTTTCACAGATCACCGCCGGGCCGGAGAAGGTCAGGTTCTTGTCGTCGACGCCCGCCGTCTTGACGATGCATCCGTCCAGCGCCAGGTTGCCGAACAGCACCGCCAGACCGCCATCCTTGGAAAATGCATTGTCAACCGAGCGGATGACGCCCGCCGTGCGGTCCTTGTCCACCTCGGCCCAGCGCTTGGACTGGCTGAAGGCCTCGGTGGTGCGCACGCCGCCGGGGGCGGCCTTGTAGAACTCCACCACCTTGGGGTCGTTGGAACGCGAGATGTCCCATCTGTCCAGGCCCTCGGCCAGGGTGCGGGCATGGATGGTGCCGCACTCGCGGTTGATCAGGCCGCCCCGGTCCAGCTGGCCCAGGATGCCCATGATGCCGCCGGCCCGGTGCACGTCCTCGATATGGACATCGGGAACGTTGGGGGCCACCTTGCACAGGCAGGGCACCCGGCGCGACAGGCGGTCGATGTCGCTCATGCCGAACGCCACGCCCGCCTCCTGCGCCGCCGCCAGCAGGTGCAGCACGGTATTGGTGGAGCCGCCCATGGCGATGTCCAGGGTCATGGCGTTCTCGAAGGCCTGGAAGGTGGCGATGGAGCGCGGCAGGACCGAGGCGTCATCGCCCTCATAGGCGCGGCGGGCCAGATCGACGATGCGCCGCCCGGCTTCCAGGAACAGCTCCTTGCGGTCGGCATGGGTGGCGACCACCGTGCCGTTGCCGGGCAGGCCCAGGCCCAGGGCCTCGATCAGGCAGTTCATGGAATTGGCGGTGAACATGCCCGAGCACGAGCCGCAGGTGGGGCAGCTTTCCTTCTCGAAGGCCAGGGCCTCCTCGTCCGAGACGTTCTGGTCAGCGCCCTTGATCATGGCATCGATAAGGTCGACGGCGTGGGTCTCGCCCTGATAGGTGACCTTGCCAGCTTCCATGGGGCCGCCCGAGATGAAGATGGTCGGGATGTTGAGGCGCAAGCTGGCCATCAGCATGCCGGGGGTGATCTTGTCGCAATTGGAGATGCAGACCATGGCGTCGGCGCAATGGGCGTTGACCATGTACTCGACGCTGTCGGCGATCAGCTCGCGACTGGGCAGCGAATACAGCATGCCCGCATGGCCCATGGCGATGCCGTCATCGATGGCAATGGTGTCGAATTCCTTGGCGACGCCGCCCGCCTTCTCGATCTCGCGCGCCACCATCTGGCCCAGATCCTTGAGGTGCACGTGGCCGGGCACGAACTGGGTGAAGGAATTGGCGATGGCGATGATCGGCTTGCCGAAATCGGCGTCGGTCATGCCGGTGGCGCGCCACAGGCCGCGGGCGCCGGACATGTTGCGGCCGTGGGTCGAGGTACGGGAACGATAAGCAGGCATGGAAGTCAACCTTCGTCTGGCGGAAACGTGAGGGCCGGGTCAGCCCCGGACTTTCTCGGGATTACTGATGCCCAGGCGCTCGGCCTCGGCATCGAAAGCTTCGCGGTAGAGCGGGAAGGCGCGGGTCTTGGTCACCACCTCCCCGGTCCGCGCATGGGTATACTTCTCGCGCACCAGCAGCGGGTGGGCGTCCTTGTTGGGGCAGGCATCGCCCTCGGCGATCAGCGCCCGGATCTGGGCGGTCAGCCCGGCGATGTGGCAGGCGTCCAGGTCGGCGTCACCGTGAAGGTCCTCGATCTCGGCGCGAAGCTCTTCGAGTTCGGCGCGCAGGGACTCGTTCTCGGCCCGCAATTCTTCCAATTGATCCAGTTCACCCAAGGCTCAGCCTCCCAGAATTGCCGGCAACTCGGCCAGATTGGCCACCGTTGCCCTTGTGCCCAGCGGCAATTTCTCCGCCGGGACGTTGTCGCGATTGATCCACACCACCTGATAGCCATAGGCGGCGGCGCCGCTCACATCCCAGGCATTGCCCGAGACGAAGCATACGCTTTCCGGCGCCATGCCGAAATGGGTCGTCGCCAGTTGATAGACCAGGGGGTCGGGCTTGAAACGCCCCACCGACTGGGCGGACAGGACGGCGTCGATGTTGTCGCGAATTCCCGGCAGCTCCAGGGCGGATTTCAGCATGGGCAGCGACCCATTGGACAGGATGGCCAGGGGAAAGCCCAACCGGCGCAGACGGGCCAGGGCTTCCGCCGCTTCGGGATACAGTTCGGGACTGAGCCAGCCTTCCATCAGGCGCAGGCGCAGGCCGCGATCATCCAGACCCATCTTGTCCATGGCGAATTCCAGGGCCTCGTCGGTGACCCGCCAGAAATCCGCCCGAACGCCGGGCCGCAGCGGCAGCCAGCTCAGCTCCAGCTGGCGCTTGCGCCACAGCCGCATCAGCGTCTCGGCGCGCTCGCCCAGTTCACCACGCACCGACCGGGTCAGGCTGCCCAGGTCGAACAAGGTGCCATAGGCATCGAAGACACATGCCCTGACCGGGGCAAGGGTCACGGCCGGGCCTCCGCCGTGCGCCGGGCCCAGCGCTTCAGATCGGCCTCCAGGGTCGGCCCCACATGCTTGCCCAGGCGGCGGCGGTAGACGGCGACGCTTTCCATCACCCGCTGCACGTAATTGCGGGTCTCGCTGAAGGGAATCATTTCCACCCAGTCGACCACGTCCACATTGGCGTCGCGGGGATCGCCGTATTCGCGAATCCAGCGCCGCGCCCGCCCCGGCCCGGCATTGTAGGACGCCAGGGCCAGGATGTAGGAGCCCTCGAAATCCCCCACCAGATCGCGCAGATAGGCCGAGCCCACCTGAACGTTGAAGTTGGGATCATCCAGCTTGTTGACGTGGTATTTGAGTCCGATGCTCTTGGCCACCTTGGACGCGGTGGACGGCAGCAACTGCATCAGGCCCTTGGCCCCGGCCGGCGATTCGATATCGGCGACGAAGCCGCTCTCCTGGCGAATCAGGGCGAGAACCAGGGCCTTTTCCGGATTGGTCTCGTCGGCGTCCAGGTCAGGCACCGGCCAGCCGGCCTGGACCAGGGTCACCCCCTCGCGGTCGGAGCGGCGCGCCACGGTCAGGCCCAGGTCGTGCCGCCCGGTCCGGCTGGCCAGTCCGGCCACCAGGGCGCGTTCCCCCGGAGTCTGGACGGTGTCGTTGAGGCGGATGAAGAATGAGCGCAGCAATTCGCTCTCCCCCACCTGCATCAGCAGGCGGGCGGCGGCCACCACGTCGCGGGCCTCGAAGCGGGCCACGTCGTCGGGGGTCGGCTGCGGCTCGTCGGGCAGCGGCCAATGATGATCGCCCAGGCGCGACGCGCCCAGCTGGCCGTAATAGGTGGTGGAATAGCGGGCCGCCCGGGTATACCACTCCTTGGCCTTGGCATCCCCCGCCGCCTCCAGGGCACGCCCGGCCCAATAGGCGGCACGAGCCCGCGAAATGGGGTGACTGGCCCATTCATGCAGACGGGTGAAGTGGTGGACGGCAGTGGCGCGGTCATCCAGGAAGCGCAGCGCGACCCAGCCGGCCAGGAACTCGGCGTCCACATATTGGGTGCCCCCTTCCAGCCCGTGATCGGCGGCGGCCTGATAGGCCCTCGAGACCAGCCCCTTCTGCAGGGCGCGCCGGGCCAGGATGGCCCGCTCCTGCCACCACAGATCCGGGCGGACCTTGTTGCGCGACGGGTGGGACAGCAGGTCGAGCGCATCCTCGTCCAGGTCCTTCTGGCGGCGCCAGCGCACCCGCTCGTAGATCAGGCCGGGATCGTCACGCAAGCTGGCGGGAACGGCATTGATCAGCGGCTCGGGATTGGACTTGCCCGCCTGCAGGGCGAGGCGGGCCTGGGCCACGGCGCGATGGCCGGCATCCACCTTCATGATCATGCGCTGGACCGAGGTCTCCTGCCGGTCCCACAGCAGCCGGTCCAGGCGGCGCCAGTGGTCCTCGTAGCGCAGATGCTCGCCCAGGAGGTTGAGGTACTGCTTTTCCTGCAGCGCCCCGAAGCTCAGATTGACCCAGGTCTCGCGGATGACCTTGACCGCCTGCTCGTTCCGCCCGGCGGCGAACAGCGCGCGCGCATAGGCCTGACCGCCATCGGCGGTGGTGGGCGGGTGCGAGTCGAACCAGGCCAGAACCTGGGCCGTGGGCGTGGCGGCGGTAATGGATTCCTCGGCCCGCTTGGTCATCTGGCTCATCATCGGCCATTCGGGATTGGCGTGGATGAAGGCGCCGAGCTGGGCGAAATCGGCGCCCGACCGGCCGGAGACGTAGGCCATCCAGGTCACCAGGCGGGGCAGCGCCTTTGAGCGCGATTGCCGCGCCAGCCGCTCGGCCTCGTCGAAATGATCGCGCTTGGCGGCGGCGATGGCCTGGCGGGCGATGGCGGCATCCCCGACCCCGTCAGCCCGGGCGGCAGACGGTGCCCCCAGGCAAAGAAGAGCGGAAAGGATGATGGCGACGGGGAAAAGCTTCAACGGCTGGAATCCTGGCCGATTGTTCAACAGGGCAGGCATTCTAGAGGTCTATTCAAGGCGCTTTCAAGCCGAACCGCTTTCAAGGACCCCATCGCGCACCCGAACCATCCGGTCGAAACGGTCATAAATCTTCTCGTCATGGCTGACCACCAGCACCGCCGCGTTCTGTTCCCGCGCCACCTTGATCAGCAGATCCATGACGATGGCGGCCCTCTGGGAATCCAGGGCGGCAGTGGGTTCGTCGGCCAAAATCAGGCGGGGATTGTTGGCCAAGGCGCGGGCGATGGCCACGCGCTGAGCCTCGCCGCCGGACAACTGGCCGGGCGAAGCCTCGGCCCGGGCGCCCACCTCCAGGTAATCCAGCAGTTCCCCGGCCCGCCGCCGCGCCGCCGCCGGGTCCTGCCCGGCCAGTTCCAGCACCACGGCCACATTGTCGCGGCTGTTGAGGAAGGGCAGCAGATTATGGAACTGGAAGATGAAGCCGATCTTGTCGAGCCGCAGGCGGCGGAGGTCGCCGCCGGTCCAGGCGCCGTCATAGACCACCACGCCGTCAAGCACCATTCGCCCGGCATTGGGCTCGACGACGCAGCCGATGATATTGAGAAGCGTGCTCTTGCCCGAGCCGCTGGGCCCCAGCAAGCCCACCACCTCGCCCGGGTGAAGCGAGAGGTCGACGCCGCGCAGGGCATCGACGCGCGAGGCGCCCTCGCCGAAATGCTTGGCGATGCCGGTCAGTTCCGCCAGGACTTGGGGGCCGGTCATGCTCATCCCCCCAGCGCCGCCGCCGGCTCGATGCGCAGCGCCAGCCGCACCCCCAGCCCGCTGGACAGAACGCAGACCGCCAGCACCACCAGCCCCAGCATCAGGGCGTCCTCGGGCTGCAGCAGCACCCGGCGGGGGAATTTGTCAGCCGCGAGGTTGACGAGCCCCAGCCCCATGGAAAAACCGATCAGCCCCATGGCCAGGGCCTGCTGCAGGATCAGCCCGACGATGGTCCGGTCGGGCGCGCCGATCAGCTTCAGGGTGGCGATCTCGCGGGTCTTGTCCATGGTCATAGTGTAGATGATCAGTGCGATCACCACCGCCGACACCACCATCAGGATAGCGGTGAACAGACCGATCTGGCGGCGAGCCTTTTCCACCACGGATTCCACCAGGATGGCCTCCTGCTGCCCCTGGGTGGCGGTGCCCAGGTGCTTCCAGCGCCCGATCTCCATGGCCACCCGGTCGGTGGGAACATCGGGCGCCAGCCGCGCCACCACCGCGTTGATGGTGTCGAGGGCCGGCGGCGGCGCTCCCCTGGCCTGATCGCGGCGATAGGTAGACGGCTTGGGCAGGAATTGCAGGTCCTGGGCATCGCGCAGACTGAGAAACAGCACCGGGTCGCCGCCGGTGGAAACGTGATGGCGGGTCAGCCCCACCACAAGATAATCGTCACGGCCGAGATGGACGCGCTCACCCAGGGCGATGCCGGCCCGCTGGTCGACGACGGTCTCGCCATGGCGGATGGCGATGGCCCGGCCGGATTCGATGCCCGCCGGCCCGCCCATGCGGCCCGGCTCGTATCCCACCACCTGAAGGCGCAGCTTGCGGCCCTGATGGAGAGTCTCCACCGTCTGGTAGGTGACGGCCCCGGCCTCGACCACACCGGGCACCCGGGCCACCATCTCCCGGGTATCGCCCGGCATGCGCGACGCCTCGGCGAACGGCCCCCGGGAGCCGGCCTCCACCACCCAAAGATCGGCGGCCGGGGCCCGCACCAGCGACAGGGCATCCTCGACCAGTCCGCGATAGATGCCGATCATGGACAGCACCACGCCGAGCAGCAGGGACAGCCCCAGGCAGGTCAGCAGGAACCGCCCCAGCTTGTGCCGGATATCGCGCAGCGCCAGATTCATGGCGGCGCGTCGGTGGTGCGGACGGAGCGGCCTTCGGCCAGCCCGGAAACCAGCCGGGTCACCACCCTGCCCGCCTCGGGCAGGCCGCCGGTCACCACCAGCCGGCCATCCAGGGTGCGATGGCCGAACGACAGGGGGCGGCGGGCCAGCCGGCCGCCCTCCACCACCCAGGCCATGCCCTGGCGACCGTCGAAGCCCTCGACCGCCGTGGCAGGGACCAGAATGGCGCCGTCCACCAGGGCGGTGTCGATCACCACCTCGGCCTGCTCGCCCAGATGCTGGGGACATTCGGCGCAGGCCACGTAGATCTTCCGTTCCTCGGTGGTGCGGTCGCTCTCGATGTCGATGCGCACCACCCGCCCCGCGAACCGCTTGGCGGGGGCGGAGCGTAGCCGCACCTCGGCCCCCTGCCCCAGCGCCACGTCGCCGGCCAGGGTTTCGTCCACATAGGCGAGAACCCAGACGCTGTGCAGATCGAACAGGGTGAACACCCCCTCGCCCGGCGCCACCACGCTGCCCAATTCCCGCGAGCGCAGGGAAATCCGTCCGTCATAGGGCGCGGTCAGGCTGTGCCGGGCCAGCAGGACCTCGTTCAGCTCCAACTGAGCGCGGGCATCGGCCAGGGTGGCCAGGGCCAGGGCCACCTCGGCATTGGCGGCCTGGGCATCGGCTCCGGCGCTGACCGCGGCGGCATGGGCGTCGCCGAAGGTCTCCTCGCTGACCGTGCCGGACGCCACCAGGGATTTGCGGCGCTGGCTGACCTTTTCCTTCTGGGCGCGGTTGACGGCGGTCTTGGCGACGATGGCCCGCGCCGAGGCCGATTGGGCCAGGGCCTTTTCGTACTGGGCGCGGGCGGCCGAAACCTTGGCCCGCTGCTCAGCATCGTCCAGCCGGGCCAGAACCTGCCCCTTGCTCACCGACTGCCCGGCATCGGCCCCCAGATCCACCAGGGTGCCGGCCACGGCGAAGCCGATCTTGGACGAGACCTTGGCCTCGATGGTGCCCAGGCCATAGACCCGGATGGGCACTTGGCCCGACGGCACGGCCACCTCGACCGAAACTCCGCCCAGGACCAGCCGGCCGATGACCAGACCGGCCAGCACCACCGCGAAAAGCACGGCCAGCCGCGGGTGGGAGCGAAGCACCGGAACAACCTTCATGGACGGCCCCTGGGCAAAAGACATAAATCGCGGACACATTTAGACATGTCTAATTTACAATGCCAATCACGCTTTGCGTCTTGGCTGTCATGCTTTGCGCATGGTCGTCTTGCCCCCGGAAGCGGTTGGGGCTAATGTCCCAAGCTCTTTCGACCACCCCATATGGGAAGACTGCCATGTTCAAGGGATCCATCACCGCACTCATCACCCCCTTCCGCAATGGAAAGGTGGACGAGAAAGCGTTCCAGGATCTGGTGGCCTGGCAGATCGCCGAGGGCACCCATGCGGTGGTTCCCTGCGGCACCACCGGCGAATCGCCGACCCTGTCGCATGATGAGCATCACCGCGTGGTGGAGCTGTGCCTGGAAGTGGCCCGGGGCAAGGTCCCGGTCATCGCCGGCACCGGCTCCAATTCCACCGACGAGGCCGTCGCGCTGACCCAGCACGCCAGGAAGGCCGGGGCCGACGCGGCCCTGGTGGTGGCGCCCTATTACAACAAGCCCTCCCAGGAAGGCCTGTTCCGCCACTTCGAGGCCATCGCCAAGTCGGTGGACATCCCGATCATCGTCTACAACATCCCCGGCCGCTCGGTGATCGACATCAGCGTCGAGACCTTCGTACGGCTGTCGGCGCTGCCCAACATCGCCGGCATCAAGGACGCCACCGCCGATCTGGCCCGGCCGCTGCGCATCCGCGCCGCGCTGGACGAGCGGCTGTGCCAGTTGTCGGGCGAGGACGCCACCGCCATCGCCTTCAACGCCCAGGGCGGCGTCGGCTGCATTTCGGTGACCTCCAACATCGCGCCCAAGCTGTGCGCCCGGATGCAGAACGCCTGGGCCGCCGGCGATCTGGCCACCTGCAACGAGTTGAACAAGATTCTCATGCCGCTGCACGACGCCCTGTTCTGCGAGACCAGCCCGGCTCCGGTGAAATACGCCGCCAGCCTGCTGGGCAAGTCCGCCCCCGACGTGCGTCTGCCGCTGGTTCCGGCCAGCGAGAACGCCCGCCACCGGGTCGAGGCGGCCATGAAGGCCGCCGGCCTGATCTGAGGATAAAGTCATGGTGCTTCCCGGCCACGTCGCCGCACAAAACCGCCGGGCACGCCACGAGTATTTCATCGTGAGCGAGGTCGAGGCCGGCATCATGCTGGTCGGAACCGAGGTCAAGTCCCTGCGGGTCGGCAAAGGCAACATCAACGAGGCCTTTGCCGGCCCCATGCAGGGCGAGCTGTTCCTGTTCAACGCCTATATTCCCGAATACCAGTCCAAGATGCCCTTCCCGCACGAGACGCGGCGGCCGCGCAAGCTGCTGCTGCACAAGCGCGAGATGGCCAAGCTGATGAGCGCCATCACCAAGGACGGCATGACCCTGGTGCCGCTGGACATTCACTTCGGCCAGCGCGGCATCGCCAAGATCCAGTTGGGCTTGGCCAAGGGCAAGAAGCTGCACGACAAGCGCGAAGCCATCAAGGAGCGGGACTGGAACCGCGACAAGGCCCGCCTGATGCGCGACAAGGGCTGACACCCCATCTCTTGGGCAAAGGGCCCGGAGACCTGCCATGACCGACAAGGACAAACTGATCGCCGCCAAGGAGAAATGGGCGCGGGAAGGCCGTGGCCTGACCGGAGAGAAGGCGGCGCCCGCCGCCCGCCGCCTACCGCCCGGCCAAAGGGAAACCTTTGACTTTCCCGTGCTCGACCTGGGCGACCAGCCTAATCTCTCCCCCCGCGACTGGGCATTGAGCGTGGGGGGCATGGTGGAAAGCCCCATCCGCTGGGACTGGCAGACCTTCATGGCCCAGCCCCAGACCGAAATCGTCACCGACATCCATTGCGTCACCACATGGTCGCGCTATGACAACGCCTGGGCGGGCGTCTCGGCCCGCCATCTCCTCAAGACGGTTCGCCCCCGCAAGGAAGCGCGCTTCCTGCTGCTGCGCAGCTTCGACGGCTACACCACCAATATCCCCCTGTCGCGCTTTGATGATCAGGACGTTCTGCTGGCCCATTCCTGGCAGGGCCAGCCGCTGTCACGCGAGCACGGCGGGCCGGTGCGGGCCGTGATCCCTAAGCTGTATTTCTGGAAAAGCGCCAAGTGGCTGCGCCACATTACCTTTTCCGACCGCGACACCCCGGGTTACTGGGAATTGCGCGGCTATCACGGCGAGGGTGACCCGTGGAAGGAAGAGCGCTACAGCTGACCTCGGCTACTCGCCGGCACTCTGCAGGGCGGCGGCCTGACCGGAACGGGGCTCCTGCGGCAACCGCACGGTGACCTGGGTGCCTTCCCCCTTGCGGCTGACGATATCCAAATGGCCACCGTGAAGTTCCACGAAGGCCCGCACCAGGGGCAGGCCAAGGCCGGTGCCGTCGTAACGGCGCGACAGGCTGCCGTCCACCTGCCGGAACGGCAGCATGGCGACGACCACTTCGTCGTCACTCATGCCGATGCCCGTGTCCGAGACCGTGAACCCAACCATGTCGCCCAGAACTTCCACCGTCACTTCGACGCTGCCGCCCTCGGGGGTGAACTTGACGGAGTTGGACAGCAGGTTGACCAAAATCTGCAGCAATCTCCGACGGTCGGCCTTGAGGGCCGGAACATCCTCGGCGATGTGGCTGCCAAGAACCAATCCACCGGCATCGGCACGGCTTTCGACGATGCGAATCGCCGCCGCCACCACCTCGGCGGGCTGGACCAGTTCCATGTCGAATTCCATCTGCCCCGCCTCGATCTTGGCGATATCGAGAATGTCATTGATCACCGCCAGAAGATGGCGACCCGAGGCCAGGATATCGTTGACGTAACCGACGTAGCGGGCAGACCCCAGGGGGCCGAACATTTCGGCGGCCATCACTTCGGAAAAGCCGATGACGGCATTGAGGGGCGTGCGCAGCTCATGGCTGACATTGGCCAGGAATTCCGTCTTGGCGCGGTTGGCCAGGTCGGCCTGTTCCTTGGCGGCGACCAGCTCCCGCTCGGCGCGGATATGCTCGGCGATTTCGGCCTTGAGGGCCTCGGTGCGCTGGTGCACCCGGCGCTCCAGACTCTCGTTGACCATGTGCAGCAGGCGCTCGGCGGCGATACGGCCGGTGATGTCGCTGCCATAGACGTTGACCACGCCGACGCCGGGCAGCGGCACGAAGACCAGCGACAGGATGCGGTCCCGCACGGTTATTTCGGCCTCGGACTGCACTCCGCCTTCCAAGGCGTCGACAATATGCGTCTTCCAGGCCTCGGGCAGCATACCGCCCAGGTCAATGCCCCAGAATTCCAGCAACCGCGACGCCGCCTGATTGGCGTGGGTCACCACACCGGCACGGGTCACCCGCAACACCGGATTGGGATCTTGCGACGGGAACTGGGCAAAGATGGCGATGGCTTCTTCGGCCTGGCGCCGGCTGGTGGCGTCTTCCACCAGGATCAACCCGGTATCGACACTGCGGGCCAACATGGTCTCGAAAACCCGCTCGCCCTCCCCCTGAGCGATGCGGACCAGATCACTTCCGCTGGTCCGAGCCTGGAGAAAGGGGCCAAGCCCTCCCGCCACCGCAGCGAAGTCCCGCATGACCGAATTTTCGGCCTGGGGTCCGCCATCGGTCATGCGAATGACGCCGACGCCCATGACCTCGGTCACCGAATGAAGCAGATGCAGTCGCTCGTTCTCGGCAGCCAGGGCCGCCTGCTCCGTCAGCAGATGGATGCGCGCCTCCTCCTCGTCCTTCAGGGCCTGACGCGAGCGCTGAACCTCGGAGACCAGGGTCTCCACCTCGATTTCCAGGTGAGCCAGCTCGTCGGGGCCGAGGTCCGTGCTCTCGGCACTGGAAATCCGATGCGTCATGGCCGCCACCCGCAGGGCCGCCTGGCGAATTCTCCAGGCCAGGTAAACAAGAGCGGCGAAAAACAGCGCGCTTAATCCGGCCCCCATGATGGTTCGGCTGGTGCGCTCCATGGAGATCAATGGCTCACTCATCACGCCCTGCCGGCTGCGCGGCAAGGCCGTGGTGAATGTCAGCCCGGAAAAGCCATCTCCAGCCCCCAGGACCCGTCCGGTTCCGAGGTGAAAGACCTCGCCCCAGACCGCCATGGAACGAGCTTGCCCGGTGTGATCCGCGGAACCGGCCAGGGCCAGAACCCGGTCGCCGGCCGGCTCACTGGCCAGGAAGGCGAATCCGCGATCCATAAACCGGCCCATGGTAATCCGCAGAAAATCGTCATCGATGACCGACACCACGACCAGCCGGCGACCACCGCCCCCCGCCAGGGGAGCCGCCGAAATCAACAGGCCTTCGGTTTGGGAAATGGCGATGCGCTGAACCTGCCCCGCCGGCAGAAGCGCCAGCGCGGGAGCCAGTTCCGGCGAAAAGGGGCGACCACGTCTCGCCTCGCCTTCCCCCTCGATCCCCCCGGCGCCAAGAATGGCGAGAAAGTCGATCGGGGGATAGGCCTTCAACTCCTCCCCGGTGGGAAACCAGATGGGCTCTCCTGCCGCGCGAATACCCTGCAGCCGCCCGGCCAGATCAGCCAGCGCCTGGTGGGATGCCAGGACGTCATCCATACGCATGGCGTCGCGCCCGACTTTGTGTTCCAACCGCTCGACCAAAATCTGGTCGACCACATTTGCCAGATTTCGGCGATGAATGATCTCGATCAACGCCCAGAGGACCATACAGACGGCCGCGCACAGGAATACCAGCCTCACCATCAGGCCATGTCTTCCGATCCGTCCTGCGCCCTGGCTCTTACTCATTGCCGTCCTTGCCCCCCCGAAGACAACGTACAAAGGGGTAATAACTAAACTTATGCATAGGAAGCGCTAACAACAAGGACCTTTAGAATAATATTCACCCAAAATATCCTTGATTCTCACACACTAGCAGCACTCTGTCTAGTCCCGCTCAGGTTGAATATTGTAGCGATTCCGTTTCGTTAAATGACGTTTCTAGACACCACACCGACCACCAGACCATGCCCTTGGTATGTGTCAAAGCATTCGCCAGGCAGTGATATGGTGAATCAAGATCATGGAGGCCGCCCCTTGTCCTATCGCCGCGCAGGCATCACCGTCTGGCATCCAGCCAGTCTTGTTTCCACCTGGTTCGGGGCGGGATTGCTGCCCAAGGGACCGGGAACCTGGGGTTCCGCCGCCGCCCTGCCCTTCGCCTGGATCATAATGGATGCCGGCGGGCCGGTGTCATTGCTGGCCGCCACCCTGGCCTGCTTTGCCGTTGGCTGGTGGGCGTCTTCCGTCTATGTGCGCCGCACCGGAGCCGAGGACCCATCAGAAGTGGTAATCGACGAGGTGGCCGGTCAGTGGCTGGTCCTGCTGGCCGCGCCGCTCGACCCCCTGTCCTATCTCATGGGCTTTGCCCTGTTTCGAGCCTTCGACATCTGGAAGCCCTGGCCGGTGGGCTGGGCCGACCGCCGGATCGGCGGCGGATTGGGGATCATGGTCGACGACATCCTGGCTGGATTCTACGGCCTGGGATTGCTGGTCCTCTTCAACCACCTGCGGAGTTGAACATGCTTCCCACCGTCCTGACCGACCTTGCGGCCGAGGTTCTGCGCGTGGCCGGGCAACGCGGCGAGCATCTGGCCACCGCGGAATCGTGCACCGGCGGGCTGGTGGCGGCGGTACTGACCGCCATTGCCGGATCGTCTTCGGTGATGGAGCGCGGCTTCGTCACCTATTCCAACGAGGCAAAGACCGAGATGCTGGGCGTTCCCGCCGCGCTGATCGCCGCCCATGGTGCGGTCAGCCGCGAAGTGGCGCAGGCCATGGCCGAGGGGGCCTTGGCCCATTCGCGGGCCGACGCGGCGGTGGCCATCACCGGCATTGCCGGCCCCGGCGGCGGCACGGCGGACAAGCCGGTGGGCCTGGTGCATTTCGCCCTGGCCCGCCGGGGAGCCGACACCCGGCATGAGGCCCATGTGTTTGCCGGCGACCGCGACGCGGTCAGGCTGCAGGCGGCGCGGACCGCGCTCGGGCTGTTCTTGCCGCCATCACCGACCTGAGGATGGCCAGCGGCACGGTCGGGGATTCGGACATGACGCACAGCCCATCGCCGCTCAGGGAAGCATAGGGAAACATCCCGCTGGCGCCATAGCCCAGGTGCAGCCGCAGGCCGGGCAGCGCCGCCTCGGCCAGGGCGCGGCAATCGGCCACCGACGAGGTGAACGGCGCCTCGGCCAGAGCGAACGCCGCCGCCAGATCGCGGTCGAGGTCGGAATCGGCCCCCGTCGCCAGATCAAGCCTTCGCTCCAGTGCGGACCAGTCGGTGGGCATCATTCCTCCAAGCGCTCCATGGACGGAAGCGCGCCCCGCAGCCTATCCTGTGCGCCGCGCCTGTTCCATATGTCGTCGGAGAGTTTCATGTCGCAGTTGAGCCCAGCGCCTCGCACCGGCGGAGAAATCCTCGCCGACGCCCTGCTCGCCCAGGGAGCCGATACGGTGACCTGCGTGCCGGGAGAAAGCTTTCTGCCCTTTCTCGACGCCGCCTGGGATCGCCGCGACCGGCTGAAGGTCCTGGCCTTCCGCCATGAGGGCGGTGCGGCCTATGCCGCCGAGGCCCATGGCAAGCTGACCGGGCGCCCCGGCGTGTGCATCGTCGGGCGCGGCCCCGGGGCCACCCACGCCTCGGTGGGCGTCCATACCGCCTTTCAGGATTCCACCCCCATGGTGCTGCTGATCGGTCAGGTGGACCGCCCCATCCGGGGGCGCGAGGCCTTTCAGGAAGTGGAACTGGCCCAGATGTTCCGGCCCCTGGCCAAGCGGGTGGAGGAGATCACCTCGCCCGACCGCCTGCCCGAAGCCGTGGCCCGCGCCTTTGCCGCCGCCATGGGCGGACGCCCCGGCCCGGCGGTGCTGATCCTGCCCGAGGACATGCTGGCCGAACGCGCCTCCGTGGCCGATGTGGAGCGCCTGCCCCCGGCCCTGCCCCATCCCGGCCCCTGCCGCCTGGACAAGATGGTGGAATTGCTGGCCAAGGCCCGGCGGCCGCTGATGCTGGTGGGTGGCGGCGGCTGGACGCCGGAGGCCGCGCGCCTGATCACCGCCTTCGCCGAAGGCTGGAGCCTGCCGGTGGCCGCCTGCTTCCGCCGCCAGGACATCGTCGACAACGAATCCGCCTGCTATGGCGGCGAGCTGGGCTATTCCATGGCCCCCAGCCTGGGGGCACGGGTGCGCGAGGCCGACCTGATCCTGGCGGTGGGCACCAGGCTGGGCGATATCGACACGGCGGGCTACAGCCTGATCGAAGCGCCCAATCCGAAGCAGATTCTGATCCATGTCTTTCCCGAGGCCGAGGAACTGGGCCGCGTCTTCCGTCCCGATCTCGCTATCGTCTCCGCCATGCTGCCCTTCGCCCGCCGCGCCTCTCAACTGGCGGCGCCCGCCGCATTGCCGTGGACGGACTGGACCCGGGCGGTGCGCGGCGACCATCTGGCCAACCGGGTGCCCAATTCCTGCCCGGGGGCGCTGGACATGGGACAGGTGATGGCCGAGATCGAGGCCCGGCTGCCCGAGGATGCCATCATCTGCACCGGAGCCGGCAATTACACCGGCTGGCCCCAGCGCTTCCACCGTTTCCGCCGCTATCCCGGCCAGTTGGCCCCGGCCAACGGCTCCATGGGCTATGGCCTGCCCGCCGCCCTGGCCGCCAAGGCGCTGTATCCGGACCGCGCCGTGGTCGCCTTTGCCGGCGACGGCTGCTTCCTGATGACCGCCCAGGAACTGGCCACCGCCAAGCTGCACGGCCTTTCGCCCGTGGTGCTGGTCGTCGACAACGGCATGTATGGCACCATCCGTATGCATCAGGAGGCCAGCCATCCCGGCCGAACACTGGCCACCGACCTCGCCAACCCCGATTTCGCCGCCCTGGCTGCGGCCTATGACGCCTGGACGGCCCGGGTAGAGCGCACCGAGGACTTCGCCCCGGCCTTCGACCAGGCCCTGGCGGCGGGGCGGCTGGCCCTGCTGCACCTGGTGCTGGACCCCGAGGCCATCACCACCCGCACCACGCTGACGGCCATTCGGGACAAGGCGCAAAACAAGGGCTGACACCTCGGCGGATGTCACACTTTATCAAGTGTTAGCGGTTGCGATGGCGGGGCGTTTCACGCACAGTCGGTGCGCTCTTCCGCTCTCCTCCCTCCCCCCCAGGATCATGAACGAAATCAGCGCTCCCCTCGCCCCCCTGCCCAAGCAGGGCGAACCAAAAATGGAAAAGCTCGCCGTCGCCGCCGGAGCCACCCTGTTCCGCCAGGGTGAAATGGGCGACGCCGCCTATATCCTGGAAAAGGGCAAGATCATGATCTTCCAGCAGGTGGAGGGTCAGCGGGTCGAACTGGACACCATCCGGCCGGGGGAAATCTTCGGCGAGATGGCGGTGATCGACAGCAGCGAGCGCATGGCCACCGCCGTCGCCGCCACCGACTGCGCCGTCACCCGCGTCCCCCAGGCCATCTTCAACCGCAAGCTGGAAGCCACGGACAAGTTCGTCCGCGCCCTGGTCAACATGTTCATCAAGAACATCCGTACCTCGCACCGTATCTTCGTGCGCCGGCCGCGCAGCTTCCGCGACAACATCAAGCTGATCCGCTTTTTCGCCTTCAACATTCAGCGCTACGCCAACCTGATCGAGGATCGCCCCCTGGGCGAGGAGATGCTGGCGGCGCTGGACAAGGTGGACAAGGCCGTGGCTGAGCTGGCGGAAATCGGCAACCGCGCCAAGGACAAGCGCCACGATCACATCATGGAGGAAGGCGACGCCCATAATGTGGGCCTCAAATCCGTGATGGGCACCGAGGGGCACCGCAAGCTTTAGCGGGATGTGGAAAAAATCCACTTCGGGGGCATTTGCCCCCGCTACCCCAACCGGGAAGCACAGCTTCCCGAACCCTTCAGCTTCTTAATCAACTGAAATAAAAAGAAGCCTGCGGCTGACGGACCAGGGCGATAGCGCTGCCGCAAAGCGGAGCCCTTCCGGCCCCCACCCTACCGCGCCGGCAATTCCTCGACCGTCACCGAGGACGAGGAGCGCGAGGCCGGAGCCCTGGCCGGCGGCGGGGGCTCCTCCTCGGTTCGCGATTGCGGCTGGGAGGTTTGCTGTGAGGCGGTCTGCGACGACTGGTCGCCGCGATTACGCTTTTCCATTTCCTTGACGCCATGGGCCGCCAGTTCCGCCACGGCGCAGCCGGACAGCCCCGCCAGCAGCGACAGGGCGGCCACCACCCGCATCAAGCGACGCGCACGCATTCCATCTACTCCGTGATCGCCTCGATCCTGACCAGCGCCCCGGCCTCGACCGTGGCGAGAAACGCCAGGGAATCGGCGGTGCGCCCGAAGATATTGGCGGGAACCGCGAGGCGGATCTCCTCGCCTTCGGAACAAGGGGTCGGGCCATAGCCGATGACGATAGCCTCGCCCTCATGACGGAAGGCCAATTCCCCGGCTTCGACCACCTCGCGTGCATCGTCCTCGCGGTCGGCGTGAACCGGGGCCTGGAAATAGACCTCGCCCTGCCAGGTGGCCACGCGGGCCTCGAACGGCACCGCGGCCAGGACCGCATCCGCCGTCCCGGTGTTGTAGAGATCGACGTTCAGGACGTGGTGTCCGATGGAAATCTTCAGCTTACGCATGCCTTATCGGTCCCGACTGGTTCCTGTCGCGGCGCCAATGTGCCATGTCCCAAGGGAATTGACCAGAAGCACAATAGCCATACCACATGTAGTGGCTCCGACCTAGTCGCGCAAGCTCCGTAACAGCTCGCGGGTGTGCTTGGCGATCATCATCTCCTCGTCGGTGGGAATCACCCAAACCGAGACGGGGCTGTCGGCGGCGCTGATCAGCAGGGAATCACGCTGGTTGGCTTCCTGGTCCATCTCGACCCCCAGCCACTCGGCATGGGCACAGACCCTCTCGCGGATCTGAGGCGAGCGCTCGCCGATGCCGGCGGTGAACACCAGGGCATCCAGCCCGCCCATGGCGGCGGCCAGCGAGCCCAGCTCGCGCGAGATGCGATAGACGAACAGTTCGACTGCCTCGGCGGCATGGGGCTCCGAGCTTTCCAGCAGGATGCGCATGTCGTTGCTGACCCCCGACACGCCCAGCAGGCCGGACTGCTTGTACAGCAGGTCCTCGATTTCCTTGGGGGTCATGCCCTTCTGCTGCAGCAGGTAAAGGATCACGCCGGCATCCATGGTTCCGGTGCGGGTGCCCATGGGCAGGCCGTCCACGGCGGTAAAGCCCATGGTGCTGGCCACGCTCTTGCCGCCGTCGATGGCGCACATGGAGGCGCCGGAGCCCAGATGGCAGACCACCACCTTGCCCCGTGCCGCCGCCGGAGACAGCTGGCGCATCTGGCGGGCGATGAATTCGTAGGACAGGCCGTGGAAGCCGTAGCGCTTGACGCCTTCGCCGGTGATCTTGCGCGGCAGAGCGAAGCTCTGGGCCGTCCAGGGATTGGAGCGGTGGAAGGCGGTATCGAAACAGGCGACCTGGGTCAGGCCGGGATGGACCTTGGTCAGGGCGCGGATGGGGGCCAGATTATGGGGCTGGTGCAGCGGCGCCAGGGGGATCAGCTTCTCCAGCTCTTCCATCAGCTCGTCATTGACCAGCAGCGGCTGGGAGTACTGAGAGCCGCCGTGGACCACCCGGTGACCGGCGGCCTTGAGCTCGGCATCGCCCAACTGGGCCTCGATCCACTCGATCATGTACTTGAACAGGGCCTCGTGGCTCATGTTCGGCTGGTCGGGCCAGCGCTGCTCGTTCAGCACCCCGCCATGGGGCGACTTGGCGATGAAATGGGGGGCGACGTTGATGCCCTCCACCTGCCCCTTGCACGACAGCAGCGGCTTCTCGTCGCCATTGGAGATGTAGAGCGAGAACTTGATGCTGGACGAGCCGGCATTGATGACCAGGATACCTTCACGCATAGGACCCAAACTCCATTGAGGCCAACTCGCCGTATCCAGCCGCCATTGAGGCGGCGGCCAAGCGGGCGAAAGCCCGCGCCCGGCGAGGGACAAGCATTACTGTGCGGCGACCGCGCTCTTGGCCCGGCGGGCATGGGCGAACAGCACGGCGACGGCGCAGGAGGCCAGACGGGCCTTGGCGCTGTCGGCGCGGCTGGTCAGCACGATCGGCACCCGGGCGCCCAGCACGATGCCGGCGGCATCGGCGTCGGCCAGATAGGACAGCTGCTTGGCCAGCATGTTGCCGGCTTCCAGGTCGGGAACCAGCAGAATGTCGGCACGCCCCGCCACCGGCGAGTTGATCTTCTTGATCTTGGCCGCTTCCTCGCTGATGGCGTTGTCGAAGGCCAGCGGACCGTCCAACTGAGCGCCGGTGATCTGGCCGCGATCGGCCATCTTGCACAGGGCGGCGGCCTCGATGGTCGAGTTGATCTTGGGATACACCGTCTCCACCGCCGAGAGGATGGCCACCTTGGGGAGTTCGACTCCCAGCACATGGGCCAGTTCGATGGCGTTCTGCAGGATGTCGGCCTTGTCTTCCAGGGTCGGATAGATGTTGATGGCCGCATCGGTGATCAGCAGGGTGCGCGGATAGGTGGGCACGTCCATGACGAAGACGTGGCTGATGCGGCGCGCCGTGCGCAGGCCCTTATCCCTGGACGCCACCTCGTGCATCATCTCGTCGGTGTGCAAGCTGCCCTTCATCAGGGCCTCGGCCTCACCCGAACGGCACATGGCCACCGCCTTCTCGGCGGATTCGTGGGAGTGCTGGGTATCGACGATGCGCAGCCCCTCGATATCCAGGTTGAACTCCTTGGCCACCGAGCGGATCTTGGCCTCCGGCCCGATGAGGATCGGGTCGATCAGGCCCAGCTTGGCCGCCTCCACCGGGCCTTCCAGCGACACCTGGTCGCAGGGATGGCACACCGCCACCGAAATGGGCGCCAGGGTATGGCAGCGGGCGATAATGTCCTCGAACACATGGTGGCGGCGGCGCAACGCCACTTCCTGCAGCTCCATGCGGGGCTGCACCACCTTCTCGGCAGGAGCGGCGACACGGGCCTTGCCGCTGAACACGGTTTCGCCGCGCTGATTGGCGCCCAGGCACTCCAGAACGATGTCGGCGGGAGCGATCTTCTCGAGAACCGTCACGGTGACGGTCAGGGTATCGCCCACTTCCACGGCCGCCGAGAATTCCAGGTTCTGACTGCGGTAAAGGGTGCCCGGCCCCGGCAATTCGTTGCCCAGCAGCGCCGACAGCAGCGAACCGCCCCACATGGAATGAGCCACCACCTTGCGGTGATGGGCGAATTTCTCGGCGCTTTCGACGCTGTAATGGGTGGGATTGAGGTCGCCGGTGGCGACGCCGAACAGCTCCACGTCCTTCATGGAGCAGGTGCGCGCCAGACTCGCCGTATCGCCAACCTTGATCTCGGCGAAGGTGCGGTTTTCCATCATCTCAACCATGCCCAATCCCCTTACGACACATACCGACGAAATATTATTGCAGTGCGAAATTATAACCCCGATCCGCTGCGGCGCACAATGACGGCTTGATGACTAAGGTCAAGACCGTATGGATTTGGGGGATGTGCGGAATATCACTTACAAGATGTTGCGATGCACCATGGAAGAGGACTAATCTTCCGATCGCGCCGGATATTGACCGCCACATCGGGATTCCCATGAGCACCCGCAATCTCAAATCGCTGTTCCGCCCGCAATCCATCGCCGTGGTGGGAGCCTCCACCAAACCGAGAAGCATCGGGGCGGTGGTCATGCGCAACCTGCTGAAGGGCGAATTCGCCGGGCCGGTGATGCCGGTGACGTCCGAACATGCCTCGGTGGGGGGCGTGCTCGCCTATCCCGACGTGGCCTGCCTGCCCAAGGCGCCCGATCTGGCGCTGATCTGTACGCCGCCGGCGACCATTCCCGGCATCCTCCACACCCTGGGGGAGCGCGGCACCAAGGCCGCCTGCATCATGACCGGCGGCCTGCATCTCATCCAGGGTGAAGGCGGCTCCACCATGCTGGAACAGGCCATGGAGGTGGCGCGGCAGTACGACATGCGCCTGCTCGGCCCCAATTCCATGGGTATCCTGGTGCCCGGCATCGGCCTGAACGCCAGTTCGTCGCACGAGAACGTCCTGCCCGGTAAGCTGGCCTTCGTCTCCCAGTCGGGAGCCCTGTGCACGGCGGTGCTGGACTGGGCCAGGGCCCGCGAGATCGGCTTTTCCCACTTCATCCACCTGGGCGACACCGAGGGCGTGGATTTCGGCGACGTGCTCGACTATCTGGGCAGCGACCCCAGCACCCGGGCCATCCTGCTGTATATGGAATCCATTCACGAGCGGCGCAATTTCATGTCGGCCGCCCGCGCCGCCGCCCGCAACAAGCCCGTGCTGGCCATCAAGGCCGGGCGTTCGCGCGAGGGCGCCCGCGCCGCCGCCTCCCATACCGGCGCCCTGGCCGGATCGGATCTGGTGTTCGACGCCGCCATGCGCCGTGCCGGCATGCTGCGGGTGAAGGACATCGAGGAGATTTTCGGCGCGGTCGAGACCCTGGCCCGCTCCAAGCCCATGAAGGGCAAGCGGCTGGCCATCCTCACCAATGGCGGGGGCATCGGCGTCATTGCCGCCGACGATCTGGCCGAGATGGGCGGCGAGCTGGCCCAGTTGCCCGACGAGGTCATCGACAAGCTGAAGGCCGTGCTGCCCGCTGGCTGGTCCCAGGGCAATCCGGTGGACATCTCGGGCGACGCCGACGGCGACCGCTACGTCAAGACCCTGAACATCCTCTCGGAAACCAAGGCGGTGGACGCGGTTCTGGTGATGCACGCCCCCTCGGCGGTCTCGGACCCCACCGATGTGGCGGTGGCCATCATCAAGACCGCCAAGGACCGGCCGCGCGCCAACGTCATGACCTGTTGGGTCGGCAACGAGGCGGTGGCCCGGGGCCGCCACCTGTTCAGCGGCGCCGGTATCCCCACCTACGACACGCCGCGCGCCGCTATCCAGGCGTTCATGCATCTGCTGGAATACCGCAAGAACCAGGAATTGCTGATGGAAGTCCCGGCCTCGGCGCCGACCGACTTCGTGCCCGACACCAAGCGGGCCCGCTTCCTGATCGACGAAGCCCTGGCCAAGGGCGGCGGCACCTTGAACGAGCCCGAGGCCAAGGCGGTGCTGGAAGCCTACGGCATTCCCACCGTCGAGACCCACGTGGCCCGCAGCCCGGCCCTGGCCGGCAAGATCGCCATGGCCATGAAGGTGCCGGTGGCGCTGAAGATTCTCTCGCCGGACATCTTGCACAAATCGGATGTGGGCGGCGTGATGCTGAACCTGCAGGGTGCCTTCGAGGTGGAAAAGGCCGCCCACGCCATGCTGGAGCGCGTCAAGGAAGTCTACCCCGAGGCCCGCATCGACGGCTTCACCGTCCAGACCATGGCGCGCCGCCCCGGTGCCCAGGAGCTGATTTGCGGCGTCGCCACCGATCCCGTGTTCGGACCGGTGATCATGTTCGGCCAGGGCGGCATCGCCGTGGAGGTCATCGCCGACCGGGCAATGGCCCTGCCGCCGCTCAACATGAATCTGGCGGCCGAAGTGATTTCGCGCACCCGGGTGTCCCGCCTGCTGGAGGGCTATCGCGGCCGTCCGCCCGCCAACAAGGAAGCCATCCAGTTGGCCCTGGTCCAGCTCTCCCAGTTGGTGGTCGACTTCCCCGAAATCGTCGAGCTGGACATCAATCCGCTGTTCGCCGACGCCCAGGGCGTGCTGGCGCTCGACGCCCGCATGGTGGTGGAACCCGCCAAGCCAGGAACCGAACGCCTTGCCATCCGCCCCTACCCCAAGGAGCTGGAGGAATGGTTCACCATGACCGACGGGCGCAAGACCATGTTGCGCCCCCTGCGGCCCGAGGATGAGCCCAACCACCACATCCTGGTCTCCAAGCTGACGCCGGAGGATATCCGCTTCCGCTTCTTCGGGCTGGTGCATGAACTGCCCCATTCGGAAATGGCGCGCCTCACCCAGATCGATTACGACCGCGAGATGGCCTTCATCGGCGAGATCGAGAAGCCCGAGGGCGGCAAGGAAACGCTAGGCGTGGTGCGCACCGTCACCGACCCCGACAACGACGCCGCCGAATTCGCCATCGTGGTGCGTTCGGACCTCAAGGGCTCGGGCCTGGGCAAGCGCCTGCTGGTCAAGATGATCGAGTATTGCCGCTCTCGCGGCACCCGCATCATCGTCGGACAGGTGCTGAAGGACAATCCGCGCATGCTGACCTTCGTCCAGCATCTGGGCTTCCTGCCCACCCGGACCATCGACGGCGATATCGTCGAAGTGGAGCTGGAACTGCAGAAGGAACACGAACTCGGCCCCGATCCGACCGCCTAACCGGCGGGCATAGCCCTAAGCTGTTGCCCGATCAGTCAAAGTGCCGCAAGATGCGGCGGGAATTCGGGTGTTTGGGGATCTTGCCGTCATGTCGTTGTCCACGGTCATCGGATTTACGCTGAGCCTGTTGCTGATCGTCGGCTCGATCATCGAGCTGACGACCAATTTCAAGATCTTCCTGCACCTCTCGGGTTTGCTCATGGTGATCGGCGGCACCCTGGCCGCCGCCCATGTGGGCTTCGAGATGCGCTATGTCCGGCAGGCGCTCGGCAACATCAAGGCCATCTTCTTCTCGCCCAAGATGGCGCGCGGCATGCTGACCAACGAGGTGGCCCGCGTCATCCGCTGGGGCTATCTCCTGCAGAAGAGCGGCATCCAGGCCTTGGAATCCGACGTGAAGAGCCTGAAGAGCCAGGACGCCTTCCTGGCCTATGGCGTCGGTCTGGTGGTCTCGGGCTATACCGGGCCGGAAGTGCGCCACATGCTGGACAATCAGGTGGAAACCGCCTTCCAGCGCCACACCGTCTCGGTGGAAATCCTCAAATACATGGCCAGCAACGCCCCGGCCTTCGGCATGATGGCTACCCTGGTCGGCCTGGTGGTCATGCTGGACAACATGGGCGACGATCCGTCCAAGCTGGGCGGCGGCATGGCGGTGGGTCTGCTGGGTACGCTCTACGGCGTGCTGTTCGCCCGTCTGGTCCTGATGCCGGCGGCGGAAAAGGCCCACCAGCGCGAATCCATCATCCGCTTCCGCAACATGCTGGTGGCGGAGGGACTGGTCATGCTGGCCGAGCGGCGCAGCCCCCGCTTCATCCAGGACGCCATGAATTCCTACCTCGATCCCGCCATCCACTTCGACATCGACAAGGCGCCGAAGAAATAGCCGGGAGTTCCGGGTCATGAGCAAGAGCAAGTTCCACAAGGAAAACAAGGAAGCGGCCGAGGACTGGCTGCTGTCCTATGCCGACATGATCACCTTGCTGATGGCGTTCTTCATCGTCCTGGTCTCCATGTCCAAGATCGACAAGAACAAGTACGAGCAGGTGCAGCAGGGCATGGCCAAGGATATCGGCCTGCGCGAGACCAAGACTCCGCTGCAGGACCTGCGCTCGGAAGTGCTGGGCCAGGTGGCCGGCGCCGGCGTCGAGGACACGGTGGACGTGGGCCGAGACGACAAGGGCATCGTCCTCAATCTGGCCAGCGGCACCATGTTCAAGCCGGGCTCGGCCGAGGTTCGCCCGGAAATCCTGCCGCTGATGAAGGAAATCAGCGGCACGCTCAAGCAGGAGCGCTTCCTCAACTACCAGATCGACATCCAGGGCCACACCGACGACACGCCGGTCCGGACGCCGCAATTTCCCAGCAACTGGGATCTGTCGGCGGCCCGCGCCCTGTCGACGCTGAAGGTGATGAACGAGCTGGGCATCCCCACCAGCCGCATGAAGCTTGCCGCCCTGGCCGACACCGCGCCGCGCGTCCCCAACCGCAGCGACACCGGCAAGGCCTATCCCGAGAATCAGGCCATCAACCGTCGGGTCGAGATTCATATCTATCCGCGATAGACACCCGATGGCGGGCTGCCGCCCGCACCCGCTTAGGGCGCGATGCCCCGGTCCCCCTTTCTTCTTATGAATCAATAAAAGAGAGGTTTGGAGACATAGTCTCCAAGCGGGGTCGGGGCGGCAGCCCCGCTTCCCCTCAGCCCCCCCGCCGCTTGGCCAGCACGTATTCCAGCCGCTTCAGTCCCAGCAGCTTCAGATGGGCCTGACTGGCGGTTCGGGGGCCGACGATGGAAATCTCGGTCAGGGTGGGCACGTGGAACACCGTCACCTTGACGGCATTGCCAAGGCGAATGAACTCGAACAACACCTCGGCCGCATCGACGTCCGGCTTCATCCCCAATTCCCTCGCACTCACCCACTCCTCACGGCAGCGGCAGTTCGTCGTCGCCCAGTGTCTGGAAGCAGGCCGCGACCGCCAGTTCATCCACCTCGGCCAGGCTGGAGGGACTCCAGTTGGGCCGCCTGTCCTTATCTACGACCTGGGCACGGATTCCCTCAAGGAAATCCTGCCCCAGCAGGAACCGCCAGGTGAGGCGGAATTCACGCCGGATGGCATCATCGAAGCCCATTCCACGGCCTTCGCGCAGTTGCCGCAGAGTCACCGCCAGGCTGAATGGGGCGCGCCCAGACAATTCCCAGATGGTGTCCCAAGCCCATTGTCCGCCATCCAGGCGCAGAGCTTCGATCATGTCGTCCAGGCGCCGAGGGGCGAAGCAGCGCTCCAGCGCCTCCATGTGCCGGACCAGCGGCCCGTCGGCGACCGGCTGGTGAAAGCGCGCCAGAACGTCCTCCACCGCATCCTCCGGATCGGCTGATTGCGCCGCGACGCGCAATCCCGCTCGCAGGTCATCCACCCGGGCGGCCGGGACGAAATGGGTGGCGATGCCCGCCCACAGGCAGTCCGCCGGCCCCAACTGCTTGCCCGTAAGGCCGAGATAGAGTCCCAGATCACCGGGACAGCGGTTGAGAAAATGGGTGGCGCCCACATCGGGAAAAAAGCCGATGCCCGTCTCCGGCATGGCGAAGCGGGTACGCTCGGTGGCGACGCGGAACCGGCCATTGACCGACAATCTGGCCCCTCCCCCCATGCAGATGCCATCAAGCACCGACACGTAAGGCTTTGGATAGGCATGGATGCGCCGGTTAAGGCGGTATTCCGTGCGAAAGACATCGTGGCTGAACTCGGAATCACCGCGCCGGGCCGCATCCCACACCATGCGGATGTCGCCGCCGGCGCAGAACGCCCGCTCGCCCTCGCCCTCGATCAGAATCACCGCCACGTCAGGATCGCTCTCCCAGCTGACGAGACAGGCGGTGATGTCGTGGTATTGCCGGGCGGACAGCGCGTTCAGCACCTTGGGCCGGTTCAGAACGATCCGTCCAAGCCGCCCGCCGCTGGAGATGAGAGTCTCGCCGTCCATGCCCGCCCCTTACTCTACTTGCTGACTAGATTTATGATTGACAGAACAAAAAAACTTTGTGAAATTTTTTCCATTGCCAAAGACCCGTTCGTTGCCGACCCTTGCCCGGCCGAATTCGACGCCACAGACCGCCCCGGCGGCCAACCACAGGAATGCGACGCCCATGACCGTCACCAGCGCCAATCCCGAGACGATTGTCCTTCACGCCGGCTATCGCGCCGATCCTGCCACCGGGTCCGTCGCCGTTCCCGTCTACCAGACCACCTCGTACCAGTTCCGCGATTCCGAGCACGCGGCCAATCTGTTCGCGCTGAAGGAACTGGGCAACATCTACACCCGTCTGATGAATCCCACCACCGACGTGCTGGAACAGCGTCTGGCCGCCCTGGAAGGCGGCGTGGCCGCCCTGGCGGTGGCCTCGGGTCAGGCGGCCTCGACCTTCGCCATTCTGAACCTCGCCCAGGCCGGTGACAACTTCGTCACCTCCACCGATCTTTACGGCGGCACCTGGAATCTGTTCGCCAACACCTTCAAGCAGCTGGGCATCGAGGCTCGCTTCGTCGATCCCGCCGATCCGGAGGCCTTCGTGCGCGCCACCGACGACAAGACCCGCGCCTGGTATGCCGAGACCCTGCCCAATCCCAAGCTGCAGGTCTTCCCCATCGCCGAGGTGGCCAAGCTGGCCAATCAGGTCGGCGTGCCGCTGATCGTCGACAACACCGCCTCGCCCGTCATCGCCAAGCCTCTGTCGCTCGGCGCCCATATCGTGGTCTATTCCTGCACCAAGTATATCGGCGGCCACGGCACCTCCATCGGCGGCGCCATCGTCGACGGCGGCACCTTTGACTGGGAGAAGCACGCCAAGCGCTTCCCCCTGCTGAACGAGCCGGACCCCAGTTACCACGGCGCGGTGTGGACCCAGGCGGTCAAGCCGCTGGGCCCCATCGCCTATATCATCCGCGCCCGCGTCACCCTGCTGCGCGACATCGGCGCCGCCATCAGCCCCTTCAACGCCTTCCAGGTGCTGCAGGGCATGGAGACCCTGCCGCTGCGCATGCGCGAGCATTGCCGCAACGCCAGCGCCGTCGCCCAGTTCCTGGCCGGTCATCACAAGGTGGCCCACGTCATCCATCCCTCGCTCCAGGACGGCGAGTACCGCCGCCGCGCCGATGCCGCGCTGAAGGGCGGCTATGGCGGGTTGCTGGGCTTCGAGCTGAAGGGCGGCGCCGAAGCCGGCCGCCGCTTCATCGATGCGCTGAAGCTGCTCTATCACGTCGCCAATATCGGCGATGCCCGCTCGCTGGCCATCCATCCGGCCAGCACCACCCATTCCCAGCTGTCGGCCGATGACCAGCTGGCCTCGGGCGTGACTCCGGGCTATGTGCGCCTGTCCATCGGCATCGAGCACATCGACGACATCCTGGCCGACCTCAAGCAGGCTCTCGACGCCGCCTGAGGCCGAATTCCGTGACGTTGGGGCCGGCTCCGCAAGGAACCGGCCCTTTCGCTTTCATGGACGATTGTTCACTGGCAAGCGGGGGGGCATTATGCGATGTCCCGTTTGCCGTCCCCCTGCTGGAGATCCGGACCGTGCCGTCCTTTCTGCCCCACGCCCAATTCCCCCTCACCCGCATGCGCCGCAACCGCCGCGACGAATGGCAGCGCCGCATCGTCGCCGAGACCAAGCTGTCGGTGGACGATCTGATCTGGCCGCTGTTCGTGGTCGAGGGCAGCGGCGTGCGACAGGCGGTGGCGTCCATGCCTGGCGTCGAGCGCCTGTCCATCGATCTGCTGGTCGAAGAGGCGCGCCGCGCCGCCGATCTGGGGATTCCCGCCATCGCGGTCTTCCCCTCGGTGGAGGCCGCCCTGAAGACCCCCGACGCCGCCGAGGCGGTCAATCCCGGCAATCTGGTCTGCCGGGCGGTGCGCGCCGTCAAGAAGGCGGTTCCCACTCTCGGCATCATCTGCGACGTGGCGCTGGACCCCTACAACAGCGACGGCCATGACGGGCTGGTGATCGACGGCTATGTGGCCAACGATTCCTCGGTCGAGGCGCTGTGCCGCCAGGCGGTGGTCCAGGCCGAAGCCGGCTGCGACGTCAACGCCCCCTCGGACATGATGGACGGCCGCATCAAGGCAATTCGCGAGGCCCTGGACCAGGCCGGTTGCGACCATGTGCGCCTGCTGTCCTATGCCGCCAAATACGCCTCGGCCTTCTACGGCCCGTTCCGCGACGCGGTGGGCTCCAAGTCGGCGCTGAAGGGCGGCGACAAGAAGACCTACCAGATGGACCCGGCCAATACCGACGAGGCCCTGCGCGAAGTGGCGCTGGATCTGGCCGAGGGCGCCGACATGGTGATGGTCAAGCCCGGCATGCCCTATCTGGACATCGTCCGCCGGGTCAAGGAGGCCTTCTCCGTCCCCACCCTGGCCTATCAGGTGTCGGGCGAGTACGCCATGATGAAGGCCGCCGCGCTGAACGGCTGGCTGGACTGGGACAAGGTGATGCTGGAAAGCCTGACGGCCTTCAAGCGCGCCGGTGCCGACGCCGTGCTCACCTACACCGCCCCCGAGGCGGCCCGCCTGCTGGCAAAGTAGCCACCCTCACCGCAGCCAAGGCCAAGCGAACGCTCCCTTGCGCAAATTAAACATAACCTTGGTGTAATTAACCAAAGTCAATAATAGTTTCACGCATTTCAGCGTATCATCATCCTCTAACACCATAAAATATGGTGTTTAACATGAACATTTCCGAATGTGCGGAAGGATCGACACAATGACCAAGCTCACGAGCCCGCTTTGCCGTAGTGCCCTCCTCTTGGTCTTCAGCCTTACACTGGCCGTGCCGGCCCTCGCCAACGACCAGGGCGTCGTCAATCCCGCATGCAAGCCCGAGCCCGAGAATCAGTGCGCTTTCGGCGAATTGCGAAACGCCAATCTGGTCGGCAAGGATCTGCATGACGGCAATTACGACACCGCCCGCATGGACGGAGCCAATCTGTCCGGGGCCAATCTGACGGGGTCGAGCCTGCAGGTGGCCAATCTGACCAAGGCCAATCTCTCCAAGGCCAGGCTGGTCCATGCCCACCTTCATGCCGCCCAATTGATGGGGGCCAATTTGTCCGGCGCCGACCTGTCCGACGCCATCATGACCAAGACCTTCGCCATGGGCGCCAACTTTACGGGCGCCAATCTCTCCCATGCGTCCTTGCAAGGGGCGGATTTCTCCGGCGCCACCTGGACCGACGGACATGTGTGCAAGGATGGCTCCATCGGCGGTTGCCGCTAATCCCAGGGCGAGAGGGTCGTGACCATGAGATTTTTCCACGTGTTGCTTGCGACCCTTGCCGTCACGGTGCCGCTGGTCGCCCGGGCCGACAGTCCGGCTGCGGGCAAGGTGTTCAAGGACTGCGCCTTCTGCCCCGAACTGGTGGTGATTCCCACCGGCTCGGTGATCGCCGGCAATCCCAAGGATTACGACGATCCCGAACCCGACGCCCCCAAGCGTCCCACCGTCACCATCGCCAAGCCCTACGCCATCGGCAAATACGAGGTGACCCAGGCGGAATGGGAAGCGGTGATGGGCTCCAACCCCAGCGAGAACAAGGGACCGAGCAATCCGGTGGAGCATGTGGACTGGCGGATGGTCCAGGACTACATCGCCAAGCTGAACGCCAAGTCGGGCCAGACCTACCGCCTGCCCACCGAGGCCGAATGGGAATACGCCGCCCGCGCCGGCTCGGCCGCCACCTATTCCTACGGTGAGGACGAGAAGAAGCTGGGCGAATACGCCTGGTTCGCGGCCAATTCCGGCAATGTCACCCATCCGGTGGGCAAGCTGAAGCCCAATGCCTTCGGCCTTTACGACATGCACGGCAATGTCTGGGAATGGACGGCCGATTGCTACATGGAAAAGTTCATCGCCGGGCTGAAGGACCAGAAATTCTCCAAGGACTGGGAAACCGGATGCTACCGCGTGACACGGGGTGGTTCGGCGCTCAACCTGCCCATGGCGGTGACCAGCTGGTACCGGGCGTCGCTCAAGCAGCCGCTGCACAATGCCAATCTGGGCTTCAGGCTGGCCAAGACCCTGCCGTGATCAGAACGGCGGCGGCGTATCGGGAGAGAGGATCTCGACGCCGTCGCCGAACGCCAGGCCGCTTTCCCGCGGCAGGCAGGCCATGTTGAGCGAGGAAATGGCGCCGAACACGTTCTCGGCATTGCCACGCGGGTTATGGGGCGAATACAGCGGCACCACGTGCCACCACAGCCGGTAGCCCAGGTCGAGGATACGCCTGATCAGCGCCGCCGACTTTTCCTTGCGGTCGTTCTCCACGTAGAGAACCGGCCTGAGGCGGGTGATGGTGTCGCGGGCGCCGTCGATCACCTCGGATTCGGCCCCCTCCACGTCGATCTTGATCAGTTTGAGGGCCTGCAATCCGTAGGAATCCAGGGTGACGACGGGGCAGTCGTCGCCCACCTCGCCGCCCAGGGACAGCCCGCCGAAATTCTCGACCCGCGACAGATCGAGATGGGGAACCTTGATGCTGCCCGCCGCGCTGCCCAGCGCCACCCGCTCGGCCCAGACATGGCGCAGGCCGTTGAGCAGCAGATTGGCCGACAGCACCGCATGGATGGAACGCTGCGCCTCGAACGCCAGCACCCGCCCGCCGGCCCCGGTCAACCCGGCCAGCGGCAGGGTCAGGCCGCCGATATTGGCGCCGGCCTCCACCACGGTATCGCCGGCCCGGACGAATTGGCGAAACAGGGCGGTCTCGCCCTCGGAATACTCGCCATAGGTGGCGAGAGAGCGCCCAACCCAAACGTCACCGACGGGGTAGAGCATGGCCCCGTAGCGGGTGGACGCCAGCCCCAGATAGGGCGGCAGCGTCAGGGTCGGGGCGTTCACCGCGCCGCCCGACGCGATTGCAGCCGCGCCTCCGCCCAGAACGGCAGGATCATCACCACGACCATGGCGGCCCACACCACCATCTCCTGGTTCTCCCACAAGGCCCGGACCAGTAGCGGGATGCGGTCGGACCACAGGGGGTGCGAGGTGATGAAATCGTCGCCGCGCGACAGGGCCCAGGCCTCGGACAGCGGCGCCGCCAGGGCCGAAAGGCCAAGGCCGATGACGAAGCGCCTTGCCATGGCGAAGCCGTCGCCGCCGAACAGCCGGCCGATGGCGAAGGCCTCGTCCCATGCCTTGCCTTGAACCGCCATGCGGCCCAGGGCGTAAAGGGTCAGCCCGATGCACGGAGTCAGGAACTCGATGGGGGGAATGTCGCGGTAGCGGCCATGGACCAGCAGGGTGGCGCCCACCACGATGGCGGCGAAGCCGTAGATGGGCATCAGCTTCTCGGCCCAGGGCCAGTTCACCTCGCCGGGCTCGCGCCGGAACTGCAGGGACGCCGCCCAGGCCAGGGTGACGGACAGCGCCGCATGCAGGGCGATGCGCGCCCAGGCCCAGGCGTCTTCCAGCCCGTCATAGGCCATGGCCAAAGCATTGACCGCCTGCCAGGTGATGAACAGCCCGGCCAGTTGGGCCAGCACCAGCACCAGCAGCCCGCCCTTCAGGCCGTAGCGGTCGGACCGCCGCCACATCAGGGCGAAGGCCAGAGCCGAGCCGACCAGCACCGCGGCCGCAGCATGGCGCGGCCAATCGGGGCTGGGCTCCACCGGGCCGGACATGGCGTATTTGACCCGGCGGTTCTCGTCCACCACGCCCCATTTGGCGCCCACCGTGCCTTCGAGGAAAGCCTTCCACGGCTGGTCGAAGGCCTCGACCACGTTGTAGTCGAAACCGTTTTCCTTGGAGACCAGGGCCAGGGTGCGCACGAACCGCGCCGCGTTCTCCATGTCGGCCACCGCCGGCCCGCGTGAACGGCCCCGCGTCGGCCAGCCGGCCTCGCCGATCAGGATGGGCTTGCCGAATTCCTTGGCCATGCGCTGGTAGATGGCGACGATATGCTTGGCGGCACCGTCGACGCCGATGGGCTCGTCCTCCCAATAGGGCAGGATGTGGATGGTGAGAAAGTCCACTTCCTTGGCCACTTCCGGATATTTCAGCCAGAAGGCCCAGACATCGGCATACGACACCGGCTGCTTCACCGCCGCCTTGACCTTGCGGATGTAGGCGATCAGCTGCTCGGGCGGCAGATCCTGGCGCAACAGCACCTCGTTGCCGACGATCACCCGCTTGATGACATCGGGATAGGCGTTGGCGGCCTTGATCAGCGCCTCCACCTCGGCGTCGTTAATGGCGGTCTTCTGGCCCAGCCACGCCGAATGGGTGACCTCGATCCCGTATTTGCGGCCCAGCACCGGCACCACGTCCAGCCCCTCGCGGGCGGTATAGGTGCGCACCCCCCTGGCCACTCCCACCAGACTTTTCATGTCCTCGGCGATCTGATCCGAGGTCGGGTAGATCTTGGTGATGGGCCCCTGGCCCCGGCGGAACGGCGCGAAGGACACCGAAGGGAACGGCTCGTTGAACGACAGCTCCACTGGCACCGGCCGGTTGAACCACCACCAGCCGGCGGCATTGAGAGCGGCCAGGACGAGGACGGCGAAAACGACGAGGAAACGGTTCATCTACAACCTATTTGTCATTCCGACGACCCGCGGGAGGAGGCATCCCCTCCTGGCATATCGGGTCAGAATCGGCACCATCGGATCAGGCGGAGATCCCTCGCCTTGGCTCGGGATGACAAACTGCCTTCGCCCCATTGCCGCGTCAATTCTTCTTGGCGGCACCACCCAGGGCCGAGGCAAAGTCGAAATCGCCATTGGTCTCGAAGCCGGCGCTGCGCCCGCCCGCGCCGGCCAGAAACAAGGTCCCCGACATGCGGTAGGCCAGGCCCGAGGAAGCCGGGGCGCCCAGAACCTGACGCACCAGATCGGTGGTGGAGACATGGGCCGTGCCCTCCACCTCCGCCTCGCCCAGGCGCGGCACAGTCACCGCCTTGTCGCTGGTGCCCTTGGCGAAGGTCTTGCCGTTGACGTCGATGGCAAAGCGCATTCCATCGACGCTCATGGGAACGTTATTGGGATTGCGCACCCGCAGCGTCACGGCAAGGCGCTGCTCCATCAGCGAGACATCCATCGGCACCATGGAGACCAGCACCACCTCGGGCGGCTCGGCGAATTCGGACGGCGTGCAGGCGGCAAGGCCAAGAGCCAGGACAAGCATCGTCAACCACTTGGACGACATCAGATTTCCTCCACCTCGGCGATGCCGGGAATGCTGCGCAGAGAACCCATGAATTTGGGCGAAAGGGTGATGTTGGATTTGAGGCCCAATTCCACTTCGCGATTATCGGCCCGCGCCACGATGCGGACCAGATTGCGCCCCCTGGCCTCGCCGTTGATCAGATCCGCAAGCTGCCGGATGGCGCTGTCGTCGGAGATGATGACGCGAATGCCGGCGGCGGCCTTGGCCGCCTCCTGGTCCAGCGAGGCGATGCGCTGGCAGGTCATGCGCAGCTGATCCTCCTCCAGCTTGGCATCCACGTCGATGAGCAGCGGCCCGCCGGCATCCAGCAATTCCCGCGAGGTGGCAAGGATTTCCGAGAAACAGGTGACCTCGAACATGCCGCTAGCGTCGGAGAATTGCAGGAAGGCATAACGCGAGCCCTTGGCCGACACCCGCTCCTGCTTGGACAGCAGCGACCCGGCGAGGCGTACCCTGCCCTTGCCGCCCGACTGCAGGTGACGGGGTAATTCGGCGATCTTCAGCACGTTGAGGCGCTTCATGCTCTTGGCATAGGCGTCCAGCGGATGGGCGGAAAGGTAGAAGCCCACCGCCTCGAATTCCTGGTTGAGCTTCTCGTGGGGCGACCAGTCGGGGCCGCTTTCCAGCTTCAGCGTCGGCGCGTTGGAGCCACCCAGCAGGCTCATCTGGCTGGAATCCCGGTCCTCGGCGGCGCTGGCGGCATAGCGGCACAATGTGTCGGCGTTCTTGAACAGCCGCCCCCGGTTCTTGTCGAGGGAATCGAAGACGCCGGCCTTGACCATGTTCTCCAATTGGCGGCGGTTCAGCACCTTGGAATCCATGCGCGCCGCGAAATCGCCCACATCCTTGAAGCGCCCGCCGCGCTCGCGCTCGTCGACCAGCGATTTCATGGCCGCCTCGCCCACATTCTTCAGCGCCGCCAGGGCGTAGCGCACGGCGGAGCCGCCATCGGGCAGAACCTCCACCGAGAAGGTGGGCTGCGAGGCATTGATATCGGGCGGCAGCAGCTTGATGCCCAGGCGGTCCAGCTCCTGGCGGAACGAATTGAGCTTGTCGGTATTGCTCATTTCGTAGGTCATGGTCGCCGCCATGAACTCGGCGGGATAATTGGCCTTCAGCCAGGCCGTCTGATAGGCGATCAGGGCATAGGCCGCCGCGTGGCTCTTGTTGAAGCCGTATTCGGCGAACTTGGCCACCTTGTCGAAGATCATGGAGGCCTGGCCGCCGTCGACGGCGCGCGCCGTGGCGCCCTCGACGAACTTGGCCCGCTGGCGGTCCATCTCCTCGCGGTCCTTCTTGCCCATGGCACGGCGCAGCAGATCGGCGCCGCCCAGGGAATAGCCCGACAGCACCTGGGCGATCTGCATCACCTGCTCCTGATAGACCATGATCCCGAAGGTCTCCTTCAGAATCGGCTCCAGCAGCGGATGCATGTAGTCCGGCTCTTCCTTGCCGTGCTTACAGGCGATGTAACGCGGAATCTGGTCCATGGGACCGGGGCGGTACAGCGCCACCACGGCGATCAGGTCTTCCAGCCGGTTGGGGCCCATCTTGCGCAGCACGTCGCGCATGCCCGAACTTTCCAGCTGGAACACGCCGGCCGCATCGCCCCGCGACAACAGCTCGTAGGATTTGGCGTCGTCCAGCGGAATGGCCGACAGGTCGATATCGATGCCCTTGGTCTTCTTGACGTGCTTCACCGCCGTGACCATCACGGTCAGCGTCTTGAGGCCCAGGAAGTCGAACTTCACCAGACCGGCGGATTCCACCCATTTCATGTTGAACTGGGTGACCGGCATGTCGGAGCGTGGATCGCGGTACAGCGGCACCAGCTCGTCCAAGGGACGGTCGCCGATCACCACGCCCGCCGCATGGGTCGAGGCGTGGCGGTACAGACCCTCCAGCTTCATGGCCAGATCGATCAGGTGGGACACCGCCTCGTCCCTCTCCTTCTGCTCCTTGAGCAGCGGCTCGCTTTCCAGCGCCTGTTCCAGGGTCATGGGATTGGCGGGATTGTTGGGCACCAGCTTGCAAATGCGGTCCACCTGGCCGTAAGGCATCTGCAGCACGCGGCCCACGTCGCGCAGCACGGCGCGGGCCTGCAGCTTTCCGAAGGTGATGATCTGCGCCACCTGGGAATAGCCGTACTTGCCCTGCACGTAGCGGATGGTCTCTTCGCGCCGGTCCTGGCAGAAATCGATATCGAAGTCGGGCATGGAGACGCGTTCGGGATTGAGGAACCGCTCGAACAGCAGCCCCCAGCGCAACGGATCGAGATCGGTGATGGTCAGCGCCCAGGCCACCGCCGAACCCGCGCCGGAACCACGGCCCGGCCCGACGGGAATTTCCTGGGCCTTGGACCATTGGATGAAGTCCGACACGATGAGGAAGTAGCCGGGAAAGCCCATCTCCTCGATGACGTTCAGCTCGAACTCGATCCGCTCGCGGTAGGGCTTGGCGGCGTGTTCCTTCTCGTCGTCGGTCATGCCCTCCTTGAAGACGTGCTTTTCCAGCCGCGCCTCCAGGCCTTCCCAGGTCTTCTTGCGCAGCACCTCGGCCTCGGTCAGGCCGTCCATGCGGTAAGGCGGCAGAATCGGCTTGCGCTTGGCCACGCCGAAGGCGCAGCGCCGGGCGATCACCAGGGTGTTGTCGCAGGCCTCGGGCAGGTCTGCGAACAGCGCCCGCATCTCCTCCGGCGACTTGAAATAGTGCTCGGGCGTCAGGCGGCGGCGCTCGTCCTGGGAGATGTAGGCGCCCTCGGCGATGCAGACCAGGGCGTCATGGGCCTCGTACATGCCCCGGTCGGCGAAGAACGCCTCGTTGGTGGCCACCAGCGGCAGGTCATGCTTGTAGGCCAGGGAGACAAGCAGGGGCTCGATGCGGTCCTCGACCTCAAGGTTGTGGCGCATCAGCTCCACATAGCAGCGCCCGGCGAAGGCCCGCGCCAGCCGGGCCAGCACGATCTCGGCCTTCTCGGTCTGTCCGTCCGCCAGCAGGCGCCCCACCGGCCCGGCCGGGCCGCCGGTCAGCACGATCAGCCCGTCGGACCGGGTCTCCAGGTCGTGCAGCGTCACCTGGGGCGTCTCGCCCGCATCGGTCTCCAGGAAGGCCTTGGAGACCAGCTTCAGCAGGTTGAGATAGCCCGCCTCGTTCTGGCACAGCAGCACCAGGGTGTCGGGCTCGGGCTTGCGCCCGTCCTTGGAAGGACCGCCGTCCTCGCGGCGGATGGCGATCTGGGCGCCGACGATGGGCTGGATGCCCGCATCCGAGCACGAGGTGGAGAATTCCAGGGCACCGAACAGATTGGCGGTGTCGGTAATGCCCACGGCGGGCATGGCCGCCTTTTCACACAGCTTGATCAGCTGTTTGAGCTTGATGGCCCCTTCCGCCAGGGAATAGGCGGTGTGCACACGGAGATGGACGAAATCGGCATAGGCAGGCATGGCGGCAGATTAGCCCAACTCAACGCGCTTGTCCCCTGTCCTTGGGCCAGTCGACATACTCGGCTGGGCGCAAAGCGGGCACGGCCCCAAAGACTCCTTATCCGCCGAGAACCGCATGGGTCGCGGCCCCCAGCAGGACGATGAAGGTCCCGATCATGCCCACCTGACGGAAGCGGAGCACGCCGGAGGTCAGCCCCCAGGCATGGAACAGGCGGGACACGATCAACAACGTCCCCAGGGCGTGGATAGACCAGAAGGGAGAACCGTTCATTTCCGCCAGGGTGATCAGAACCAAGGCAAAGGGCACGAACTCGGCGAAGTTGCCGTGAACCCGAATGGCCCTCGTCAGCCCCTCGTCGCCGCCGTCCCCCAGCGACGCCTTGGCGCGATAACGGGCCTTGATCACGCGAAGGCTCAGCACGATGAACATCACGGCGAGCAGCGCGGCATAATAGGCGACGATTTTGGGAGCATGCATGAATGCTAAACCTCGACCAGCAAGCCTTCGCTCATCTTCACCACCCGGTCCATGCGGGCGGCCAGATCCGGGTTGTGGGTGGCGATCAGCGCCGCCACGCCCGAGCCCTTGACCAGGCGGATCAGTTCGTCGAACACGCCATCGGCGGTATGGGGGTCGAGATTGCCGGTGGGCTCGTCGGCCAGCAGAACCCGCGGAGCATTGGCCAGGGCACGGCAGATGGCGACGCGCTGCTGCTCGCCGCCCGACAGCTGGCCGGGCCGGTGCTCGGCACGCTCGGCCAGCTTCATGCGGCCCAGAAGCTCCATGGCCCGCTCGCGCGCCTTGGCCTGGGGCACTCCGGCGATCATCTGCGGCAGGACGACGTTCTCGATGGCCGAGAATTCCGGTAGCAGATGGTGGTACTGGTAGACGAAGCCCAGATGCAGACGCCGCAGCTGGGTGCGTTCCTTTTCGCCCAGCGCCCCCGCAGGATTGCCGGCCAGGAAGACCTCGCCGCCATCGGGACGTTCCAGCAGCCCGGCGATGTGCAGCAGCGTCGACTTGCCCGCCCCCGAGGGACCGACCAGGGCGACGATCTCTCCCGCCCTGATCTCCAGGTTGGCGCCTTTCAGCACCTCCAGGTCATCCTTGCCCTGCTTGAAGGCGCGGCGGATGTTGTCCAGCTTCAGGCCGTGGTTATTCATAGCGCAGGGCCTCCACCGGATCGAGCTTGGCGGCGCGCCAGGCCGGGTAGATGGTGGCAGCGAAGGACAGGCCCAGGGCCATCAGCACCACGGTGACCACCTCGCGCGTCTCGACCCGGGCCGGCAGTTGGGTGAGGAAGTAGATCTCGGCGGCGAACAGCTCGCGCCCGATGATCGACTGGATGAACTGGCGGATGTTTTCGATGTTGGTGGCGAAGGCCACCCCCAGCACGGTGCCCGCCACCGTGCCCACCACCCCCACCGAGGCCCCGGCCAGGAAGAAGATGCGCAGGATCATCCCCCGCGTCGCCCCCATGGTGCGCAGGATGGCGATGTCGCGCCCCTTGTCCTTCACCAGCATGATCAGGCTGGAGATGATGTTGAAGGCCGCCACCAGGATGATCAGGGTGAGAATCAGGAACATGACGTTCCGCTCTACCTGGATGGCGTTGAAGAAGTTGGCGTTGGCCTGCTGCCAGTCATAGATGGTGGCGGTGGTGCCGGTCAGGTCCCAGATGGCCTTGCGGGTCTCGGGCACCATGTCGGGGTTTTCCAGGAACACCTCGATCTGAGTCACCTGTTCGGGCAGCCGGAAATAGGTCTGGGCAGCCTCCAGCGGCATGAAGATGAAGCCGGAATCGTATTCGAACATGCCGACGTCAAAGGTTCCCACCACGCGGTAGCCGCGCATGCGCGGCACGGTGCCGAAGGCGGTGACGTTGCCCTTGGGCGAGATCAGCGAGATGGAATCGCCGATGCGCACGCCCAGCTTGTCGGCCAGGCGCTTGCCGATCACCACCGCGTCGTCGCCAGCGAAATCGGCGGGATTGCCGCGGTACTTCTTCTGGAAGACCGGCCGGGTCAGCAGGTCTTGGCCGCGCACGCCGCGCACGATGGCCCCCGTTCCGCCGCCGGACGAGGTGGCGAAGACCTGGCCTTCGGCGGTGGGAATCACCCGGGTCACGCCCGGCAGCTTGCGGATGGAGTCGGCCAGCGGGTCGTAGCCCGACAGCGGCGCGCCGCTGCCATAGACGCCGATATGGCCATTGATGCCGAGAATGCGGCCCAGCAACTCGTGGCGAAAGCCGTTCATCACCGCCATCACCACGATCAGCGTGGCGACGCCCAGGCCGATCCCCGCAAGGGAGAAGCCGGCGATCACCGAAATGAAGCCTTCCTTGCGCCGGGCCCGCAGATAGCGGAACGCCACCATGCGCTCGAACGAATTGAAAATCATGGAACCCCGCCGATCAATCCTGGACGGGGACAATAGGCAAAGGCGGCCCGCTTGGCAACGCTACCGCACGCCGCGCCTGGCGCAGGCCTCGGCCAGGGCGCGCTGGTCCTCTGACAGCATGGGCTCGTCGTTGAAGGTGAAGGTGTTGCGGGCGATGTCATACTTCACCACGCCGACCTTCATGGTGGTGGAATCCAGCCCCTTGCCCGACAGCCCGGCCAAGGTGCCCTCGGTCGCCATGTTGGTGTCGGTGTATTGCTGCCGAAGCGTGGTGTCCTGGGCCTGCAGGTTGCTGACCGTGGCCGTATTGGCGGCAATGGCGGTATTCGTGGTGGTGATCTGGGAATTGATGGAGGACAGCTTGGTGTTGTAGGCGCTGTCGATGGCCTGCTGCCGCGCCGCCCGGACCCGCAGCAGGCCCGGATCGGTGGCCCCTGCCCCGCCGGTATTGGCGATCAGCGCGGCAGTATCGGAATTATAGGTGGTGGTCAGCGCCGTCTTCTGGGAGTTGAGGGTGGAAAGCTGGCTGTTCAGCGCCGTCCCCTGGGCCTTGGCATTGGTGATGGCGGTGGTGTTGTTGGCCACGGCCGTCGCGGCGGCGGCCTTGTTCTTGTTGGCCGCCTTGGCCTTGTTGTAGGTCAGCGGATTGATGGTGATGGGAATCTCCAGCACCTCGGGCAGCACCTTCTTGGCGAAGGCCTCGCGCCCCGGATCGGTATCGGCCGACACCACCGGCCTGCCATGCACGTCGACCCCCGGCTTGTAGGCCACGTCCGGAGCCGGCGTGTGTCGGATCACCCGAGAACAGTCGAGTTTAGAGATAGTGATGACCATGGGACCGGAAGAGCCCGCCGCGCCCTGAGCCAGAGAAACCGAGGCGGAAAGGCAGATCACGGCGGACAGGGGCAGGATACGGCGCATGGGCTTAGGCTCCATGGAACAACAGGCGACGCCATAACGATGCGCCGACCGCCGCCGGCCTTCAAGACTTTCGCGCCGGCCGCCATTTACGAAATGTTCACAAAGAAATGTGGTGACAGTCGTCAGAATATTACGTAAATTGACGCCAAGCCCGGTGAACGGGCAAGACATCCGATAACGGTTGCGCCAAAGCGGCTTGAGTGTCGGGAGGAACGTGTCCCAGGTCCGCCGTCAAGGCCGAGGCCAGGAACGTAGGATGCGGCAGGATCGCCAAGGCGGTCCTGTCGTTTCCCATTTCAGGCCCCCACCTCAAGCATAAAAAGCGGGATCGACCGCGAAGCAGGGTGCGCCGGCAGCGCGAAGCCGCGCCTGGACCGGGCAATCCTCGCGATGGCCTCCCGGCAGGTAGCCGATGCTCATCAGAAACTCCCCCACCACCTCACCGCCCACGAAGACGAACGTGGCCTTGAACAGCTTGACCCAGCCATCCTTGGTCAGGGGATGGTGCCGCGCCAGCCAGGCGGCGAAACTGCCCTCGCGCGCCCGCAGGGCCTGCAGCCGACGGGCATTCTCGACGATGGCGGCCAGCTTGCGGCGGTTGCGGATGATGCCGGAATCATTCATCAGCCGTTCCAGCTCGGCCTCGCCATAGGCGGCCACCTTGTCCACCTCGAAACCGTCGAAGGCCGCCGCCATGGCCGGGCGCTTCTTCAGCACGATCAGCCAGGATAACCCCGCCTGAAAGATCTCCAGGCAAAGGCGCTCGAACAGCACCGCTTCGTCGGCAACGGGAAAGCCGTATTCCCGGTCATGATAGGGACCGTGGAACGGATGGCCGGGCGCGACGTCGCAATACCAAGACATTTGTTTCTCCTCGGCCACGCGGCCGCCCCGCCACCCCCGCGTGGCCGAGGAGGGTTGGAGTCCGGCTAAGCCTGTTCCAGCTCGACCAGGGTGCCGTTGAAATCCTTGGGGTGCAGGAACAGCACGGGCTTGTCATGAGCGCCGATCTTCGGCTCGCCATCGCCCAGCACCCGGGCGCCGGTGGCCTTCAGCTTGTCGCGGGCGGCCAGGATGTCCTCGACCTCGTAGCAGATGTGGTGAATGCCGCCGGAAGGATTCTTTTCCAGGAAGCCGGCGATGGGGGACTTCTCGCCCATGGGATGGAGCAGCTCCACCTTGGTGTTGGGCAGTTCCACGAACACCACCGTCACGCCATGGGCCGGCTGCGGCACCGGAGCGGAGACCTTGGCCCCCAGCGTGTCGCGATAAAGCGCGGTGGCGGCGGCCAGATCGGGCACGGCGATGGCGACATGGTTCAACTTACCGATCATCGGAATCCTCGTCCTTGCTGCGAAAACATGTATGGATCACCTATATCATGCCTGAGGCACGACGGACACAAGGCGATGCGGCCTTTGACTTGCCGCCCCTTGCGGGTTACGAAGGGGCCTGAAGCCTGAACCTGGGAAGTGGGGCGGAGCCGTGCCGGAACACGAAAACGGCGCGAAATTCAAGGAAACAGCCGGAAAAAATTCCGACAATCCTGATTTCGCGCGCATCGGTGATTCCATGTCCATCTGGGCCAAACTGGCCAATGGCGTGGCCCTCGTCCTGCTGCTCGGCTGTTCCGCCATGTTCGTGGTGGTCATGGGCTCGTTGCCGCGCATCGACGGACGCCACCCGGTCAACGGCATCCAGCTGAAAACCACCATCACCCGTGACAGCGTGGGCATCCCCAAGATCGTCGCCGATACCCGGCATGACGCTTACTTCGCCATGGGCTGGGTCCACGCCCAGGACCGCATGTGGCAGTTGGAGACCCAACGCCGCCTGGGCGCCGGCCGTCTGGCCGAAGTGGTGGGCGAGCCGGGATTGGCCAGCGACCGCTACATGCGCACCCTCGGGCTCTATCAGGCGGCGGAGCGCTCGCTGGGAGCATTGCCGGAGCCGACCCGGTCGGCGCTGCAATCCTACGCCGACGGCATCAATGCCTGGCTTTCCTACAATACCCATCGCCTGCCGCCGGAATTCGACCTGCTGCGGCTGAAGCCCGAGCCTTGGACCCCCGCCGATTCCATGGTCTGGCAGAAGATCATGGCCATGACCCTGGCGGGGAACTGGCACGACGACGTCCTGCGCGCCCAATTGGCCCGCACCCTCGACTCCAAGCGCATGCAGGAGCTGTTCCCCGCCTACCCCGCCGACGCCCCGGTGACCCTGGCGACGGAGGGCGGCAAGGCCTTGCTCGACCTTTCCACCGAAGCGCTGCGCCCCATGCCGGCGTCCAATGTCTGGGTGGTGGGCGGCGCCCGCACGCGCTCGGGAAAGCCGCTGTTGGCCGGTGATCCGCATCTGGCCTTCCGTGCTCCCGTCCTGTGGTATCTGGCGGAAGTGGAAATGCCCGGGCTCAAGCTGGCGGGCGCCACCGTCCCTGGCCTGCCCTTCCATCTGATCGGCCATAACGGCCGCATCGCCTGGAGCTTCACCTCCACCCAGGCCGATACCGTCGATCTGTTCGTCGAGAAACTGGCCGGCGAAACCGGCTACCGCACCCCCGAGGGCGCCAAGCCGTTTCTCACGCGGACCGAGACCATCAAGGTCAAGGGCGGGGCCGATGTGACCCTGACCGTGCGCGAAACCCGCCACGGGCCGGTGATTTCCGATCTCCTCCCCCAGGCCATCGCCGCCAAGGACGAGGTGGTGGCCCTCGCCGCCACCGCCCTCGGTCACGGCGACACCAGCGTCGGGGCCTTGCATGCGCTGAACCAGGCCACCGACTGGCCGAGTTTCACCAAGGCGGTCAAGGACGTGCAGGCGCCGGTCCTGAATATCGCCTATGCGGATACCGCCGGAAATATCGGTTTTTTCACCGCCGGGCGGATTCCCGTCCGCAAATCGGGCAACGGCACCGTGCCCATGCGCGGATGGACCGGGGAAGGCGACTGGACCGGCTGGGTGGCCACGGCCAAGCTGCCGCAAAGCCTCAATCCCAAATCCGCCGTGCTGATCAACGCCAACAACAAGGTGGTGGGCGAGAAATACCCCCATCTGATCACCGCGTCCTGGCCCGACGGCTATCGCGCCGCCCGCATCCGCGACCTGCTGGGCGAACGCCGCGGCCTGACCATCGAGGATATGGCGGCCATCCAGGCTGATGCGGTCTCGCCACAGGCCATCGAGTTGAAGGACCTGCTGACCGGCATCGAGTTCAAGGACCAGCACGCCCGCGACATCGCCCACCGGATTGCCGAGTGGGACGGCAAGGCCGACCGTGACCGGTCCGAGCCGCTGATCTTCGCCGCCTGGATGAACCGTCTGAACCGGGCCATCCTGGCCGACGAGCTGAAGGACAACTTTCCGGCCTTCGAACAGGTCAGGGCGCCGGTTCTGGTGGATATCCTGACCCGGCGGCGGCACTGGTGCGACGACATCACCACCCCCGAGGCAGAGAGCTGCGACGATCTGATCGAGGGCAGCCTGACAAAGGCCCTGGCCGACCTGGAGAAGGCCTGGGGCAAGGACATGAAGACATGGCGCTGGGGCGCCGCCCACCCGGCCCGCTTCGCGCACCCTTTCCTGGGAAAGATTCCGGTGCTGGGCGACATGGCCAATCTGCAGGTGCCGTCCGATGGCGACGACTTCACCATCTCTCGCGGGACCTACACGGTCGAGGGTGACGGAGCGCACTTCCCCCAGATTCACGGGGCCGGATTGCGGGTGGTCTTCGATCTGGCCGACTTGGCCGACAGCCGCTTCGTCATCGCCACCGGCCAGTCGGGCAATCCGCTGTCGCGCCACTACGCCGACATGCTGCCTGCCTGGAGCGTCAACCGCCTCTACCGGCTGGGCCTAGACGCCAAGCGTTCGGTGCTGACCCTGGAGCGGGGGCGGTAACGCAGGTCACCGCCCGCCGTCTGCAAGGCAATCCGCCCGTCACACCACGTCGGTGAGGGGCGAGGCCGCGGGCTCCATGTAGCTGCCGCGGAAGTAGACCAGGGGACTGCCGCCTTCCTGGTGCTTCATCTTCTCCACCTTGCCGATGAAGATCTGATGGTCGCCACCATCAACCACGTTGACCAGCGAGCATTCCAGGCTGGCCAGGCAGCCGGCCAGGACGGGTACGCCGCTGGCGCCGGCACTCCACGACACGCCCTGCCACTTGTCCTCGGACCGGCTGGCGAAGCGGATAGAGAGGTCCCGCTGATGTTCCGACAAAATGTTGACGCAAAAATGCCCAAAGGTCTTGAAAGACTCCATGCTGGACGTCCCGTTGCCCAGGCAGAACAGCACCAGCGGCGGTTCCAGCGACAGGGACGAGAACGCGCTGACCGTAACGCCCACCGGCTCCTTGGCCTCTGGGATCAGGGTCGTGACCACCGTAACGCCAGTGGCGAAGCAACCCAGAGTTTTGCGAAAAGAGCGGGTATCAAGGGACATGAACGGCTCGATATCATTGGACGCGGGATGTAGATTTAAATGCGTTCCGTCGTCCAGGTCAAATGCGCCTTTTCCCATTGTGTGTGAAAAGAGACGACTTTCATCACGACAAGGCAGTTGACTCAAGACATGGAGCAGGAATTATAGCATTCTCCGTCATTGGGAGACGATCCGCCCACCCCCGTCGGGGTGGCGTTCAGGGGAAGTGAATGTTCGCAATCATCGGCATCGTCGTGACATTCGTCAGCGTCATCGGCGGGTATGCCGCACCGGGCGGTCATCTCAGCGTTCTGTTCCAGCCCTTCGAGTGGCTGATCATCATCGGTGCCGCGGTGGGTTCTCTGCTGCTCGGCAATCCCAAGACCATCATCATCGGCATCAGCAAGAATCTCGGGCTGGTTTTCAAGGGCGCCCATCACGGCAAGGACGATTACATCGAATTGCTGTCGGTGTTGTACGCGGTGTTCAAGCTGGCCAAGACCAAGGGCGACCTGGCGCTGGAAAGCCACGTGGAAAAGCCCGATGAAAGCCCCCTGTTCGGCAAGTTCCCCAAGTTCAGTTCGGACCACCATACCCGGACGTTCTTTTGCGACTACCTGCGCCTTTTGACCCTGGGAACCAGCAACGCCCACGAGTTGGAATCCATCATCGACGGCGAGCTGGAAGCCCATCACAAGCACTATCACGAGATCGCCCACGCGGTGAACCTGATGGGCGACGCCATGCCGGCGCTGGGCATCGTGGCGGCGGTGCTGGGCGTCATTCATACCATGGGCTCCATCACCGAGCCGCCGGAGGTGCTGGGCCATCTGATCGGCGCGGCGCTGGTGGGCACGTTCTCGGGCGTGCTGATCTCTTACGCATTCATCGCGCCCATCGCCCGCAACATGCAGCTGTGCTTCGACTCCGACCATTACTACTTCCTGGCCATCAAGGCCGGGCTGCTCGGCCACATGCAGGGCTACGCCCCCCAGGTGTCCATCGAGTTCGCCCGCAAAATCCTGCCCGACGAATTGCGCCCGACCTTCCAGGAACTGGAAGAGACCGTCACCAACCTGCCACCCGATTAACCGAGAAGGCAGCCGGACATGGCCGAAGGCGGTCAGCAGATCATCATCAAGCGGGTCAAGAAGGTGGCCGGCGGCGCCCATGGCGGTGCCTGGAAGGTGGCCTATGCCGACTTCGTGACAGCCATGATGGCCTTCTTCCTGCTGCTGTGGCTGCTCAACGCCGTCACCGAGGAACAGCTGACCGGCGTGTCCAACTATTTCGCCCCCACCATGGCGTCGAAAAGCTCGTCCGGCGCCGGCGGCCTGCTGGGCGGCAAGGTGATCGGCGAGGGCGCCCAGGTCTCCAACACCTCGTCCCCCTCCCTGGTGCAGCACCTGCCCCCCGCCTCCATCGGCCCGGGCGGCGAGGACCTGACCGGATCCAAGGAATTCGCGCCCGAGAATGAGGGCGACAGCTCCCTGGGCCCCGGCAAGGGAGCCGGCCAGGGTGAGGGACAGGGCGCCGGCCAGGGCAAGGACCGTTCGGGCATGTCCGAGCAGGAATTCAAGGAAGCCCAGGCCCAGCGCGAACAGCAGAAGTTCGACAAGGCCAAGGAAGTTCTGGAAGGCGCCATGAAGGGCATTCCGGAAATGAAGCAGTTCCAGGGCTCCATGCTGGTGGACAACACTCCCGAGGGACTGCGCATCCAGATCACCGACCAGGAAGGCCTGGCCATGTTCCCGTCGGGCTCCAGCGCGCCCTACGGGCACACCCGCGCCATGCTGGATCTGGTCTCCCGCGTGGTGCGGCAGCTTCCCGACAACCGGATCGCCATTTCCGGCCATACGGACGCCATCCCCTTCCGCGACCCGTCCGGCTACACCAACTGGGAATTGTCGGCCGACCGCGCCCTGGCCACCCGCCGGGCGCTGATCGCCTCGGGCGTGCCGGAAGGCCGCATCGACCGCATCGTCGGCCGCGCCGACCAGGAACCCCTGGACAAGGCCGACCCCAAGGGATTGCGCAATCGCCGCATCAGCATCATCCTCCTGCGCGAGAATGACGTGGGTCCGGTGGATTCCCAATCCCTGTCGGTTCCCCTGAAGGCCGCGACACCCGCGCCGAAGCGTTAGAGGCGGCCGCCATGCCCATGCCGCCCTCTGCCTTCTCCCGCATCATCGACAACGCGCCGGAATGGGACGATCCCTGGGGACAGCCGCGCTACTACATGGGGATCACCGCCCGGCGCATCTATGCCTATTGCATCGATCTGATCGTAGTCGGCCTGCTGGTGGGGATCGTGTTCATGGCCTCGATCATCCTGGGCGCCCTGACCCTCGGCCTGCTGTGGCCCGCCCTGATGGTGGTGATGGCGCTGACCCCCATCGCCTATCACACCCTGACCATCGCCAGCCGACGCTCGGCCACGCTGGGCATGCGGGCGGCCAATATCCGGGTCATGTCGGTGGGACCCAATGCCTTTAACGACAACGGACGGCCCAGCCTGCTTCAGGCCGCCATCCAGACCGTCTGTTTCTACGGATCGGTGGCGCTGACCTGCTGGCTGATTCTGGCCGTCGCCCTGTTCAATACCCGGCGTCGCACCGTGCACGACATGTTGGCGGGAACGGTGGTGGTCAACGACCCGGCGCAGTGGGGCGGCTGAGTCCAAGGGACTGGCAACGGCGGTCGCCGACTCCTATATGTGAGAAACTGGGCGGTTCGGCCCGGATATCGGACAACGGATTTCCATGGATCATTTTCCGCTTAAACGACCCCACTTCTTCTTCACGACGGCACCGCTCCCCTGCCCGTACGTGTCGGGTCGTCTCGAGCGCAAGATCGTCACCGAGCTGAACGGCACCGACGCCGACAGCCTGCACGAAGCCCTGTCCCGGGCCGGCTTCCGCCGCAGCCACTCCATCGCCTATACCCCCGCCTGCCCCGGCTGCAGCGCCTGTATTCCGGTCCGCATCGTCGCCGACGACTTCGTTCCCGACCGCACCATGCGCCGCATCTGGCGGGCCAATGGCGGCCTGACGGCCAGCAAGGTTCCAGCCCGGGCCAGCGCCGACCAGTTCCGCCTGTTCGCCCGCTACCAGGAATCACGGCATTCCGGTGGCGACATGGCTTTGATGGGCTTTTACGACTACCGCTCCATGGTGGAGGACAGCCCCATCGACACCTTTATCGTCGAGTTCCGAGACGGTGACGGCAACCTGGCGGCGGCCTGCCTGGCGGACCGCATGAATGACGGCCTCTCGGCAGTCTATTCCTTCTTCGACCCCGATCTGGCGTCCCGCAGCCTGGGCACCTTCATGGTGCTGTGGCTGGTGGAGGAGGCGAAACGGATGGCCCTGCCCTTCGTCTATCTCGGCTACTGGATCGGGGAAAGCCGCAAGATGTCCTACAAGACCCGCTATCAACCCCTCGAGGCCTTCGGACCCGACGGCTGGAAGCGTTTTGCCCCCGGCGACGGGGCATGACCTACGGGAGTCCACAACTGGCCCGCCTGAAGTTCTTGTGAGATCGTGGGATCGGGAATCCGGCGCCACAAGCCGGTCACGACAATAAATCGACAGGGGAATGGGAGGATTCGGCATTGAAACCGCTTCTGGCACTCAGCTCGCTCATTGATCGGATCAACGAGTGGGTGGGGCGCTCCGTTTACTGGCTGATCCTCCTCATGGTGATCGTCAGTTCCGGCAACGCCACCATCCGCTATATCTTCTCCAATAGCTCGAATGCCTGGCTTGAGGTGCAGTGGTATCTGTTCGCGGCGGTGTTCCTGCTGTGCGCCGGCTACACCTTGCTGAAGAACGAGCACATCCGCATCGACGTGATCGCCGGCCGCCTGCCGCGCCGGACCCAGATCTGGATCGACATCCTGGGAACACTGGTGTTCCTGTTCCCCATGGCCCTGCTGATCCTGACCCTGTCCTGGCCCATGTTCATGAAGTCCTTCACCATGATGGAGATGTCGTCCGATGCCGGCGGTCTGATCCGCTGGCCGGTCAAACTGCTTCTGCCCGTGGGCTTCTCCCTGCTGATGCTGCAAGGCGTTTCCGAGTTGATCAAGAAGATCGCCATCCTGACCGGTGATCTTGCCGATCCCGGCGACCACGGCCATCACCATCACACCTCGGCGGACGGAGAAGCGGCATGACCCAATTCCTGATCGCCAACATGGCGCCGCTGATGTTCGCGGCGCTGGTGTTCTTCCTGCTGATCGGCTACCCGGTGGCCTTCGCCCTGGCCGCCAACGGCATCGTCTTCGGCCTGGTGGGCATCGAGCTGGGCCTGCTGAACGCCAGCCTGTTCCAGGCGCTGCCCGAGCGCATCTTCGGCATCATGCGCAACGACACCTTGCTGGCCATTCCGTTCTTCACCTTCATGGGGTTGATTCTGGAACGAAGCGGCATGGCCGAGGACCTGCTGGACACCATCGGCCAGCTGTTCGGCCCCATCCGCGGCGGACTGGCCTATGCGGTGATCTTCGTCGGCGCCCTGCTGGCCGCGACCACCGGCGTGGTGGCGGCCTCGGTCATCTCCATGGGCCTGATCTCCCTGCCCATCATGCTGCGCTATGGCTATGACCGCCGCGTCGCCTCGGGCGTCATCGCCGCATCGGGTACCCTGGCCCAGATCATTCCGCCCTCCCTGGTGCTGATCATCATGGCGGACCAGTTGGGCCGCTCGGTGGGCGACATGTATGCTGGCGCCTTCATCCCCGGCTTCGTGCTGACCGGCCTTTACGCCGGTTTCATCTTCCTGGTCACCATGATCAGGCCGAGCTTCGCCCCGGCCCTTCCGCCCGAGGCCCGGTCCCTGCGCGGCATGGGGCTGCTGCTGCGCACCGTGACCTGTCTGGTGCCGCCGCTGATCCTGATCTTCCTGGTGTTGGGCACCATCTTCATCGGCGTGGCCACTCCCACCGAGGGCGGCGCCATGGGCGCGGCGGGCGCCATGATCCTGGCCCTGATGAAGCGCAAGCTGGACTGGAACCTGATGCGCCAGGCCATGGACACCACCGCCAAGCTCTCGTGCTTCGTGGTGTTCATCCTGGTGGGCTCGACGGTATTCGGCTTGGTGTTCCGCGGCGTCAACGGTGACCTGTGGGTCGAGCATCTGATGAGCAGCCTGCCCGGCGGCAAGCTGGGCTTTCTGATCGTCACCAACGTGCTGATGTTCGTGCTGGCCTTCTTCCTCGACTTCTTCGAACTGGCCTTCATCCTGGTGCCGCTGCTGGGACCGGTGGCCGAGAAGATGGGCATCGACCTGATCTGGTTCGGCGTTCTGCTGGGCGTCAACATGCAGACCTCCTTCATGCACCCGCCTTTCGGATTCGCGCTGTTCTACCTGCGCAGCGTGGCGCCCAAGACCGATTATATCGACAAGATCACCAACAAGCTGACCCCCAAGATCACCACCGGCCAGATCTATTGGGGCGCGGTGCCGTTCGTGATCATCCAGATCATCATGGTCGGGCTGGTCATCGCCTTCCCCGATCTGGTCACCGGCGGCATCGACAAGGCCGCGGCCGTCGATACCTCGAAGATCCAGATCGAGGTGCCGCAGGGCGAATTCGGCGGCGGCATGTATGGCGGCCCCGATAGCAAGTAAGGCAATCGTGCCGCAATGAAAAAGCCCCGCACCTTCCGGTGCGGGGCTTTCCCCGTTCAGGCCATCCCGGGATTACTTCTTGGGAATGCCGTAGAGCATGAAATTGTCGAAGCCGGCCTCGGCGACGCTGAACCAGGAACGCTGTTCGGCCAGATAGGCGCTCCAATGGTCGAAGACCTTCTTGAAGGCGGGATTAGCCGCGCATTCCTCGGCATAAGTCTCCTGAGCCGCCTTGTAGCAGGCCAGCATGATGTCCTTGGAGAACGGACGCAGCTGGGTGCCGTTGGCGATCAGGCGCTTGAGGGCCGGCGGATTGAGCACGTCGTACTTGGCGCTCATGTCCAGATTGGCCTCGGCCGCCGCCGCCTCGAACACCGCCTTGTAGTGCTTGGGCAGCTTTTCCCACTCGTTCTTGTTGACCAGGGCCGAAACGCAGGGGCCGCCTTCCCACCAGCCGGGGTAGTAGTAGTAGGGCGCCACCTTGTTGAATCCCAGTTTCTCGTCGTCATAGGGGCCGACCCATTCGGCGGCATCGATGGTGCCCTTTTCCAGGGCGGGATAGAGATCGCCGCCGGCGATCTGCTGCGGCACCACGCCCAGCTTGGTCAACACCTTGCCGGCATAGCCGCCGATACGGAACTTGAGGCCCTTGAGGTCCTCGACCGTCTTGATCTCCTTGCGGAACCAGCCGCCCATCTGGGTGCCGGTATTGCCGCAGGGGAAGTTCAGCATGTTGTACTTGGCGAAGAACTCGCGCATCAGCGCCATGCCGCCGCCATGGTACAACCAGGAATTCTGCTGGCGGGTATTGGCGCCGAAGGGCATGGAGGCGTCGAAGCCAAAGGTGGCGTCCTTGCCCACATAGTAGTAGCTGACGGTGTGGCCGCATTCGACGGTGCCGTTCTGCACGGCATCGAGGACCTGCAGACCGGGCACGATCTCGCCGCCGGCGAAGACCCGGATCTGGAACTTGCCGTCGGTGGCCTCGGCCACCCGCTTGGCCAGAACCTCACCGGCGCCATAGATGGTATCCAGGCTCTTGGGGAAGCTGGAGGCCAGGCGCCACTTGATCTCGGGCATGCTCTGCGCGATGGCCGGGGCCGCGATGGTCGTCGAGGCGGCGGCGGCGCCTACCGCCGCTCCAGTCAGAAATTTACGTCGCTGCATTAAAGTCTCCTCCCAGAAAACTTTTGCCGGTTGATCCGGATCAGGTGGAAATTATCCTACACCAATGCAAGGGGGACGCAACGCGACCGGCCACTTCGGAAAACCGTCATATCCCTTATGAGAAACGGTTATTCCTGGGAAATCCGGTGGGTGGCAGGCGGCCGACCGAGGCACGCTTGCCCAGCCAGGGGGTCAGGTCGGATTCGGTGCGCACCCGGTCGCCCAGGTTCCAGGTCAGGCCCTGGGCCAGGGTGAAGACCTTGATGTCGGCCATGCCGCCATCGCGGTATTTCTGCAAGATCACCCCCCTGCCCCGGGTCAGCACCGGAATTTCCTCGGCCATGAACACCAGCAGCTTGCGGTTCTCGCCGATCACCGCCACGGCATCGCCCTCGAACGGCAAGCAGAATTTGGCCTTCTCGCCATCGGCGCAGTTCAGAACCATCTTGCCGGCCCGGGTCTGGGCCAGGACCTCGTTCTCCTCGACCACGAAGCCGCGATCGGTATTGGTGGCGACCAGAAGCTTGCGGCCCGGCTTGTGGACCATCACCGCGGCGATGTCCACGTCGCCGGCCAGATCGATCATCAGGCGCAGCGGCTCGCCATGGCCGCGCCCCGACGGCAGCTTGTCGCCGCCGATGGTGTAGAAGCGACCATCGGTGGCGAAGACCAGGATCTTGTCGGTGGTCCAGGCCTTGAGCAGATGCCCAAGCTGGTCGCCTTCCTTGAACTTCAGCGCCTCGGGCGCGTCGGAATGCCCCTTGAGCGCCCTGATCCAGCCCTTTTCGGACAGGACCATGGTGATGGCCTCGCGCTCCACATAGGCCTCGATGGGCACCACCACCGCCGAGGGGGCGTCGCCCAGCTCGGTGCGGCGCTTGCCCAGGGCCGTGGCCCCGCCGAAGGCCTTGCGGGTCTCGTCGTTCTGGGCGGCGATGGCGGCCCAGCGGCGGGGTTCATC